>CACOKI010000001.1 GCA_902627735.1 uncultured Pelagibacteraceae bacterium
ATTTTTTTAGAAAAATTGAAAAAAACTATGATAGTTATGCTTATACAACTATTATAAAACATAAAAAGTTGCCCAATAATATTGCAAAGCAAATTTTTACAAAAAAGGGACCTTTTGCATTTTTACCAGTTTCAAATACAGAAACTTCTATAGTTTTTTCTGTAAGAAATGAGAAAAACTTAGATTTGAGAGATTATATTAAAAAATACAATTCAAAATATTCAATTATCAAAATTTATAAAATTGCTAAGTTTGATTTAAAGTCATCTAATTTAAGATCTTATTATAATAAAAATATTCTTGCCTTTGGGGATATGCTTCATAGATTGCATCCTTTAGCTGGCCAGGGTTTTAATATGTCTATAAGAGATATTAAAGAAATATTAATGATAATTAAAAAAAGATTAGATAATGGATTGGAATTAGATAAATCTATTTTAATTGATTTTGAAAAAAAAGTTAGACACAAAAATTATCTTTTTTCAAATGGAATTGATTTTATTTATGAGTTTTTTAAATTAGAAAGTAAAATAAGTAGTAATATTTTAAGCAAATCTATTCAACTTTTGGGCAAAAACAAAATAGCTAATAATTTTTTTACTAAGTCTGCTGATAATGGAATAATTTAATACAAATTATTGTATCGTTGTATTATTGTAATTATCTAAACTATAAGTTTTTAAAATTTCAGAAATTTTATTACTTCTGATATTTAAATTTTCAGTTTCAAGTAAAATCTGTTTTTCTTCCAAAGTGAAAGGTGATGCCATAACCAGAGCATTAATTATTTCATCTAAACTTTGCTTTTCAAGTGCTTTCCAATTAATTATGAAACCTCTTTTTTCAAAAAAAAGTTTTAAATCTTTAAAAATTATTTTTAAATCTGAAAATTTTAAATCTTCTTTATTATCTTTTAAATCCTCTAAATAATTATCAAAATTTATCTCATATTCACGATATTTTTTTTTTGTTTCTAATTCTTTTCCAATTTTAAATCTAATTATGCCTCTTAATTCAATCAAAAATCTTTTATCTTCAGTTTCTTTAAAACTTATGATTTTTCCTAAACATCCGATATTGTGTAGATCGGGCATTTGATTTTCAATTTTCTTGGATTTCCTGGGTTGTATCATTCCAATTAGCTTGTTTGATTTTAAACTATCATTTACCATATCGATATATCTTGGTTCAAAAATATTTAATGGCACTGTAGCTTTGGGAAAAATGATAAAATTACTTAATGGAAATATAGGTATTTTTTTTGGTAAATTCATAAATATTTTTTTAAAATTTATACTATATTTTTTTATAAAATTATAAAAAAAATTTAAATTAATATTAAATTATGATTTTTTGGATAGCATCATACCCTAAAAGTGGAAACACATGGTTGAGAGCTTTATTAAGTGCTTACTATTTTACGTCAGATGGTTTTTTTTCTAATGATAATTTATTAAAAAAAATAAGCCAGTTTCCAGAAAAAAAACATTTTGAAAATTTTGAATATAAAAAAGAAATTGCTGGTGAAACTTCTAAATTATGGATAAAAGCACAAGAATTAATAAATCAGGACAAAAAAATTAAATTTTTTAAAACTCATAATTTTTTAGGTGTTATGGGTGGATATCAATTTACAAATACTCAAAATTCTATAGGTGCAGTTTATATTGTCAGAGATCCAAGAAATGTAATTACATCTTTAAAGAATCATTTTGAAATGAGCTATGATGAATCTTTTGATTTTATGAAGAGTGAAAAAAAATTTACCTATGACCATTTTAAAAAAAATGATTATAGTGATTTTCAATTTATAAGTTCATGGGAGAAAAATTATCAATCATGGATAAATAATAAAATTTTTCCAACTATGATTATTAAATATGAAGATTTAAGTGATCAAACATATAAAGTTTTTAAAGATTTAATTTTTTTTATAAACAAGATAACTAAAAATGTTAATAATTTTGATAAAAAAAAAGCTTTGAACGCTTTGTCTAGTACTAGTTTTAAAAAATTAAAAAAAATTGAAGAGAATGAGGGTTTTTCTGAATCGTTAAATTCAAAAAAAAATCTAAAGAAAATTCCATTTTTTCATTTGGGTCCAGATAACGATTGGAGAAAAAGCATTGAACATGATTTTCAAAATAAGTTAAATATAAGTTTTAAAAAAAATTTAGAGGAATTAAAATATATTTGATTTAAATTACTTGCATTTTAAAAACGCACTATTTATAATCTTTTTTAACAAGCGGGCGTAGCTCAGTGGTAGAGCGTCTCGTTGCCAACGAGAAGGTCGAGGGTTCGATCCCCTTTGCCCGCTCCAATTATTATGACGGATTTAATAAAAAAAAAATGTGTGCCGTGTGAAGGTGGAGCGATACCATTTGATATATCTGAAATTCATAAACACCAAAAGATGGTAGATGGTTGGTCATTAATTGAAAATGAGAAAAAAATTTTCTTTTTAGAAAAAGATTTTAAGTTTAAAAATTTTTTAGATAGCCAAAAATTTATAAATAAAGTAGGTGGTATAGCTGAAGAAGAAGGCCATCACCCTGATATTATTTTTGGATGGGGATATGCAAAAATAAAAATTACAACGCATGCTATAGAGGGATTATCAGAAAATGATTTTATTTTAGCAGCTAAGATCGATACAATTACTAATGTCTAAAATGTCTTGTTTTAGAAAAAACTAAAATCGTATCAGTTTGATTAGCATATTTAATTATATCTTTGTCATTTATTGAGCCTGAGGGTTGAATAATTGCAGAAACTCCAGATTGAACAAGCATTTCAATCCCGTCTACAAAAGGAAAAAAAGCATCTGATGCAGCAACTATATTTTCAGATGGATTTTTAAATTTTTTCATCTTATTTATAGCTATTCTACAACTATCTACCCTACTTGATTGTCCAGAACCAATACCAACTATACTTTTATCATGCGCTAAAACAATAGCATTTGATTTTACATATCTACAAACATTAAACGCAAAAATTAAATTTTGCATTTGTTCTTTGTTTGGTTTTGTTTTTGATACTATTTTGAAATCTCGTGGGTTAAATTTAATTTTATCCTCATTTTGAAATAAAATTGCATTATCAAATGAATTTATCTTAAATTCTTCTTTAAATTGAAAATCACTAGCATCAATTAATCTTAAATTTTTTTTCTTTTTAAGAATTTTAATAGCATTTTTATCAAATTTGTTTGCAATGATTACTTCCAAGAAAATCTTATTTAACTCTAGGGCTAAGTCACGATTTACTTTAAAATTGCAGGAAACTATTCCTCCAAAAGCACTTATAGGGTCGCATGCTAAAGCTGATTGGTAACATTTAATTTTATCTTTGATAATCGATACACCACATGGATTTGAGTGTTTAACAATCACAACGCCAGTTTCTTTAGGTAAAGATTTAGATAAAGTTAGAGCAGCATAAATGTCGTTAAAGTTATTATAACTCAGTTGTTTTCCATTTAACTTTTTTAATTTTAGTGAGTTGTTATAAGAATAAATTGCGCTTTTTTGATGAGGATTTTCTCCATATCTTAATCTTTCTATTAAATTGGTATGAAATATTTTTTTTTGAGGAAAATAGTTATTAGTGATTTTATTAAAGTAATTTGCAATTAAAGAGTCATAATATGCGGTCTCAGAAAATGCATTTAGTGAAAGTTTTTTTCTAAATTCTAAAGTTGTAGATCCTTTATTTTTATTTAATTGATTTAAAAGTTCATCATATTGATCAATTGAGGTAATAACGGTAACATCATTATAATTTTTAGCAGCAGCTCGAACCATTGTAGGACCCCCAATATCTATATTCTCTATAATATTTTCATGATTTGATGTATTTTGAATTACCTCCTCAAAAGGATAAAAATTGACGATTACCAAATCAATTGTGTTTAAGTTATTTTCTTTAATATTCTTTAAATGTTTTTTATTTTTTCTCTTATATAAAATACCAGCATGAATTTTTGGATGAAGTGTTTTTACTCTTCCTTCTAAAATTTCTGGAAATTCTGTAAAGTTCGAAACTTCAATACAATCAAATCCTAAATTTTTAATTTTTTTATATGTGCCGCCGGAGCTTACTGTTTCAATTTTAAATTTTTTTAATATTTTTAAAAGAGGTTTTAAGTTTTTTTTGTCAGAAACTGAAATTAAAGCTCTTTTGATTTTATTCATTATATTTTTTTTAGTTCCCATTTAATATTATTATTCTGCAAATTAGTAATCCCAGAAACAAATATATTTTGGTTTTCTATGTAAGTATTTTTCTTACCGAAATATAAACCATTATCAATCTCAATTTGATGGTTTTCACATGTAAATTTCCATCCTTCATTACCCAATTCAATTAAAATAGATTTATTATCTTGGGTTTTCGTTGCTTTTGATTCTGGATCTAAATGAAAACGAATATCAAATTTAAGATTGGGGATATTTTTTTTTCCGAATATTTTTTCAATTCCTACTAACTTATTAACATCAGTATAAAATTCAATTTCTCTCTCATAAAATATATTATATTTTTTTAAATATCCGTCATGAGAAGCTATAATTTTCCAATAATCTTTCTCATAAATTATTTTTTTTTTTATTATTTTAAGATTATCTTTAATTTCTAATTGGGCATTTATTTTTTTCTTAAATTTACAAGATGAATTATCATCTAAAACTAAAACATTATGAACTGCCGACGAGCGGGATAATTTGTTTAATCTTAAATTTTTATCATTATGGTATCCTGAGTTTGTAAATAATTTTTTACCGTTAGAAATAAATTCAAATGATAATGCACCTGCTTGGTAATCTTTAGAAAATTTTTTATTTGGAGAAGGACCTACATCCATAAAAAGATGGATCTTTTTATTTTTTAATCCAACATAATTTGAAAACTCATGATTATCATTTTTAAAGGAATAACCTAATCTTTTAAGATAATGATCAAATTCAAAATTACTTGATATATTATTACCATTAAATAGTGGATCAAAATTTATATTTTTCCAAAAGAATGCATATGATTGACCAAGATGAAAGATGTTTTCATTTATAAAATCAGGAATTTCGATCTGTGATTCTTTAAACCATTCTCGAATTATAATTAAATATTTAAGGAAAAAAATTGATGATTTGATGTTTCTGGATTTTGGAAAATTAAAATCATCAAGTGAATTTTTAAGTATCTTTTTTAAATGATTTAGGCCTTTACCAATGAAATTTTTTTCATCATTATAACAAATACCAACAAGAATAATTGCAGCTGTTCCAACTAATCTATTGTTATAATTTTCAATTTTATCTATTTGATTCAAAAGGTGTAAAGCTTGTTTTTGAACAATACGATTGAAATTCTTTTTGTAATAGTTATCACTTTCATCATAAGTGAGTTTGGAATTAGATAACCAAGAAATTATTCTTTTAGATGTAATATTAAAATTCCAACTTTTCGAGTTATATTTGTAATTAATTTCGTACCAATTTTTAATAATTGATTGTGTTGAAGCAGGGGAAGATTTTAAATCAAGACTGAAAAGCCAAAAAAAATTATTTAGTTTATTAATTTGTTTATCACTTAATTCTTTATTCGACCAAAAAGTTTCTACAGAAAAATCTTCAATATTCATTTTCTTTGTTTGAATTTTTACAATTGATGTAAGAAGATGAGTACTTGGTTTGAATTCAAGATTTTCTTTAAATTTTCTTGATATTTTTTTATCATAAAAAATAGAATTAAGATAAATTTGTCTTAAGATATCTAACATGTTTTTGAGTTAGTTAGTTATATTGATCTCAATAAATCTATATTTTTTTTGATATTACCATCATTGCTTTTAAAAATAGTAGTTCCTGATACCAATATGTTAGCACCTGCTTCGATAGCTAGCTTGGAATTTTCAAAATTAATTCCACCATCTATTTCAATATCAAAATTAATTCCTTCTTTTTTTTGAATATCAACGAGATCTTTTATTTTCTTTAGAACTTCAGGCATAAATTTTTGACCGCCGAAACCCGGATTTACACTCATAATCAATATTAAATCAATCTGGTTTAAAAATTTTTTAACTACGTCAATTTTAGTTTCTGGATTTAACGAAATACCTACTTTTTTTTTTAATTCTTTAATCTTGTTAATTGAATTTTGGAGATCCTCAGTAGCTTCCGGATGAATTGTAATTATATCAGCGCCGGCATTAGCAAATGCCTCAATATATTTATGAACTGGTGAGATCATTAGGTGTACATCAAATGGAATTGATGAATTTTTTTTTAAAGCTTTTATCACTGGTGGACCGATGGTTAAATTAGGTACAAAGTGTCCATCCATAACATCAACATGAACCATATCCGCACCTGCATCTATTAGTCTTTTAATCTCATTGCCTAATTGACTAAAATCAGCTGATAAAATTGAAGGTGAAATTTGTATTTTTTTCATTGATAACTAAGATTACTAGTATCAACTTTTAAAATAAAATTTAATTAAAAAATTGGTAAATTTGTCTCGAAATTTCACTTTCCAATGGAAAAGACAACATTCCCATAACTGAATATCCTAAAATCCATGGCATTAAGTAAAATCTAATCATAAAAAAAAACCAAGCTACATATAAAGGTACCAATGGTCTAATAATAAATGCTGGGGTTATAGGCTTAAATAAAGAAATTAGGGGATTTGTAAATTTAACAAACACTCTCATAAAAAAGAACTGAGAATCTTCTCTTTGGAAAATGTTCATTGCAACTCTTCCAATCAAAGTCCACATTATTACACCCAAAATATAATCAATAATATAAACTAAAGGATGAAAATTAGCTGACATTTGAAATTTATATTGGAAAAAAAAGGAAATTAAAAGGGGCGAAATTAATCGCCCCTTATAAAATTATTTAATGTTGTTTGCCAAGGATCGATTTACCAGATGGTACACGAACCTCATCAACCATTTTTTGTGTTGCAGCATTAGGCTCTGCAGTAATTAAACTTACTACAACCATAGATACTAAGCTGACAGCTGAACCAAAGATACCAAACGTTAACTGTGTAATACCTAAGAATCCACTTCCGCCGTTTCTTACCCAAATTAGGTAACCAGCACCAGAAATTAATCCTAAAGCCATACCAGCTATAGCACCTTCTCTGTTAGCTCTCTTCCACCATACACCAAGTACAAGTGGGAAGAATAAACCAGACATCGCAAAGTCAAAAGCCCAGATAACTGAACCTAAGATACCTTGGATCTCCATTGCCGCAATAGTTGCTCCAGCAAAACCAATTACTACAAGTAAAACCCTTGCAACAACTAGTCGTTTTGCAGTTTCTGCTTTTGGATCAATGATCTTGTAGTACAAGTCATGAGATAAAGCATTTGCAATCGCTAGAATTAAACCATCTGCTGTAGACATGGCAGCAGCCATACCTCCCGCAGCAACTAGACCTGAGATTACATATGGTAATCCAGCTATTTCTGGAGTTGCTAATACAACGGCTTTACCACCCATGAAGAACTCGTTTAATTCAACAGTTCCATTTCCGTTAAAGTCGCTGATAAACATTAGGTTTGCTTGGTTCCAGTTTTGGTACCAATCTATCGCTTGAACTTCTGAGACTGATTTTCCAATAATACCAGTTGGTAATGATGGATCAATCAATGCCAATTTAGACAGTGTCGCTAACATTGGTGCAGAAGAATAAAGTAGGAAGATAAAGAATAAAGACCAACCTACTGATTTTCTAGCTGCTTTTACACTTGGAGTAGTAAAGTATCTCATCATCACGTGCGGTAATGAAGCTGTTCCCATCATCATCGCTAATGCTAATGAAATAAATGCCCAAGGTGTAGCGTTAACCGCTGAGTGAGCTTTAGTTATTCCAGCTAAGCCTTTTGGTACTTCTTTTAGATTTTCAGCTGAGTTTTTAACAAAACCAAACTGAGCTTCTAATTCAGCAATTCTAGAAACTTCATCAGCTAACATAAAGTGTGGGAAGAATCCTGCACCTATTTTGTTACTGATCCAGAATACTGGAAGTAAGTAAGCTATAATTAGAACGATATATTGTGCAACCTGTGTCCAAGTTACTCCTCTCATACCACCTAACATTGAACATAATAAGATACTTACTAATCCAACGTATACAGCGTATTGAAATGGAATATCAAGAGCAACAGATGCAATTGTACCTGTAGCGTTAATTTGTGCAGTCACATAAGTAAATGAAGCAACAGTTAAAACTATTACTGCAAGTAATCTTGCTAAATTACCACCGTATCTTGTACCAATAAAATCTGGAACCGTGTAACAGCCAAATTTTCTTAGGTATGGTGCTAATAAAGATGCAACTAATACATAACCACCAGTCCAACCAACAAGTAGTGCCATATAGCCGTAACCTTTGAAGTAGATACCACCCGCCATGGCAACGAACGATGCACCAGACATCCAGTCTGCTGCAGTCGCCATTCCATTGAACACGGTAGGCACTTGTCTTCCAGCTACGTAATACGCATCTGCTTGAGCTGTACGTGATAGATATCCAATTATCGCGTAGATGGCTACTGTAAAGGCTACGAAACAAATTCCGATAGCTTTAGCTGACATACCCATCTGCTCAGCAATTGCCATAATAATTATGAAAGCTAAAAATCCACCTGTATAGATTCCATAAACTTTAGGCAAATTGTCTATAAAATTACCTTTAATCATTAGTCGTCTCCTCTTTCACTGAAGCCGAACTCTTCGTCAATTTTTTCTTGTCTATTCGCAAACCAGAAAATTAAGATTACGAAAATTCCAAGAGAACCTTGACAAGTGAACCAATAAGTTAACGGATATCCAAATGGTCCCGTAACTTCGTTCATTTCTGCTCCGAAAAGGAAGATGCCAATTGAGAATACAAACCAAATTGCTAATGTAACCATTAACAATCCCCTGGTTTTTTCCCAGTGTTGTGCTTGTTTTGACATTATATACCTCTCTCTTTTTAGTTATAACTGGCCAAAACCATAACCATTCTAAAAGAGATTTAAAGTATTAAAATTGTTCAAAATAAGCGACTTTTTGAGTTATAACTAAGCAAAAATAGCGCATTATGGCAAAATATAAACTTACTTGGAAAGATCTAACTTGGAATGATTTCAAAATATATTTATTTGGACTTTTTAAAGCTTTTATACCTAAAAAAAAATTGAGCACCTTAGATGATCTTGAGAATTTTATTCAAACAAAATCTGCCTGGGTTTCCCAAGTAACACTTTATGGGTATTTAAAAACTAGAATGGGAACTAGATATGTACTTCATTTCGAAAATGATGAGTTCATGAAGTCTGTTAATTTAGCTAAATGGAACATTTATGCAGTAGCTCTTCAAGATCTTACTTTCTTTACATTTTCTTATTTAAAAGCGAATTTAAACTACCAAGACGTTGATAAAGCAAAAGAAATTTTTTTAAAAATTCTCGATGATGAGACTACAAATAATATGCCGCAAGGTATAATGGAAGATGCAAAAAAAAATTTTAATGAAAGAATTCAAAATATGAATTGGGATTATTATTTTAACGATCTACCATTTAATCCTAGTGCATTATCGTTATTTAAGTGGGCTCCGATTGCTGAAGAACTCAAAACATTAGATAGAAAAATTGTATTAAATTCTGTGATTTTAAAATGGGACATTGTGAAGAAAGAATTTAAAGAAAGAATAAATTTTTAAGTATTTTTTCTATTTTCAACCAAACTATCAACAACACTTGGATCAGCTAATGTAGTTGTATCTCCTAGTTGTCCATGTTCATTTGCTGCAATTTTTCTTAAAATTCTTCTCATAATTTTTCCAGATCTTGTTTTTGGAAGACCGGGAGTAAAATGAATTAAATCAGGGGTAGCCAGGGGACCAATTTGTTTCCTAACCCATAATTTTAAATCTCTTTCAAGCTCTCCAGTTTCAATTTCACCAGCATTTAGTGTTACGTAACAATATAAACCATTTCCTTTAATGTCATGTGGGTATCCAACAACGGCTGCCTCAGCAACTTTAGGATGAGCTACAAAAGCACTTTCAATTTCAGCAGTACCAAGATTATGTCCAGAAACAATAATTACATCATCAACTCTTCCTGTAATCCAATAATAACCATCTTTATCTCTTCTACATCCATCACCAGTAAAATATTTTCCATCAAATTGAGAAAAATAAGTATCTATAAATCTTTGATGATCACCATAAACTGTTCTCATTTGTCCTGGCCATGACTGAGAAATACATAATCTCCCTTCACCTGAACCTTTTATTTCTTTTCCATCTTTATCTACAAGACTAGGTTTAATTCCGTAAAAAGGTTTTGTTGCTGAACCTGGTTTAAGAGGTATAGCACCTGTTTGAGGTGCAATTAATATTCCCCCAGTTTCAGTTTGCCACCAAGTATCGACAATTGGACATTTTGAATTTCCAACAGTCTTGTAATACCACATCCAAGCTTCTGGATTTATTGGCTCACCAACTGTTCCTAATAATTTAAGAGATTTTCTTGATGTTTTATTTACTGGTTCATCACCTTCTCTCATTAAAGCTCTTATAGCAGTTGGTGCTGTATAAAAAGTATTAACTTTAAATTTATCTACTATTTGCCACCATCTAGAACTATCAGGGTAATTTGGAACACCTTCAAACATAATCGTTGTTGCTCCATTAGAAAGTGGACCATAAATAATGTAACTATGACCCGTAACCCAACCAATATCTGCTGTGCACCAATAAATATCTTTTGGTTTATAATTAAAAATATATTGATGAGTCATTGATGCATAAACCATATATCCACCAGTTGTATGTAGCACTCCTTTAGGTTTTCCAGTTGAACCAGAGGTATAAAGAATAAATAGAGGATCTTCTGCGTTCATTTCCTCAGGATCACATTGATTTGAAACATCTTTTATTAAATCATGATACCAAACATCTCTATCATTATTCCAAAAAACATAATTTCCAGTTCTTTTTACTACAATACACTTTTTTACATTTGGACAATTAGTAAGTGCTTCATCAGTTGTGGCTTTAAGTGGAATAGTTTTTCCACCCCTTACACCTTCATCAGCAGTGATAATATATTCCGACTCACAATCATTAACTCTACCTGAAATAGACTCTGCTGAAAAACCACCAAAAATAATTGAATGTATTGCTCCAATTCTTGCACAAGCTAACATTAAAATTGCAAGCTCCGGGATCATAGTTAAGTAAATTGTTACACGATCACCTTTTTTTATTCCTAGTTTTTTTAAACCATTTGCTGCTTTTGAAACTTTTTGGTGTAGTTGTTTATATGAAATTTTTTGTGTATCTTTTGGATCATCTCCGACCCAAATAATTGCAGTTTTATCTTTCTTATCTTTTAAATGTCTATCAATACAATTTGCTGACGCATTTAATGTTCCATCTTCAAACCATTTTATTCTAACTTCATTTTTACTATACTTAACATCTTTAATTTTTTTATATGGTTTTATCCAAGAAATTCTTTTTCCTTCTTTTTTCCAAAAAGCATTATTATTTTTGATCGATTCATTGTATTTTTTTTGATATTGAGCTTTGTTTGCAAGACCGCTTTTTATCCACTCTGGTTTAGTTTTAAATATTAATTCTGAAGATGAGTTATCAGTTTTTTTTATTTTTTTTGTAAAATTTTTTTTCGGTTTTGATTTTTTTCTTACAGTATTTCTTCTTTTAGAAGACTTTTTTATAATCCTTTTTTTTTTATTTGAAGATTTTTTTTTAATTCTCGATTTTTTCTTTTTTTTTGGCATAAATATATTTAATTTTAAACTTTACCCATGTTATTTAAAATTTTCCAGCTTTTAGAGTCTATTGGCATTACAGACAGTCGACTTTGTTTAATTAATGATAAATGGCTCAATTCCTTAGTTTTCTTAATATTTTCAAGTGTAATAGGTTTTTCAAGTTTTCTAATAAATTTTACTTTGACTGCTACAAACCGACCAGATTGGTCAGTTTTATCTATGAATGCTTCCTTTATGACCTCGACAACTCCAACTATCTCTTTTCCAATATTTGAATGATAAAAAAAACATTGGTCACCCTTTTTCATCGCTTTTAAGTTTTTTGCAGCTTGATAGTTTCTAACCCCGTCCCAAGCAGCTCCTTTGGTTCCAGCCTTTTTTTGTTGTTCGATAGACCAAACATCTGGCTCAGATTTTAATAACCAATAATTTTTACTCATAATTTAACACCAGCACCTTTTAGAAATACCGCATCTTGATCTAAAGGCCACCTTGGTTTTGCAGGATAATCTAAATTATCAAATTGTTTTAGTTTAAATTTTTCTAATCCGACCATCGCAATCATAGCCGCGTTATCTCCACATAATTCAATGGGAGGAAAAATAGGTTTATAATTTTCTTCTTTACAAAGTTCAATCAACATATTTCTAATTTCTTTATTTGCCGCAACACCACCAGCAACAACAAATTTTTTTTCTTTTGGTTTAATTTGGTTTTCGAATTCGGTAAAAGCTATTTTTGTTTTTTTATGTAAAATTTCTATTACTGTTTTTTGAAAAGAGGCAGCAAGGTCAAATTTTTCTTGTTCGGTTTTAATTTGTTTTGTGATATTTAATATTGCTGTCTTAAGACCTGCAAATGATAAATTGCATCCTCCTTTATTAAAAATTGGTTTTGGTAAATTATATTTATTTGGATCTCCCTTTTTTGCTAAAACTTCTACTTGTGGACCACCAGGAAATTCAATTCCCAAAAGTTTTGCAGTTTTATCAAATGCTTCACCAATAGCATCATCAATAGTTGTTCCAAGTCTTTTATATTCACCTAAATTTTTTACACTTAAATATTGAGAATGGCCGCCAGAAATTAACAATAATAAATATGGATAATTTAATTTTGAATTTAGTTTAGGACTTAAGGCATGACCTTCTAAATGATTTACAGCTATAAATGGTTTATTTAAAGAAGCAGCAAAAGTTTTTCCAAAACTTAATCCAACAGAAAGACAAACAATTAAACCGGGTCCAGCTGTTGATGCGACAGCATCTATTTCTTTAATATCAATTTTACTTTCATCAATTGCTTTTTGGACTATCAGGTCAATTTTTTCTACGTGGGATCTAGCAGCAAGTTCAGGTACAACACCACCAAATTCTTTATGAACATCAACCTGACTAGATACAATATTTGATAAGACAATAGGATTTCCTTGATCATTTTCTGTTATAATTGATGCAGCTGTTTCGTCACAACTCGACTCTATTCCAAGAATTAAGGGTTTTTTACTCATTCAAATAGTTTTTAATAATTGTACAATCTCATTACAAAAAAGAAATAAATTTATTAATGAATAAAAAAATAACAATTGGATCTAGAGGTAGTAAATTAGCATTACTCTATGCACAAAAAGCTAAGGACGATATTATTAGAAATACAGAATTAAGTAATGAGGATATAGTAATTAAAAAGATCACGACCAAAGGTGACCAAGTTAAAGATTCAAGACTTTCTGAATTTGGTGGTAAAGGTTTATTTTCAAGTAGCATAGAAAAAGAACTTCAAGAAAAAAGAATTGATGTAGCAGTTCATGCTTTAAAGGATTTACCAGCTATAGAAACAGATGGTTTAATAACTGATATTTTTTTAGAAAGAAACGACCCAAAAGAAATTTTGATTTCTAGAGATAAAAAAAAGTTAAAGGAATTAGATTTAAATTCAATTGTGGGAACATCTTCATATAGAAGAGAGTTTCAGATAAAAAAAATAAGACCAGATATAAATTGTAAATTAATTAGAGGCAACATTGATACCAGATTAAAAAAATTAAAAGAAGGCCAGTATGATGCAATAATTTTGTCTCTCGCAGGAATAAAATATCTACAACTTGAAAATGAAATTACTGAAATATTTACAACCAAGGAAATTATCCCAAGTGCTGGGCAAGGTATTATTGCACTTCAATGTAGAGAAAATGATAAAGATATAATTTCTTTATTAAAAAAAATTAATCATGAAGAAACATATAAAAGAGCGCATGCAGAAAGAAATATCTTAAAAGTTTTAGAAGGTGATTGTGAAACTGCTATAGGGGCATATTCTATAATCGATGGAGAAAATATTATCTTAGAAGCAGAACTTTTCTCTTTAGATGGTTCAAAAAGATTTTATGAAAAAAAAATTGAAAATATTGTAAAATTTAGAGAAGTTGGGAAAGAAATTGGTCAAATTTTAAAAAAAAAATCAAATAATTCATATAAAAGATAATATGCATATTTTATTAACTAGACCACTAGAAGACTGTTCAGAAATAATTTTAAAGTTTAAATCATTAGGTCATCAAGTTTCACATCTTCCACTATTAAAAATAGAAAAAATTAATTACGAGGATGTAAATTTTAATGATTATGGTGCAATTATTTTTACAAGTGCAAATGCAGTAAAGTTTTTAGATTTAAACAAATTAGATAAAAATATTATTTGTTTTTGCGTTGGTGGCATGACTGAAAAAAAGGCTAGAGGTGCAGGTTTTCAAAATACGATTGCTGCTGAGGGTAATGTTTTGAATTTAAAAGAATTAATTTTACAGAATTATTTATCTAAAGATAAACCTCTTCTTTACATAAGCGGCGAGTTAATTTCAGTTGATTTAGATAAAATGCTATTAAATGAAGGTTACAGTGTAAAAAGAATTATAAATTACAAAGTAAGTCATAATGAAAAATTTGCCGAAAATTTTGTTAAGGAGTTAAAAGTAAATATGCCAGATATGGTCTATATTTATTCGCAAAATAGTGCTTTAAGTTTTCTTAATTTCATTAAAAATCATCAATCCGAAAGGCTCTGGATGAATACAAATTTAATGTGTATTGGTGAAAAAACCTCATCTATATTGAATGAAATAAAGTGGAAAAAAATATTTCTTTTTAATCCTGGTGAAGAAGAGTTTTTGTTATATAAAATTTAATTATGGAATTAATAAATAATTTTTCAGAAATATTTATGTCAGTTTGGAATAAAGGCATATTTGGTATTGATATTTTTGAAATATTAATAGGATTAGGAATTTTCTTAATCTTTCTAATTTTTAGAGGTTTAATAAGTAAATTGATTATTAAAAAATTAGAAATTATTTCTAAAAGAACTACGAACAAATTAGATGATACATTTGTAAATTCTTTAATTGGGCCAGCAAGATTTTTACCGATTGTTTTAGGTTTTTTTATTGCAAGTTATTATATGACTTTTTCTAACGATGGTAGAGAAGTAGTTGATACAATAAATAGAACATTAATTACAATTTTAATTTTTTGGGTTATCCATCAAATTATCGAACCTGTTTCATATATATTGAGTGGTCTCGATAAACTTTTAACAAGAGAATTAATTGGCTGGATAATTAAATCTTTAAAAATTTTAATATTTATATTAGGTCTGGCAGCTGTTTTAGAATTGTGGGGAATTAAAATAGGACCAATTATTGCTGGTCTTGGTTTATTTGGAGTTGCTGTTGCTTTAGGTGCTCAAGATTTATTTAAAAATTTAATTTCAGGAATTTTAGTTCTTGTTGAAAAAAGGTTTAGGATAGGTGATTGGATTTTAGTTGATGGTATAATTGAGGGTATAGTTGAAAAAATAGGTTTTCGATCTACCACTATCAGAAAATTTGATAAATCTTTAGCAATTATCCCAAATTTTCAATTTGCAGAAAATGCAGTTATCAATATTAGTGAAACCTCAAATTGGTTGATAAGTTGGATTATAACTCTTCAATATGACACTACAGTTGAGCAATTAAAAACAATAAGAGATCAAATAGAAAATCACATTAATAAAAGTGAGGATTTTAATACGAGTGTTGGTGTAGCAGTTAGAGTTGATAAATTTTCTGACAGCTCAATTGATATGTATGTTCGTTGTTTTACAAAAACAGACAGTTGGAATGAATGGCTATCTGTTAAAGAACGCTTAGCTATAGAAATTAAACAAATAGTTGAGAACAATAAAGCATCCTTCGCTTTTCCAAGCCAGTCTATTTATGTAGAAAAAAAATGATTGCTATCTTTTATTTAGTTTTACAATTATTAAAACTTTATTCTTATGTAGTCATAGCAAATGTTATAATTAGCTGGTTAATTGCTTTTAATGTTTTAAATACACAAAATAGATTTGTTTATGTAATCTTAGATTTTACTTACAGACTAACAGAACCTTTTTTAAACAGAATAAGAAGATTTCTTCCAAATTTAGGTGCTCTGGATATATCACCGATAATTTTACTTCTATTGATTTGGTTCATAGAAATGTGTATGAAGCTCTACATTGCACCAATGATATTTTAAAAATTTATGATTTTGATTGATGGTAAAAAAGAAGCAGCACTTTTGAGAGAGGAACTAAAAAAAGAAGTTTCAGAATTAAAAATAAAATATAACAAGGTACCAGGATTAACAGTAATTTTAATAGGTGATTTAACTCCAAGTCAAATTTATGTTCGAAATAAAGAAAAATCTGCGAATGAAGTTGGGCTTAAATCTGATGTTATAAAATATCCAGATTCAGTAGAAGAAAAAATTGTTTTAAAAAAAATAGAGGAATTAAATAAAGATGAGTCGGTGTCTGGTATTTTAGTCCAGTTACCTCTTCCTAAACATATAGACAAACAAAAAGTAATTGAAGCTATTCATCCCTCAAAAGATGTAGATGGTTTTCATCCTATGAATGTTGGAAATCTTTCATCTGGTTATGAGAGTTCAGTACCATGTACACCATTAGGATGTTATCTTTTAATCAAAAAGATAGAACCTAATTTGAGTGGAAAGAAAGCTGTTATTGTTGGTAGATCAAATTTAAATGGTAAACCAATGACACAACTTCTTTTAAAAGAAAACTGCACTGTTACTATTACACATTCAAGAACGAAAGATTTAAAAGCTGAATGTCTTGAGGCAGATATTATTGTTGCAGCAGTTGGAATACCTGAACTTGTTAAAGGTGATTGGGTTAAAAAAAATACCATAGTAATTGATGTAGGTATTAATAAAACAGATAAGGGCATTGTTGGAGATGTAGCTTTTGACGAAGTTTCAAAAAATGCAAAGGCTTTGACTCCCGTTCCTGGTGGGGTTGGCCCAATGACGATTGCTTGTTTGCTTAAAAATACAATCGACTGTTTCAAAAGATCGCAAATTTAATATTTAAATCCATAAAAAATATTTGATAAGTTTGGTTATGAAAAAACCAAAATATCCATATAGAATTGTAATCATAATGGGCATACTTACAATTCCCCCTATTGGTGCAACTCAATTAGGTTGGTATCTATATGATCAACAAACTGGATTTGATTATGGCATGATTATTGGTACATTTTCAGTTATATTAGCTGCTTGGTTGATGTATGAAAAAAATTGGAGAGAAGAGGACGAGGATTAATTTATGGAAAAAATAATTTTTTTTGGTTTAGTTATCCCAATTTTTGCTTTTGTACTTTATTTAGGTGTTAGTGCAATAATGAAAGGGTCAGAGGCTAAAAGTGCACTTAAGGAGGAAGCAAACTTAAAAAATGATGAGAACGAAAATTCTCTCGATAACAAAAAAAATTTAAGTGAGGAAATCGACAAATTAAATAACCTTTTAAAAGATGGTATTTTAACTCAGGATGAATTCGAAAAAGCTAAAAAAAAATTATTAGATGATTAGTTGTAATTAAGTAATTTTTTTAACGATCCAAACTCACCAATTTTATAAATAATAGCATCTTCTTTATTGAATCCATATTTTTCTGCACTAGCTTTAAATCTTACTGGAGGTTCCATAATCGGTTCTAAAGAGAGAACAAAAGTTCCCCAATGCATTCCAATTACTTTTTTACTTTTTAAATTTTTAGCAATTTCTAAAGCTTCCTCTGGGTTAGTATGATAAGTTGATTTATCTTTGTAAGGCATTATTGGATAAAAATTGTAGGCTCCTATATTTATAAATGTTAGATCAATAGGACCATAGTTATTACCAATATCTTTATAAACATTTCCAACTCCAGTATCACATGCAAATAAAATTTTTTTTCCATTATACTCAATTAAAAAGTTTCCCCACAAAGTTTTGTTTGTATCTGTGAGACTTCTTTTTGACCAGTGCACTGCGGGTAGAAAAGTAACCTTTAAATTATTATTTATTTTTATTTCTTCATACCAATCCATTTCATTTACATCCTTATATCTTTTAAAATATTTACCCAACTTTAAAGGAAGTAAAACTTTTGCATCTTTATAAGGAAATTTTCTTATAGTAAACATATCTTGATGATCATAATGATTATGAGTTAGTAAAAATAAATCTATTTTTGGAATTTCATTAAGTGTTAAAGCTGGCTCGGTAAATCTTTTTGGACCAAAAATTAAAGGTCCAGCATTTTTGGAAAATACTGGATCAGTAATTATTGTTGTCCCACCTAGCTTTATTAAAAAAGTGGCATGGCCAATCCAAACGACATAATCATCTTCTTGATATTTTTTTAAATCTGATAAAACTTTTTCTTTTTCTACAACATGTTCTTTGGGAACTGTCATATCAAGCTTCTTCTTTTCTTTTATAAATATTCTATATGACCATTTAACATTAGAATTTCTTTCTGGCGAACCTTCTGGATTTCTAAAAGTTCCATCTGGTAAATGATGATAAGGTTTTTCCATAGCAATACTTAAACAATTATAAAAAAAAATTCCAATCAATATTAATGAGATAAAAACTAATTTTTTTCCATTAGCCACAAACTATCTCCTGTTAGAAAATAAATTTTTCCATTTTTTGGATGTATTTGTATATCTCTTATTCTTCCAATCTTATTTTTAAAAATAATATCTTCTTTAACATTTGATAAATCATTAAAAATTAGCTTTCTTAAAGATTGATCTTTAAGTGAAGTAATTAAAGCATGTCCGTTCCATTCATTAAATTCTTTACCTTTATAAATACTTATTGCGCTTGTAGCGATCGATGGAACCCAATAATGAATAGCTTTTGAAAAACCTGGTTTCCATTTAGGACCAATAGGAAGCCCTGAATAATTTGTTCCACCCCATCCTAAAATTTTCCAACCGTAATTTTCACCTTTTTTTGCCTCACCAAACCAATCACCACCTCTTGCTCCATGGTTACTCATATAAATTTTATTATCAAATGGAGACAAAGTAAGACCTTGAGGATTTCTAATTCCTATTTGATAAATTTCTGGAAGCCAATCAGATTTTCCTTGAAACTTTGGATTATCTTTTGGAATGGTTCCATCAATATTAATTCTAATAATACTTCCAGGATGTTTTGTTGGATCTTGTGCAATCATACCTTGGCCTCTTTCTCCAGCTGAAGCAAAAAGATAATTATCTTTAATCGCTAATCTTGATCCAAAATGATATCCAGAGTCGATTGGTGGATTTGCTTGAAAAATATTTTTAAATATTAAGTTTTTTTCATTAAAATTAGTTTTAGCTATTGAAGTGCTGGTTTTTTGATTACCTCTATTTTCAGTATACGAAATATAAACAAAATTATCTTTAAAAAGAATATCCAGCAAACCTCCCTGACCATGTTCTCGATAATTAAGATTATGATTTACTTCAGAAATTTTTTTTGAATTAAGATTTATTATCTTAATTTTTCCACTTTTTTCTGTAATTAGCAATTTATCATTACTGACAAATGTAGAGCCCCAAGGATCATTTAAATCTACAATCTTCTCAAAATTAAGATTTTCTGCAAATGAAATATTTATAGAAATTAAAAATAAGAATATGGAAATAAAAATTTTTTTCACTCTAAGAAAGTTTTGACCTACCACCATCAACAGCAATAATTTGACCCGTAACCCAAGAGCTGTCATCAGTGATAAGAAATTTTGCAAGAGAAGCTGAGTCTTTTCCTTCACCCAATCTTTTTAAAGGATGAGCCTTTGCTATTCCATCTGCTAATGCTTTATTTTTTAACATTGGTTCAGCAATCTTTGAGTTAGTTAAACTTGGTGCAATACAATTCACTCTAATATTTGGTGCAAATTCAGCTGCCAACGAAACAGTTAATCCCTCAACAGCGGCTTTAGTCGAAGCAATTATTGCATGATTAGTAAATCCTCTTTGTGCTGCTACTGTAGAGAATAAAACTACAGAACCTTTATTTTTTTTTAAACTTTCTTGATAACCTTTAATAACTTCAACTGCAGAATATAGATTTAATTTCATACATTTATTAAAATCATTTTCATTAACCATTCTCAGGGGTTTTAAATCTATTGAACCAACGCAATAAGCAACACCTTTTATTTCTGAAATATCATTTTTAACTTTTTCTACAAATCCATCTTCTAAAACATCTACAATTGTGAAAGCACACCCAAGTTTTTCAGAAACACTTTTTGTTTCATTTTCATTTCTACCAACTAAATGAACAGAATTTCCTGAGTTTACTAATTGTTCAGCTAAGCTAGATCCGATTGAACCTGTCGCACCAAAAATGAGATATTTTTCTGACATAAAAAATTTAATTAGTTATATTTAATTATGAAGTTATTTTTTATACTGGGTAATCAACTATTTCCATCAAAATACTTGGACCGCTTCAAAAAAGACCACCTATTTTATATGGCCGAAGATTACCAATTATGCACTTATGAAAAACACCATAAACAAAAAATACTTCTTTTCTTATCCTCAATGCGCTCACATGCAGATAGTCTTAAAAAAGATAAATTTAAATTAGAGTATATTAAAATTGAGGATAAAGAATTTAAAGATGATTATTTAAAAAAATTAAAAAAAGTAATTATTTCAAAAAAAATAAAAGAGATTTCAAGCTTTGAAGTCGAAGATAAATTTTTTGAAAAAAAAATTAATCAATTTCTTAAAAAGGAAAAAATAAAATGGAATATTATTCAAACTCCAATGTTTTTAAACTCAAGAGAGGAATTTAAACAATATCTCTCCAAATCAAAAAAACCTTTCATGGCAACTTTTTACAAGGATGTTAGAAAAAAATCAGGAATATTGATGGGTTCAGATGGAAACCCAATTGGAGGTAAATGGAGCTTTGATGAAGATAATAGAAATAAATTACCCAAAAATATTTCAATTCCAAAATTTCCAAAAATAAATGAAACTAATCATACTAAAAAGTTAAAACCAATTATTGAAAAATTATTCAAAGATCATCCAGGTAAAACTGAAAATTTTTGGTTCGCTACTGAATATAATGACGTTGTAAAGCTCTTAAATTTTTTTATTAAAGAAAAATCAAATTTATTTGGTGATTATGAAGATGCAGTTGATCAAAAAGATAACATTTTGTTTCATAGTGCATTAAGTCCATACATTAACTTAGGATTAATTACTCCAGAATTTATTATAAAAAAAGTTTTAGAATTCCATAAAAATAAAAAAATAAGATTAAATTCATTAGAAGGTTATATACGTCAGGTAATTGGTTGGAGAGAGTTCATGAGAGGAATTTATCAAAGTTATTCAAATGAAATGGAAACCGGAAATTTCTTCAAACAAAATAGAAAAATGAAAAAATCTTGGTACGAGGGAACAACTGGTTTACCTCCACTTGATTATGCAATTAAGAATGCTTTAAACTATGGATGGTCTCATCACATTGAAAGATTAATGATTTTATCAAACATCATGAATCTTTGTGAGATCAAACCTGTAATTGTTTACAAATGGTTCATGGAGATGTTTGTTGACTCTTCTGATTGGGTTATGGTTCCAAACGTATATGGTATGGGATTATTTAGCGATGGGGGAATTTTTGCAACCAAACCATACATTTGTGGATCAAGTTATTTTATGAAAATGATGGATTTTAAAAAAGGTGAGTGGTGCAATATTATGGATGGACTTTACTGGAGATTTATAGATCGTAATAGAAAGTTTTTTTTAAAAAATCCAAGACTTTCTATGATGGTTAGAATTTTTGATAAAATGAAAGTAGATAGAAAAAAAATGATTTTATCTGCAGCTGATAAATTTATTAAACAAAATACAATTTAATGAAAAAAGAAAATCTTCCTTATAAAATCTGTATTGTTTGTAAAAGACCTTTTACTTGGCGAAGAAAATGGAAGTTAAATTGGGAAAGAGTGAAGTATTGCTCAAAGAGATGTTCTAGCAAAAAAATATGAATTTAGAAAAATACAAATGGAAAAGTAGAATCTTACTAATTTCTACACCAAATTATAAAGATAGAATTTATTTAGAGGCCAAAAAAATATATCAAGATAAAATAAAAGATTTTCATAAAAGATATGTAAAGTTAATTTGTAAAATTAATAAGAAGAAAAAATCCTCTATTAATCTAATTGGTTTTGATGGAAAATCCAAAAAGATGATGGATAAACTTAACTATAAAATAATGTTTAAACTCATAGATAAAATGCCACTAAGTAAAAAATCTAGACCTATAAATTTATCGCTTTATTCAGATTACAATCCTAAAACCACTACTCAAGGTTTGGGGTTTAAAAACAGGGAAAAAGCTCTTTACACAATTAAAACTATTAAAAATCGTCCAATTAAGTATCAGGTGAATGTCATAGCAACCATGCTGGGTAGAGCAAAGAATCATCCTAATAAAACAGTGGATATGGACGATGCTATAAAAATTTTTGGTGATTGGATGAAAAAATATAAAAGTAAAAAAAATGAAAATTAAAATAAATGAATATTTAAAAAAAATAGTAGTTTTATTTTTTCTATTTACCCCAAATATTCTGTATGCTGATTTTTTTGAGGATATTACAAACCTAATTGTCGATAATCCTAAAAGACTTAGTTATGGAGTTTCTGTAACGGACGTAAACCAAGATGGAAATTTTGATTTTGTAGTCACAGGTTTTGGTTATCTTAATCTAGCTTTATCTTACGAAGAAGGAAAATTAATTGATATTGTAAAACAAAAAAAATTTACAGATGAGTTTAGAAGAACAATTGGTGTAGCTGCATGCGATATAGATAAAGATGGATACGAAGAAATATATTTTCTTAACACTGATACTTATAGTGGTGAAAAAAAATATTCAGACAGACTTATAGATTTAGAAAATAATAATTATATAGATTTATTCGAAATCGAAAAAAACCAGAGAGACCTTAATTTAACAGCAGGCAGATCAGTTGTTTGTGTCGACAGAAAAGGCGATGGAAATTATGGGGTTTATGTTGCTAATTATGGAGGACCAACAAGATTTTACGAATATGATAATGACATGATAGTCGATAAATCTGCCCAATTAAATCTTGCAAAGATTACTGGTGGTCGAGCAGTAGTAGCTGGACATATTATTTCTGATAAGATTGATGTGTTTGCCGCTAATGAGAGAGGAGCAAATTTTCTTTATGAGAATAACAATGGAATTTTTCAAGATGTAGCATTTGATTACAGAGTAGATGATGCAATCCAAAATGGGAGAGGCACAGCTTTATCAGATATATATTATCGAGGTAGATTAGATATTTTGAGTGGTAATTGGCTTGGATACCATAGAGCTTGGGTTTTGGAAAAAAACGAATTTAAAGATGTAGGAAATAAAGATTTTGATAAACCTTCTAGAATAAGAACAATTATTTCAGCAGATTTTGATAACGATGGTTTTGATGAAGTTTTTATGAACAATATAGCAGAACCAAACAAATTATTTCGTATTAAAGATAATGGAAAATTTGAACAGATAAATTTTCAAGTTGGTCTCGAAGCTAGCGGGTATGGAACTGGAGCAGCAGTTGCAGACATTGATAATGATGGAGTTTTAGAATTGTTAGTTGCTCGTGGTGAAAGCAAAGAACAACCATTAACTTTGTATAAAGCAATAGTTAACAAGGAAAATGAATACCTAAGAATTAAACCTTTAAATAAATATGGTGCTCCAGCGAGAGGAGCCACGGTAACATTAATAACTAATAAAAGAAAGCATTCCAAAACCATTGATGCAGGATCTGGTTACTTATGTCAAATGGAGCCTGTGGCACATTATGGAATTAGAAAAAATGAAAAAAATTTTAAAGTAGAGATTAAATGGACTAATGGAACAAAAAAATTATTTAAAGTAAGTGAGTTAAATCAAACAATTACTATAAGACAAAAATGAAAAAATTTTTAAATCTTTCTTTGATTATATTTTTAATATTATTTCAATTTAAATCTCTTGCTGAGGAAAAAAATTATCATAAAGAATTGATTACTGATTGGTCTAGAATATTTCCTGATCAAAATCGAAATGCTGCTGGTCCTAAATTCTTCAAATATATAATAGATAAAAAAATTACTTATAAAGATTTTGTTGAGTTTAACAAATTATATTGTGCAGTTTCAGGATCATTAATTGATCCTAATAGTGAACCAGATTTTTTATATGTTAATGAAAGCGATACAAATTCAAAAATTTGTGGAAATTATTATAAATGTTGTATCCCTTGTTCATGTGATATTATGAAGTACTCGAAGGTTCAAAAAATGAAATATAAATTCGTTGATGGCATTAAAGAATTCTTTGTTTTTACGATAAAAAACCCTTGTAATAAAAAAGATTTTCCTAATAGGGTAAATAAAGACTATTTCTGTGATGGAAAAAAAATTAACGATAAGCAAGTTTATAATCTTAATGACCGAATTGTAATAGGATTACTACACGATGGTAGAAGTTGTAATAAAGATGAGATTGATTATGTAAAAAGTCATCAGGTTACTGGCAGGTATTGTGAATTAAGAAACAACACTCCTTTGGAAAATTTAGATGCTGGAATGGGTGATATCTTTATAAAGCTTGCAAGATAAAATTTTTGAGAATCTAAAATTAAATATGTATAATAAATAAATATTGAATATTATTATTTTACAGCATATTAAAATTGAGGATCCTGGTTATATAAAAGACCTTATGTTAGCTGATGGATTAAATCTTACTACAGTTGAGTTAGATGAAGGTGAAAAAATTCCCAATGATCTAAGTAAATTTGATGGCATGTTTTGTATGGGTGGTCCAATGGATACTTATATGGAAAAAGAATATCCTTGGTTAATTGAAGAAAAAAAAAGAATTAAAGAGTTTGTTGTTGATTTAAAAAAACCTTATTTAGGTTTTTGTTTAGGTTGTCAGTTACTAGGCGAGGTTATTGGAGGCAATGTTGTAAAATCTAGTCCTGCTGAAATTGGCATGATGAATATCAATTTTACTGAAGAAAAAAATCAAGATAGTTTATTTTCTAAATTTCCTGATGAAATTAAAAGTTTGCAATGGCATTCTTATGAGGTCGAAGGAATAGAAAAAAATAAAGATGTTACCTTATTAGCATCGTCACCTATCACTAAATACCAAATTTTTAAATATAAAAATCACGCTTATGGAATTCAATTTCATATTGAAATAAAGGATACAACAGTCAATGAGTGGGGATGTGTGCCAGAATATAAAAAAGCTTTAGAAGATCAATTAGGTGATGGAGCATTAGAAAAATTTGATCAATCTGCAAAAGAAAATATGACAGATATGAATAATTATTCTAAGATTCTTTATAATAATTTTAAAAAACTTTTATGAATAATAAAATTTTTGAGTGGGCAGGGGTTATTACAGCAATAATGTACTCTTTATTTGTAGCTATGAATATTGGTATAGAGTTTTTTGGTTTTTGCTTATTACTTATATCTGCAATCTTAATTGGAATTTGGGCTTATAGGGGTGGTCATAGAGGAATATTATTTTTACAATTTTTTTATGCAACAGCAGGAATTATTGGAATGTTCAGGTGGTTTTAATTAAAAGTTGAAATTATTTTAGGAATATAATTTTTAAAATTAAAAAAACCTTTATTACAATATTGCCAAGAATATTGATCAAGTTTTCTATATAAAAAATCTAACTTTATGTTATTTAAATTTAAATAGTCTAAGTTTTCACCCACTGTTGGATATAAACCATAACAATTTTCAATTTTTTTAATTTCACTTACATCTATGACTTCACAATCAATTGACTTAGTCTTTAATCTTTGTTTTTGGTCTTCGATTAAAAGGGATTTAAATTTCACTACTTTTTCAACAAGTTTGATAGATCTATTTTCATTTTTATTAGAAATTAAATAAATTTTTTTAAATTTATTATTCTGAAAATCACTGATTTCAAAAGAGAGATTATTTTCAAAAATTAATAGATTTTTATCTTCAATATTTTGTGGATTGCTAAAATCTTGTTTAATAATCGAGTAATTTTTTTCAGAAACTTTAGGAGGAGCGTTTTCAATTAATTTTATATTATTGAATCTATTATTTGTGAATTTCTTAATATTCCAGTCACTTGCTAAGTAGTGTTTTCCTTGTGTTTGGACTCCTGCGACCCATCTCCAACCAAGAGTATTAGATGCTGCATCTCCATCATAAAGATGTTGCATAAAAAATTCCGCACCTAATTGCCAGGGTAGATCTAAAGTAAAGATCCAAATACTAGCAAACCACATTCTCGTATGATTATGCAAATAATTGTTTTCTTTTAGCTCATTAATCCATACGTTAAAGCACTCTACGTTTGTTTTTCCTTCAATCGCATTAAGATAGTTTTTATTGTTTTTAAATTCGTCTTTAATATTATTTAATTCTATTAAATAGTCAGACCAAACATTCGGTCTTAATTCTAACCAGCCTTTCCAGTATACACGCCACAAAACTTCTTGAATAAATTTTTCATTTTTTGAAAAAGAAAATTTACTTAGAGATTTTTCAATTACTTCTCTCTCATTAATGATACCGTGAGTTATATATGGAGATAAACAAGAAATATTCGTTCTATTTTCTGGTCCAAAATCAAAGTTTCTGAGTTTTGAAT
Organism: uncultured Pelagibacteraceae bacterium; assembly: GCA_902627735.1. Lineage (GTDB taxonomy): Bacteria > Pseudomonadota > Alphaproteobacteria > Pelagibacterales > Pelagibacteraceae > Pelagibacter. The sequence goes on from CACOKI010000001.1 coordinate 26,905, forward strand.
ACTCTGAAAGATTATTCTGAACAAAATAATTTAATTTGTCTAAGGCCTTAGCCCTTGAAGCTTCAAAATTCATATTAAACTATTTTGATTTTTTTTTCTTTAGACCTAGTTTATCACTGTGTCTTAATCTTAAAATAACTATCGCTCCAGCAATTAATACTATAGCAACTGCCTCATAAACTAGCGCTGCTGGATCCATTTCTTTTCCTTGAAGAATAATAAATCGTGCTAAAGCTGTGATCGCTATTAAAAGTGGTAGAGTAATACTAATAGATTGCTGATCCCAAAAAACTCTAACCATTGCTAATACTTCAAGGTATAGAAACATTAATAGTAAATCCGCTAAAGTTACTGATTGATTTAAAAACATTTTGTTAATTTCTATTCCAACAGCAATCACTGTACTCACTAAAATAATACACATTAAAATTAGCTGTAAATTTTTTGCTATATTCTGCATTACTTATCTTTACTAAATGGTAGCCATTTTTCAAATACTGATTTTGAGGAGCCTTCGTATGGAATTGAGTAAGAATATGGGTTTGGGCTTGTTAATACTTCAATACCCTTAGAAAAAACAAATATAAATACAATTACAAAAACAAGAACCATAATTTTGAAAGGATCAAAATTTTTTGTTTTAAAAACACTAGAAGAATTTTCTTCGGCTCTATGAAAATGTTTAAATGTCATATAAACAGCAAAAATTAATCCAATATGAGCTAAAAAAAGGCCAGTCCATCCAAACACAAAAGTAGTATATGAGAACACATACAAACTAAAAACTGTTGTCCAAATAAAACTTAATACGAGTAAAATTTGTAACCTAACGGTTTTGGGAAGAGAACGAAGATCATTTTTACTGTCGTCAAACAGTATATTAGCAGTATCTTTCATCCAATTTTTAAAGCTGTCCATAAAATCAAATTATGTTTTTTTTTAAAAATAAACAATCCCCAAATTGTCCGCAAATAATCAGCTAGTTTCTTAACTTTTTTTTATGAAAATTTATAAATTTCTCAATATTCGATTTATTAAATGATTTATTCTCTTCAAAAGAAACTTTTTTAATTGAGTAAGCGTTACTTTTTGTAATTCTAGACTCGATTGTAATATTACCTTTGTAGAGCTTTAATTTAACTGATCCATTAATTTTATTTTTTTTTAAATCAACAATCTTTTGAATTTTTAATCTCTCTTTTGAATACCAATAACCATTATAAATTAATTTAGCATATCTTGACATAATCGAGTCTTTTTTATGCATAGTTTCTTTATCTAGTGTTACAGACTCTATTGCTCTATGAGCGTGAATCAATAATGTTCCACCTGGAGTTTCATAAACTCCTCTCGATTTCATTCCTAAAAATCTATTTTCAACAAGATCAACTCTTCCTATGCCATTTTTTCCTGCTAATTGATTTAACTTCTCAAGTAATTTTGAAGGTCGTAATTTTTTTCCATTAATTCCAATTGGATCTCCATTTTTAAAATTTATAGTTACAAATGTTGCTTTGTTGGGAGCTTTCTCAGGTGAAATAGTTCTTTGAAAAATAAATTCTGGAGCAGAATTTTTTGGATTCTCTAAGACTTTCCCCTCTGTTGAGGTATGAAACAAATTGTCATCTACTGAAAAAGGAGATGCTCCTTTTTTATCTTTTGGAATGGGAATGTTAAATTTTTTTGCATACTTAATTAAATCTGTTCTAGATTTTAATTTCCAAATTCTCCAAGGTGAAATAATTTTTATTTTTGGACCAAAATAATGATAACCAAGCTCGAATCTAATTTGATCGTTTCCCTTTCCGGTAGCTCCATGTGATACGGCATATGCTTTATATTTTTTTGCAATTTTAATTTGATCTTTTGCAATTAACGGTCTTGCAATAGAAGTACCCAATAAATACACACCTTCATATACTGCATGACCACGGATCATTGGAAAAACATAATCTTTAACAAAAATATCTTTTAGATCATTAATAATTATATTTTTAACTCCAAATTTTTTTGCGTTAGATATTATTTTTTTTCGATTTATCTCTTGACCTATGTCGGCAGTGTAACAGATTACCTCAGCATCATAATTTTCTTGTAACCATTTAAGTATTATAGATGTGTCTAAACCGCCTGAATAAGCTAAAACAATTCTCTTTTTAGATTTCATTAATTAACTGCAAGCTTTTTTTGCAGTATTATATGCTTTCGTAAATCCTAATAACGAATAATGATCAATAGTTTGTGATCCTTTTTCATTATAGCCACTAACCATTATTCTAGATCCTTTTTTCATAACTTTAACCATTATTTTTTCTTTTTTATTACTTGTCATCCATGCAAATCCTTGTTGCTTGATATCAAATTTAAATTTGTTATTTCCTGAAGTAGCTAAAACAGAATTATTTTTGTTAAATTCATAACCACTTGTTGTACTTATTTCATTTGAAACTTTTTCACTTGGTCTAAATGTTACAAATAATCTTGCATCTCTTTTATTTTTTTTTGGAGCCTGTAAAACAGGAATTGATTGAGCAAAGCATACTTTGCCAGATGCTTCTGATATTACCATAACTTCCCAATCTTTATATTTACCTATTTTTTTTAATTCTTCAGCAAAAGTTTTAGGTATTAAAAAAATAACAAAAATACAGAAGTAGAGTAAAAATTTTTTATTTATGGGCATGGATTAGGATATTTTTTTTGAATTTTATTGATCTCATTAATTATTTCATCTGTCAAAGTTACATTTACACTTTCTATATTCGTTTTCAACTGTTCCATTGTCGTTGCACCAATAATTACACTTGTTACAAAAGGCTGTATTTCACAAAATTTTAGAGACATATGAGTAAAATCAACATTAAATTTTTTGGATATATTGTAATATTCATCAATAGCTTTTTGACCATTTTCATTTTTATATCTAGTAAAATCTTTAAATAACTTCATTCTGGATTTTTCCGGTAAATTATTATTTCTATATTTTCCAGTTAGATATCCAAATGCTAGAGGAGAATAAGCTAATAATCCACTTTTCTCTCTCACTGAAATTTCTGCTAAACCAACTTCATAAGTTCTATTAAGAAGATTATATGGATTTTGTACAGACATCATTCTTGGCAAATCTTTTAACTTCGATAATTCAAGAAATTTTGATAAACCCCATGCTGTTTCATTAGATAATCCAATATATCTAATTTTTCCTTGATTAATAAATTTTTCAAGACTCTCGAGTATTTCTTCAAATGGAGTCCATCCCTTATCGTTCTCATCATGTTCATATCCATGTTTTCCAAAAAAATTAGTATTTCTTTCTGGCCAGTGCAGTTGATATAAATCTATATAATCAGTTTTTAACCTTTTTAAACTTTCGTCTAAAGCTTGAGAAATTTTATTTTTTCCAAAATTATTCCCACCACCTCTAATGTATTTATTTGAGGTATTTCCACATACTTTAGTTGCAATAATTACTTTGTCTCTTTTCTTTGTTTTTTCAAACCAATTTCCTATTATTCTCTCTGTTTCTCCGTATGTTTCTTCTCTCATTGGAATAGAATAGATTTCAGCAGTATCCCAAAAATTTACTCCTTGATCTAAGGCATAATTCATCTGTTTAAAACCCTCTTCTTGTGTATTTTGTTCACCCCAAGTCATTGTGCCGAGACAAATTGTACTTACATCCAGATCAGTATTACCTAATTTTTTGTAATTCATTTGGGTTTTTTGTATTTATTTTATTTATTAATCTTTTAAGGCATCTTGAATAATTAGTAAAAGACTATATATTTCAGTCATTATGGAATCTGATAAAAAAGGAATTCTTGGAAGAGCAAAAGTAGCAGCACGAGAATCGACAGCTGTAATGGATGAAGGCTTAAGAGCCTACATGTTAAAAGTTTATAATTACATGGCTACTGGAGTGTTACTCACTGGGATAATTGCGTTAATAACATTTAAAATGTCAGTTGTTACAGATGCTTCAGGATCTATCGTTGCTCTTACTCAAATGGGTAATGCCATTTACTTATCAGGTTTGAAATGGCTTGTAATGTTAGCCCCATTGGGAATTGTTTTTTATATGAGTTTTGGAATAAATAAAATGAGCGCATCCAAAGCACAAACTACATTTTGGGTTTTTGCAGCCCTAATGGGATTATCTTTATCTTCAATTTTACTAGTTTACACTGGAATGAGTGTAACTAGAGTTTTTTTTATTACTTCTGCAACATTTGGGGCAATGAGTATTTATGGATACACTACTAAAAGAGACCTTACGAAACTTGGGTCTTTTTTAATGATGGGATTGATTGGAATTATAATAGCTTCAATTGTAAATATATTTATGAAGTCTTCTATGATGTATTTTGTGATCTCAATTTTAGGAGTTTTAATATTTGTAGGCTTAACCGCTTACGATACACAAAAGATAAAGAATATGTATACAGCTTCTGATAGTGGTGAATTAATGGGCAAAAAAGCTGTAATGGGAGCATTAACATTATACTTAGACTTTATTAATTTATTTATTATGCTTCTAAGACTTTTTGGTCAGAGAAGATAATTTTTAAAGTTTTTTCCAATTAGTATTTCTGAGTAGAGAATTAAGGTTATCAGAGTTTTTTAAAATTTTACCATTTGTATCTGTAATAAGATATTTGAGATTTTTGCTCTTTGGTTTAAAGTTTTTACAAATTTTATAGAGAGCGTTTTCAGCTGCATTTTTAAATACACTAAATCCAACTTGCCTGCTTGATATACTTAAACCGTAATCTTTCCAAGATCCCTCAGAGACCATTTTGGCATATAAATCTAAAATTATCTTTAATTCATCTTTTTCAAAAAAATATTTTTCATCGATATTTTTATTATTAACGTTATTGATTACTAATTTAAGATTATTATTCATTTATTTTATATTTATTTATTAATCCAATTTGAAAAGCTGTAAAAATAAAAGTTATTGGTAAAAGACCCCAAACTTTGAAATTTACCCAAAACTCCTCAGATTGAGTTCTCCAAACTAATTCATTTAAGAGAGCAAGTCCAAAGAAAAAATATATCCACCTTTTATTGAGTATCTCCCAACCCTCATGAGTTAATGAAATAGATTTTCCCATTAATTTTTTAAGAACAGGCTCATTAGTAAAATATCTTCCAAATATTAAAGCAAATCCAAATAAAATATTTATTATTGTTGGTTTGATATAAATAAAAATTGGATTATTAAAATAAATTGTTAATCCTCCAAAAAAAGTAATTAATATTCCACTTATCAATGGAACTTTAGGAATTTTTTTTTCTAAAAACCACATTACTCCCAATGCTATTATTGTCGCAATTATAAAGGGTGGAATAGCAACCTTTAGATCTTTTCCGCTATCGTAGTAGTAGTAAAAAAAAATTACTAATGGCCCAAAATCTGTGAGAAACTTTAAAAATGATTTGTTCACTAAAAAGATATTAACATAAATAATATTTATTCAAAAATTTAAAATTTTTCTTATTGATTTTTATATTTAAATACCCATACTAATTATAATGCCAATTCAAAAAGCAAAATTCTCAATAGGAGACATAGTAAAACATAAACACTTTGAATTTAGAGGTGTGATTTATGATGTTGATTTTGAATTTAATAATTCTGAAGAGTGGTATCAATCAATACCAAAAAATGTAAGGCCTAGAAAAGATCAACCCTTTTATCATTTGTTAGCAGAAAATGATGAAATTACATATGAAGCGTATGTTTCAGAGCAAAATTTACTTACAGACGACTCAGATGAGCCAATTAAGCATCCTTTGATTGAGGAGATTTTTTCAGGCAAAAAAGGATCTAGCTATTTTAAGCCATCCAATTAAAAAAACATTTTTTTAACACATTTAACTCAAAACTTTGACACAGCAGTTTGTTAAATAATTATTATTCTGGTCAAGGATGTTAAATATTTACCCTTCGTTATTATCTCCCTCTGACATTCTTGATCAGACAATAATTTCCTAATAAAATCCCTAAAATGAATTAGAATAATTTTAATATGTTTAAATATTTTGAACCAAATAAAATCTTTTCTATAACATCTAGAGCACCTAAATATGTTTTATTGTTATTCATCATTATATTTTCTATTGGTTTAACTGAAGCATTAATACTCTCGCCAGAGGACTATAAACAAAGTCATTCAGTTAGAATTATGTATGTCCATGTTCCAGCTTCTTGGATTTGTCTTGGAATTTTTTCTTCAATTACATTTTTATCAGTGATCGGATATATCTTTAAAATAAGGAATTTTTTTTTAATTTCAAAAAGTTTAGCGCCTTCCGGCTTTGTTTTTAATATTGTCTCTTTAGTCACAGGATCAATCTGGGGTAAACCAACTTGGGGGACTTGGTGGGCATGGGATGCAAGAATTACATCTATGTTAATTTTATTATTATTTTATATCTTATATTTAGTTGCTTGGAGAATTTATGATAATAAAGATAAAGTATTTAAAGTGACTACAGTTATAACTATTTTAGGAATTATCAATGTTCCAATAATTAAATATTCCGTAGACTGGTGGAATACATTACATCAACCAGCTTCAATTAACATTCTATCAAAATCATCAATACATATATCAATGTTGTATCCTTTACTGATAATGACTGCGGCATTTGCTCTATTTTCTCTACTAATTTTTTTAATGAAATATAATACAGAACTGATAAAAATTAAAAATAAAGGCTTAGATAGATTATGATAAATGAATTATTTTTTATGAATGGATATGGAATTTATGTTTGGTCAGCTTTTGTATTTACTTTTTTAAGTTTTGCCTCTCTATACGTCATCATAAGAACTCAATATATTAGAGAGAGAAAAAAATTTATTACGAAGTTTGGAAATTTAAATCCTGAAAGAGCAATTTTTGCAAAATCTCAAAGTATTAATAGAGAAATTTTATCTAACACTCCAAGCATTTAACTTTTAAAAGATGTATGGTCGTAAAGTTAAATTAAGATTTTTTTACATTTTCATAATTTTCTTAATATTGTCACTTACTATATTTCTTACTTTAAAATCTCTAGAGGAAAATGTAATTTATTTTCAATCACCAACAGATGTAAAAGCTCTAGCTGAAATAGATAAAAAAAAAATTAGGATTGGTGGTATGGTGAAAAAAAAGTCAATTTTAATAAAAGAAAAAGAAGTTAAATTTGTTGTTACAGATTTTAAAAATGAAATAAATGTAATTTATTCTGGTCTTATCCCTAATCTTTTTGCGGAAGGTAAAGGAGTTGTTGCTGAGGGATTTTTGAAGGATAAAAGTTTATTTTTAGCTACAAAAATTTTAGCTAAACACGATGAAAATTATATGCCTCCGGAAGTTAAAGCAGCATTAGAGGAGAAATAGTTTTGGCAAGTTTAATTGGATTTTATTCTTTAGTTTTTGGACTTTGTTTGTCTTTTATAGTCGTTCTTTTTTCAATTAAAAATTTTAGGAATTCTCTTGTCTTTGATAAAAAAATTTTATCTTTGACATTTTTGCAACTTTTTTTTGTAATAACGAGTTTTCTTGGGTTGATAATTTCATTTATAAATTCGGATTTTAGTAATGAAACAGTGTTTAATCATTCACATACAACCAAACCTCTTTTTTACAAAATTTCAGGCACTTGGGGAAACCACGAAGGAAGTTTATTGCTTTGGTTATTGGTGTTAAATTTATTCATATTTTTATTTTTGTTAAAATCAAAAGAACAAGATAAAAATTATAGGATTTTAACTTTATTATTTCAGCAAGTTATAATTATTGGTTTTTTTATATTTATAATAAAAACATCTAATCCCTTTAATTATATTTTTCCAGTACCAACTGAAGGATTAGGTTTAAATCCAATTTTACAAGATCCAGCTCTAGCTATACATCCACCAATTTTATACTTAGGCTATGTTGGATCTTCAGTAATTTTTTCTGCAACACTAGCAGCAACATGTTTAAATTATATATCTAAAAATTGGGCAAAACATATTAAAACTTGGGTACTTTGGTCATGGATTTTTTTGACATTAGGAATTTTATTAGGGTCTATATGGGCCTATTATGAGTTAGGTTGGGGAGGTTTTTGGTTTTGGGATCCAGTTGAAAACGTTTCACTTATGCCTTGGATTGCTTTAACAACACTACTTCATTGCATTTTAATTTTAGAAAAAAGAAAAATACTCACATCATGGGTGATAATTTTATCAATATCAACTTTTACTTTAAGTATGTGTGGTACTTTTCTAGTAAGATCAGGTATTTTGAATTCTGTTCATACGTTTGCAAATGATCCAGAAAGAGGATTATATATTTTAATTTTTTTATTTTGTTTGATATTTTTATCTCTCTTTATTTTCTTTTTTTATCATAAAACAGAAGACAACCAAAAATATGATTTTTTCTGGTTAAGTAAAGAGTCATCAATCCTGGTAAATAATTGGTTTATGATGTATTTTCTTGTTGTTATTTTGATTGGAACTATTTATCCAATTTTTTTAGAAGTCATAAACTCAGAGAAAATTTCTGTTGGTCCACCATTTTACATCAAATTAATTATACCCTTTTTAATTCCTTTTCTATTTGCAATGGCTATTGGACCAAAGTTAAAATGGATTAAATCAGATATTCAAAATAAAATAAATCTATCAATATTTTTTATTATTTCCTTTTTTTTATCAATATTGATAATTAAGAACTTAAAGGTAAATTTTTTAGTAAATACTATTTTGGTCACTTCAGCTCTATATTTGTTTTTAGTCACATCAAAGGAATTTTTAATTAAGGGGATAAACAATTTAGCTCAAAATTTAGCTCATTTTGGTTTTAGTCTTTTGATTTTAAGTATTTTATTTAACAATTTTTTTTCTACAGAAATAATAACTAATTTAAAAATAGGTGAAACATTTAAGTCAGAGAAAATTCATATTACTTTTGAAAGTATAGAAAAAAAGGAAATAAAGAATTATAGTTCAATCATCGGAAAAATTAACATAAATGATCCGAAAGGTTTAAATCAAACATTAGAACCAGAGCTAAGAATTTATAATCAACCAAATATTGTGACTAGTGAAGCTGATATTAAGACAAATCTATTTTCAGACAAATTTATAACGATGAATTTAGTCCAAAACCAAGATTACTTTAATATAAGATATCAAATCAAACCTTTTATGATCTGGATTTGGTTATCTGTATTATTAATATGTTCTGGAGGATTAATAAGTTTGTTTAGAAAAAAAATATGAAAAATAAAATTTTTTTTTCTGTAGCGATAATTTCATCCTTAATTATTTTTTTTGTACTTTTTAAAGGTTTACAAAATACTAATATTTATACACCTCAGGTTGATGTTAAAAAAGATATTCCATATTTTGAGGCAAAAATATTTGATAGTGATATAGTCAAAAATTCTAATGAAATTTTTCAAAAAGAAAATTTTTATCTTTTGAATATTTGGTCGTCATGGTGTGCCCCTTGTAGAAATGAACATCCAATTTTATTAAAATTAAAAGATCAAGTTAATTTAGAAATTATAGGATTAAATTACAAAGACAATATTATAAATGCAAAAAAATTTCTTAAAGAATTGAATAGTCCATATAGATTGATCCTATCAGATGAAAATGGAATAATAGCAATTGAATGGGGTGCCTATGGAGTTCCAGAGACTTTTTTAATTCATAATAAAAGGATTATAAAAAGATATGTTGGCCCATTGAACATGAATTCAATAATTGAGATAAAAAAGTTTATAGAATGAAGTATTTAAAATATATTTTGATATTTTTATTTTTGTTTGATTTAAATTTGTTAAATGCAAATGAAAATAATTCACACAGCGAGATAACTAAAAATTTACGTTGTTTAATTTGTCAAGGACAATCTATTCATGACTCAGATTCTGAATTTGCTAATAGTATAAAAATTTTAGTTTCAAAAAAACTTAATGATGGCTTAAGTGAAGATCAAATCTACATTTTTTTAAAAGAGAAGTACGGTGAATGGATCTTATATGATCCAGGATTCAATAAAAATACGTATTTTCTTTGGTTATTACCTCTGTTGATGTTTATAATTGGTGGTGCAATAATACTTAAAAGATTTATTATTAAAAAAAACTGAGTATATTTCGATCTATGAAATTTATAAATTTATTAGCTTTGGTATTTTTTTATCTAAGCCAGTCAGTTATGGCAGATACAACGAAATTAAATAATAAGAACACCGAAGTTAATTTCTATACTGGTTTGTTTGATTTTAGTGATGATGGAAAAAGGTCATCTTTATTCGGTATACAACATCAAAATGAAGATTTAAATCGAAATACTTTTTTGGGAAATTTATCACCAATTACTGGTGCATTGATAACCTCAGATAATGCAAGTTATTTTTATACTGGAATTCAAGCTCATTATAAGATTGGTTCTTTAAATCTCACTCCAAGTTTTACTCCTGGTTATTATCATGAAGGAGATGGAAAAGACCTTGGTCATGCTTTAGAATTTAAAAGTGAAGTTCAATTATCATTAGAACTTCCAAAGGAAAGTCAATTAGGTTTTTCATATAATCATATATCTAACGCTAGTTTAGGAGATAAAAATCCTGGGGCAAATAGTTATATGTTTAATTTTCTCAAAAAATTTTAAAATAATCTCGTGAATTTAAAAGATTGTCATAATTTTAATGATTTCAGAAAATTGGCAGAAAAAAAATTGCCTTCACCAATTTTTCACTACATTGATGGTGCTGCTGATGATGAAATAACTTATAATAGAAATACGAGTGCATTTAATGATGTTGATTTGGTTCCAAATGTATTGAGAGGAGTTGAAAATGTAGATTTATCAACCACAATCTTTGGAAAGAAATTAGATTTACCTTTTTATTGTTCACCTACAGCGCTACAAAGACTTTTCCACTACGATGGGGAAAGAGCCGTTGGTAGAGCTGCACAAAAATTTAATACTATGTTTGGAGTTTCAGCTTTAGCTACTGTAAGTGTTGAGGAAATATCTTCGATGATTAATACTCCAAAAATGTTTCAGTTTTATTTTCACAAAGATAGAGGGTTGAATGACTCATGTTTGGAAAGAGCAAAAGCAGCAAAATTTGATGTAATGGCTTTAACAGTCGATACCATTACTGGGGGAAATCGAGAGAGAGATTTGAGAACAGGCTTTACCTCACCACCAAAACTTACATTATCAAGTTTATTTAGCTTTGCAGTAAAACCTATGTGGGGAATAAATTATCTTACTAAAGGAAAGTTTGAACTGCCTCATCTTCAAGATTATGTAAAAGAGGGTACAAGCACTAATACATCAATTGGAAATTATTTTTCAACAATGTTGGATCAATCAATGAATTGGAAAGATGCTGAAAAACTTTGTTCTCAATGGGGAGGACATTTTGCCCTAAAAGGAGTTATGAGTGTTGAAGATGCAAAAAAAGCAGTTGATATTGGATGCACAGGTATAATGGTTTCAAATCATGGAGGAAGACAACTTGACGGTTCCAGATCTCCCTTTGATCAACTAGCAGAGATAGTAGATGCTGTTGGAGATAAGTTAGATGTTATATGTGAAGGAGGTTTTCAAAGAGGTACTCACATGCTTAAAGCATTATCACTAGGTGCAAAAGCTTGTGCAGGTGGAAGACTCTATCTTTATGCTTTAGCTGCAGCTGGACAAGCTGGTGTAGAAAGAGCTTTGGAATTATATAAGACTGAACTCGTGAGAGATATGAAGTTAATGGGTTGCACAAAAATATCAGATTTAAATAGAGACAATTTAAGATTTAGAAAATAGTGAAATTAAAAGATTGTTACAATTTTGAAGATTTTAGGAATCTAGCAAAAAAAAAACTGCCATCACCGATTTTCCATTACATTGATGGTGGAGCTGATGATGAAATTACACTTAAGAGAAATACAAAGTCATTTGATGATTGTGATTTAGTTCCTAATATACTTGCAAGCGTTGGAAAACCCGATCTATCAACAACAATTTTTGGAAAAAAAATTGACATGCCGATTTTTTTATCTCCATGCGCTATGCAAAGACTTTATCATCATGATGGAGATAAAGCTTCTGCAAGAGCAGCTGATAAATTTGGAACATTTTATAGCATGTCTACAATGGCAAACAATACTATCGAGGAAATTTCAAATATTTCTGGTGGACCAAAATTATTTCAACTTTATGTCCACAAAGATAAATCTATTACTGATGATTTAATTGATCGATGTAGAAGATCAGGTTTTGATGGAATGTGTTTGACTGTGGATACATTAGTTGCTGGTAACAGAGAAAGAGATCATCGAACAGGATTTACAACTCCTCCAAAATTAACACTAAATAGTTTAATGAGTTTTGCGTTTCATCCAAGTTGGGTTTTTAATTATTTAACACATGGAAAATTTAAATTAGCAAACGTTGCTACAAAAACAGATAAGGGTACAAATATAGCAAAGTCAGTTATTGATTATATCAATGAGCAGTATGATCCAGCTATGAATTGGAAAGATGCTGAGTACTGTGTTAAAAAGTGGAATGGGCCATTCGCATTAAAAGGGGTTATGAGTGTTGACGATGCAAAAAGAGCTATAGACATTGGTTGCACAGCAATAATGATTTCAAATCATGGAGGAAGACAACTTGATGGATCAAGATCACCATTTGATCAAGTAAAAGCAATCTCTGATGCCGTGGGGGATAAATTAGAGATTATTTTAGATGGAGGTATAAGAAGAGGGACTCACGTATTAAAAGCCATCGCAGCTGGCGCTAAAGCTTGTAGTTTTGGTAAAATTTTTTTGTTCTCTTTAGCCGCAGGAGGACAACAAGGTGTTGAACATTTATTAAATAATATGCACGATGAAATAAATAGAAATATGGTTTTGATGGGGTGTAAGAATTTAAAAGAGTTGAATAGTTCAAAATTAATTTATAGAAATGGGACTTAAAATATAAAAATTATGAAGCTTGCAAAAAATTTAGACAACTTAGGTACTGAAACAGCTTTCTCAGTTTTGGCTGAGGCAAAAGCATTAGAAGCCAAAGGAAATCCGATGATACATTTAGGTTTGGGTCAACCAGATTTTAAAACACCCAAACATGTTGTGGACGCTGCAAAAAAAGCTTTAGATGATGGTCATCACGGGTATGTTTTATCAAATGGAATTTTAGAGTGCAGGCAAGCTGTAACAAGATGGATAAAAAAAAGATATAATACGGATGTAGATGCCGAGAGAATTTTAATCATGCCAGGCGGTAAACCCACTATGACTTATGCAATTCAATGTTTTGGAGAGCCGGGCGCTGAGATAATTCATCCAACACCTGCTTTTCCCATCTATGAGTCGATGATTAATTATACAGGCTCAACTTCTGTACCTTATGACTTAACAGAAGATAAAGATTTAAAATTTAATCCTGAAAAAATATTGTCACTAATCACTGATAAGACTAGACTATTAATATTAATAAATCCTAATAATCCTACAGGAAGTTTTGTAGAAAAATCTGACATAGACGTATTAGCTGAAGGATTAAAAAAACATCCACATCTAACTATCTTAAGTGATGAAATTTACAGTAGACAAATCTTCGACAATAAAGAGATGCCTTCTTTTTTTAATTATCCAGAATTAAGAGAGAGATTAATTGTGTTGGAAGGATGGAGTAAAGCATATTCAATGACTGGATGGAGATTGGGCTGGAGTTTTTGGCCAAAAGAATTAGTGCCACATGTTAATAAATTATTAATAAATAGTGTATCTTGTGTAAATGCTGCTGCTCAATTCGCCGGTATTGCAGCTTTAGATGGTCCAGATGATTCTATTCATGAAATGATGGAAAAATTTACAGCTAGAAGAAATTTAATTCATCAAGGTTTAAATGACTTACCAGGTGTGGAATGTAGTCTTCCAGGTGGAGCTTTTTACGCTTTCCCAAACGTTAGTGGAACAGGCATGAATGGATCTGAGTTTTGTAAAAAAGCTATGCATGAAGCAGGAGTTGCTATAGTTCCTGGTACTGCTTTCGGTAAAACTTGTAAAGATTATGTTAGATTTAGTTTTGCAGCATCTAGAGATAATATTTCACAAGCAATAGAAAACATTAAGAAAATGCTTACTAAATAAGCTGTATTTTTAAGCTAATTTTTACTAATATTATTCAATTATGTATGATCAAGTAGAAGCAGAATTGAAAAAAATTTTCAATGGAAGATACTCAACCTCTGTATCAACAAGAACAAATTATGCTAGAGGAGAGGACACATACGATCCCGTATTATCTAAAGCAGTAGTTTTTCCTGAAACGAATGAAGAAGTTTCAAAAATTCTTAGATTGTGTAACGAACATAAAATTCCAGTAGTTCCATTTGGAACTGGAACGTCTTTAGAGGGGAATGTTGTAGGAAATGAAAAAGGGATAACAATTTGTTTAGAAAAAATGAATAAAATTTTAAGTGTTAATGCTGAAGATTTCGATTGTAGAGTTCAAGCTTGTGTTACGAAAGAACAGTTAAATGAATATTTACGTGAGGATGGAGTTTTTTTTCCAATTGATCCTGGTGCCAATGCTGCAATAGGTGGAATGGCTTCAACTTCTGCTTCAGGAACTATGGCAGTAAAATATGGAACTATGAAAACTGTAATTTCAGGTCTTACAGTAGTTTTACCTAACGGTGATATTATTAATACTGGTAGCAGAACTAAAAAAACCTCTGCAGGCTATAATTTGACAAATTTGTTTATTGGCTCTGAAGGTACATTAGGCATTATAACTGAAATTCAGTTAAGATTATCGCCAATACCTGAAAGTATCATGGCTGCAGTATGTCATTTTCCAACTTTGGAAAATGCAGTACAAACTGCACAACAGGTAATTCAATACGGCATACCAATTGCAAGAATTGAGATGCTTAATAAAGACCAAATGGGAATAAGTATAAAATATTCAAAATTAAAAGATATTGAAGAAGTTCCCACTCTATTTTTTGAATTCCATGGATCAGAGTCATCCAATAATGAAAATATTAAAATTGTAGAGGAAATTTCAAAAGATAATAACGGAAGTTCTTTTAAGTGGGCTAAAGATCAAGAGGAAAGAAATAAACTTTGGAAAGCAAGATGGGATGTTTATTATTCAGTAAAAGCTTTAATTAACAATGGAAGAGTTTACTCTACAGATGTGTGTTTACCCATTTCAAATATTACTGAGTGTGTAAATTACGCAGAAGAACAAGCAAAAAAATTTGGGCTTAGAGCTCCGATGGTTGGTCATCTGGGAGATGGAAATTTTCATGTGCTTTTACCTTTTGATCCAGCAAAAAAAGAAATGTATAAAAAAATTAGAGAATTTAACGATTTGTTAATTAAAAAAGCGCTTGAATTGAATGGTACTATTACTGGTGAACATGGAGTAGGTCTTCATAAAAAAGAATATTTATTAGAGGAGCATGGTGACAATATCCCAGTTATGAAGATGATCAAAAGAAGTATTGATCAAAATAATATAATGAATCCTGGAAAGATTTTTGATCTAAATTAATAAAAAATTATGAAAAAGATTTTGATTACGAGAAAATTAATTAAAGAAAGTGAGGACAAAGCCTCAAAAACTTTTAATCCAATTTTTAATTCAAATGATGAATTATACTCGCAATCAAAAGTAATTGAAATGTCTAAAGGTTGTGATGGAATTTTGTCATCACTTACAGAGAAAATAGATCAAGATACAATTAATAAGCTTCCAGATACTATAAAAATAATTTCTAATTTTGCAGTGGGTTTTGGAAATATTGATTTAGAAGCTGCAAAAAAAAGAGGCATCGTTGTAACGAATACTCCTGAAGTTTTATCAGATGCAACAGCTGAAATTGGAGTATTATTAATTTTAGGCGCATGTAGAAGAGCAGCCGAAGGAATTGAATCTGCTAGAGAGGGTGGTTGGAAATGGTCAGCAGATTATTTAATTGGAAAACAATTAACCGGAACTAGATTGGGAATTTTAGGAATGGGAAGAATAGGTCAAAAAATTGCAAAAATAGCAAGGTCACTTGGAATGATAATTCACTATCATAATAGATCAAAATTAAGTGATGAAAAAGAACTTGGAGCTATTTACCACAAAGATGTAAAAAGTCTATTTTCAGTTTCCGACGTTTTATCTATTTGTTGTCCAGCAACAAAAGAAACAGAAAATATGATTAATAAAGAAACAGTTGAATATTTTCCAAAAGGTGCAGTAATAACAAATATTGCTAGAGGTGATATTGTTGATGATGAAGCGTTAATAGATGCATTAAATAGAAGAAAGATTTATGCGGTCGGTTTAGATGTTTATAAAAATGAACCAAATTTAAATCCAGGATATTTTAAAATTAAGTCTGCTTTCATTTTACCTCATCTAGGAAGTGCAACTAAAGATACCAGAATTGCGATGGCCAATTTAGCAATTGAAAATATTGATGAGTTCTTTAAAACTGGAAATTGTAAAAATAAAGTAAATTAATTCTACTTCAGATTGTAAAAAATTATATTTCTGCGACATATGAGTTTTTTTTTAGAAAGACTCTAATTTAAATCTATGCTTTAATTATTTGAGTTAATTAACTTTAATAGGAGTAATAATGACTAAAGAAAATAAATCATTGAAGGTGAAAACATCTTCAAGACGTAAGTTCTTTAAAACTGCTGCTAAGACTGGTGCTTTAGCTGCAGCCGCTGTTGCAATGCCATATGTTAAGGCAAATGCTGCAACAACATTAAAGATGCAAGCTGCATGGCCAAGTGGAGCAAACATCTTTTTTGAAATGGCTGGAGACTATTGCAACATGGTTAAAGAAATGTCTGGAGGTTCTCTTCAGATCGATCTTCAACCGGTTGGTGCAGTTGTAAAGACTTCAGAAATCGGACAAGCAGTAAGTTCTGGTGTAGTAGATATGGGGCACTGGGTGACAGCATATTGGTATGGTAAAAATCCTGCTGCATCATTATTTGGAACTGGTCCTTCATATGGTATGTCATCTCAAGAAGTTATGGGATGGATGGAGTATGGCGGAGGAAGAAAATTATATGACGAAACTCTTGCAAAAGTAGGTTTTGATTATGTTGGATTTTTCCATATGCCTATGCCAGCTCAGCCTTTTGGTTGGTTCAAAAAGAACGTAACTAAAGTATCTGATGTTAAAGGTATGAAGTACAGAACGGTTGGTCTAGCGACTAACGTTTTAACTGCAATGGGAATGGTAGTTAGACAATTACCAGGTGGTGAAATTCAGCCAGCTATGAAAACTGGTTTGATTGAAGCTGCTGAGTTTAACAACCCAACTTCAGACTCTCAATTTGGTATGCAAGACGTTTCTAAGCATTATCACTTAGGAAGTTTCCACCAATCTCAGGAGATGTTTGAAATACCAGTTAACAAAAAAACATTTAATAGTTTATCACCAGCACACCAAGCAATATTGAAAAATGCTGCTTATGCTGCAAACAGTGATAACTACTTTAAAGCTTTAGTAAGATACTCAGCTGACTTAGCTAAGTTGATGAATGAGCATAAAGTAAATGTGTATCAAACTTCTGATGAAATTTTAGCTCAACAATTAAAAGGTTGGGATAAAGTAATCGGTGATTTTAATAAGAAAGATCCTTTCTTTAAGAAAATTGTTGATTCTCAGAAAGCATATGCGAAGAGAGTAATGAAATACTTGCTGATGAATCAGCCTAATTACAAACTTGCATATGAAAATGAGTTTGGACCAATTGCAAAAGTTAAGTTATAATTAACTTTTGATACATTTTTTAAAGGGGGCCTCGGCCCCCTTTTTATTTGATTATTTAAGAACAATTCAATAAAAGTTTATATCTATGATGAGATCTTACATAAAATTTGCTGATCGTTTAAGTGTCTCAATGGGTAAAGCTTTTTCATGGTGTATTGTAATTTTAATGGGTGGAACTTGCTATGAAGTTTTTATGGCATACGCTTTGAATGCACCTACTTTATGGAATTTTGATTTTAGTCTTCAGATGTATGGTGCGATCTTTATGATGGCTGGAGCATATACTTTATGTACTGAAGCACATGTAAGAGGAGATGTAATTTACAGATTATTTTCTCAAAGAACACAAGCTTGGATAGATGTAATTTTATATTTTATTTTCTTTTTTCCTGGTGTTCTTGCATTAGCCTTTTATGGTTACGAATATGCAGCACTAGCTTGGAAAATAAAAGAAACTAGTTGGAATAGCCCAGCTCAAATTCAAATTTACATGGCAAAATCCTTAATACCATTATCTGGTAGTCTTTTAACTCTTCAAGGTATTGGAGAAGTATTTAGATGTATAATTTGTATACAAACTGGGAGTTGGCCTGAAAGAGGTACAGAGCGTGATGCTGAGGAAACGGAGAAGGTGTTAATGAGAACTTCACAACAAGGAAATAAAGAAGATGTTATTTAGTCTAACAAATCCTGAAGTCGCGATTATGATGATGGGAATATTTTTATTCGCTGTATTATTAGGTTTCCCAATAGCATTTACTTTGATGGCCATGGGATTAGGTTTTGGATATTATGCTTATTTTGATCCAACCAAAATGGAACATTTTTTTGATAATAGGATATTCCAACTTTTTGTTCAAAATACTTATACCGTTATGGATAATAATGTATTAACCGCGGTCCCACTCTTTTTATTCATGGGATATTTAGTCGAAAGAGCTGGCATTGTAGCAAAATTATTTTTTGCAATTAGGTTAGCTTCTCATAAACTTCCGGCTTCAATGGCTGTAGCTGCTTTGATTACCTGTGCATTATTTTCAACGGCTACAGGTATTATTGGTGCAGTAGTTACTTTAATGGGTTTACTTGCATGGCCGGCAATGATTAAGGCGGGTTATGATAAGAAGTTTGCTTCTGGAATAATTTGTTCTGGTGGATGTTTGGGTATCTTAATTCCACCAAGTATTATGTTGATTGTATATTCTGTAATTGCTCAATTATCACCATTAAGGTTATTTGCTGCTGCAATTTTTCCAGGATTGATGTTAGCAGGACTTTATATAGGATATGCAATATTTAGAGCTTGGCTAAATCCATCAATTGCTCCAAAACCTGCTGCAGAAGAAATTCCTCCAACGGGAGTTATTATGAAAGAAGTTCTTGTTTCTTTCTTACCTTTGTTTTCTCTAATAATTTTAGTTTTAGGTACGATTCTCGCTGGTATTGCTACACCAGCTGAGGCTGCTGCGGTAGGTGCTTTTGGATCATTAGTGCTTTCTTATTTTTATAAAACATTAAAGTGGAAAAATTTTAAAGAGTCAGTGTTTCTTACTGCAAAAACAACTGCTATGATTATGTGGTTATTTATTGGTTCATGGACATTTGCTTCAGTATTTTCTTATCTAGGTGGTCATGAAGTTTTTGAACATTTTTTTAAATCTTTAAATTTACAACCATGGCAATTCTTGGTTATTACTCAATTAATTATCTTTTTATTAGGTTGGCCTTTGGAATGGACGGAGATTTTAATTATTTTTGTTCCCATCTTTTTACCACTTGTAGAATTTTTTGGAGTCAATCCATATTTTTTTGCTATGTTAATTGCTTTAAATCTACAAACCTCATTTTTGACACCACCCATGGCGATGTCAGCTTATTATTTAAAAGGAGTTCAATCAAAGAATGTTGAGCTAATGCAGATTTTTAGTGGAATAATGCCTTTTTTAGCTATTGTAATTTTAGCAATGGTTTTAATGTATTTATTCCCCGGAATAGCACTTTGGTTACCAGAGACATTATTTGCAAATTAATTTTGAATGACAGATATATTTTCTTTAAGTCTTGAGGAACTAGCATCGAAAATAAAAGATGCCCAGCTTTCTTCTGTTGAAGTTTGTGAAAAATATATTGAAAGAATAGATAAATTTGAAAAAGATATTAAAGCTTGGGCACATTTTGATAAAAAAGTTTTATTAGAAAAAGCAACTGAGGCGGATGACTATAGAAAGTCAGGAAAACCTGTTGGACCACTTCATGGAGTACCTATAGCAGTTAAAGATATAATTGGGACTGTTGATATGCCAACAGAATGTGGAACGGTTATAAGAAAAGGAAAATCATATTCTCAAAACGCAGAGATAGTTGATTTACTCCATTCCTCTGGAGCAATTGTTATGGGTAAAACAGCTACTTCGGAACTTGCTTATCTAGGACCACCATCTACAACAAACCCTCATGATAAAACTAGAACACCTGGAGGATCTTCAAGTGGATCTGCAGCGTCTGTTGCTTCTTTTATGGCACCAGCCTCAATCGGCTCTCAGACCGGAGGGTCAATAATAAGACCAGCATCTTATTGTGGAGTAGTGGGATATAAACCTACTTATGGACTAATCTCAAGAAATGGTGTTTTGAGAACTTCATACAGCTTAGATCACATGGGCGTATTTGGTAGAAAAGTAGAAGATGTAGCCATGTTGGCAAAAGTATTAATTAAAAAAGATAAATTTGATCCTGCAACAATTCATTATTCAACTGAAAATATGTTAACAGAAACAAAAAAGGGACCTTTGTTTGAACCTAAATTTATTTTCTATAAAACTGATTATTGGAAAATAATTGATAAAAAATCTAGAGAGTCATTTGAATATTTTATTAAGTCATTTAAAAAAAATATTGAGATTTTTGATACTCCCTCATACTTTAAAGACATTCATAAATATCATCAAATAATTCATGAAACAGATTTAGCAAATAATTTTTCAGTGTATTTTAAAAAATTCAAAAAAAAACTTTCTAAATATATGCAAGATGCAATTACAAAAGGAAATAATCATTCAGCAAAAGAATATGCTGAAGCAATAGATTTTATGAAAAGAAGCTACGAATCTTACGAAGAAGTATTTGAAGATTATCATGGAGTCTTATCTCCTTCTAGCCCAGGGGTAGCACCAAAAGGTTTGAAAAGCACGGGTACAGCAGAGTTTAATAAAGTTTGGTCTTATCTAGGAACACCGTGTATTTCGCTCCCTTTACTTGAAGGTGAAAATAATTTACCATTAGGAGTTCAATTAATTGGTAATAAATATGATGACCATAGATTTTTAGGTGTTGCCAGATGGTTAGAAAAAGAATGTGAGGAATAAATTAAATGAATAAAATTACAACTATCATTGGTTTATCATTCGCTGTGTTCTTTTTAATTGGATTAGCAACTACTTTAACAAGATCCATGATGATTGGTTTTTTAGATGTTATTCCAGTCTATTTATTAATGGGCGCAGCTATCATAATGATGGTATATGAGGCTTTCTTTGATAAAAGTTAGATCTTTTAAAATTGAAAAATTTCAAAATTAATATTTTTCCATTATCACTATTATTTATCCAGCCAATTTTTATGGCTAGTAATTTAGTAGTAGCAAGAGGAGGTGTAGAGTTTGTTCCTCCAATCTCACTTGCTTTTTGGAGGTGGACAGTTGTTTTTTTAATTCTACTACCCTTTACATATTTAAGTTTAAAAAAAAATTTTAATATAATCAAAAAAGAATATAAAAAATTGTTTTTTTTAGGATCAATGGGATGTGGTGTGTGCGGAGCCTTCCCTTTTTTGGCCGGTGAAACTACCACAGTAATTAATATGGGAATTATTTATACATCTTCCCCTGTATTTATAATTTTGATTTCATATTTTTTTTTTAACGAAAAAATTAATTTAATTAAAATAATTGGGTTGATTACTTGTTTAATAGGAGTGTTTATAATTATAATAAAAGGTGACGTAGATTTATTAGTAAATTTACAATTTACTATTGGTGATCTTTGGATGTTAGCAGCAGCAATTGGTTGGGCACTATATTCTATTTATTTATTTTATTGGAATTCTAAATTAAAAATTTTTGAAAGATTTACTCTTATATCATTTTTTGGTGCCTTAAGCTTATTACCTTTTTATATTGGGGAAGAAATTTTTTATAAGCAGACGGTTTTTATTCCTGAATTTTATTCATGGGTAATATTTGCAGCTATCTCACCAGGGATAATTGCTTTTACACTTTATACCATGGCTCAAAAAAAGTTAGGTGCATCTTTGACAGGTTTCACGCTTTATGTTTTTACAGTTTATGGAGCAATTTATGGATATTTTTTATTTGATGAAAAATTTGAAATTTATCATTTAGTAGGAACTATTTTAGTATTTTTTGGCATATACTTAGCAAAAAAAATTAATGTTAAAAAAATTTAGGAACAATTTGCTGTTATTTTTTCAAATTATTATTCTAATTTATTTTGTAATTTTAATTTTGCTTTATTTTTATCAAAGAAATCTTATGTACCATCCCAATGAAAATAATTATTTTGATGACAAATTATCTGTTTATATTGAAAAGGTAAAAATTAATACAGATGATAATATCGAGTTACTAGGCTGGTATCATGAAAAAGATTTAAAAAAAAACAAGACCCTTTTGTTTTTCCATGGTAATGCTGGTTCTCTTGAAAATAGGATTCATAAGTTAAATCATTTCCGTCAAATGGACATAAATTTTTTGATAATCGCATGGAGAGGTTTTAGTGGCAACAAAGGTAATCCATCTGAAAAAGGTCTTTATGAAGACGGTAGAAGTGCAATTAAATGGTTGTTTAATAAAGGTATAGATGAGGAAAATATTATTATTTATGGTGAGTCGCTGGGAACGGGAGTTGCAACTCATTTGGCTCAAAATAAAAATTTTGCTGGCATCATATTAGAAACTCCTTTTACATCAATGATTGATGCTGCTAAAAATTTTTATCCATATATTCCAGTTGGTTTATTACTAAAAGATAAGTTTGATAATAAAAGTAAAATTAAAAATATTAATTCTCCAGTTTTAATAATGCATGGTGAAGCCGATCAAATAGTACCTTTTTTCATGGGAAAAAAAATGTATGAAATCGCAAATGAACCAAAATATTCTTATTTTACAAAACATGACAATCATATGATGGAATATGATGAAAATCTTTTAAAAGCCCTAAATTCTTTTTTTAAAAGTTTAAATTAAGCCACAATCTAAACAAAGATAATTCCAATTTTTTTTTTAGGTTAACAGAATGAAAAATATTTTTTTATTTTTTATTTCGTACTTTTTTTTGACAAATTTTGTCTATTCTCAAGACAAGTTTTTTCAACCTGATGATCTTTTTCATATTGATCATATGGATTCACATAATAAAGAATTTACTTTATATTTTAAGGGCAGAGAAAAATCTATTTTAGCAAGAGGTGAAGAAAGCAATTATATAAATGACTACCCAAAAGATCTTTACATATATAATCATTCAACAGAATCATCTTCCCCTCTGATTTCTTATGATTGGTTCCCTTCTCAAGCTAAATATTTTTTACAGGAATATGACTTTCCAGTATTTCCTGATGATTTTGCTTATTATTTGTTAAAAGATAATAAAACATTAGTAATGATAAGTGCGGTTAAAAGTTTAAATGCGAATTTCAAATATGATATAAAAAATAAAAAACTGGAGCTTTACCCAACAACTGGTAAATTTGATTTTATTATCTCATCATTCTCTAAAGATTGTGGATATTATAAATTTAAAGATAATTACAAGTGTAATATTTATAAACCTTTGATTTCTAGTAATTTAATTAATTAATTTGTGTAAAAGCTTCAGCAAATTTTTCTGCGTCAAATATCTGTAGATCATCTTCTTTTTCACCCAAACCTAACGCGATAAGAGGGATCTTGTATTTCTTTGCTAGAGCTAGAAGAATACCACCTTTTGCTGTTCCATCTAATTTAGTCATGATCATACCTGTTATAGGAATTATTTTATTAAATTCTTCAACTTGATTGATTACATTTTGTCCTGAGGTTGCATCTAAAACTAAAATTACATTGTGTGGTGCATCAGGGTCTATTTTTTTTGTGACATTTGCAATTTTTTTATATTCTTCCATTAAATTTTTTTTATTTTGGAGTCTTCCAGCTGTATCAATTAAAACTTGATTAAAGTTATTTCTTAAAGCCTCCTCAACAGCTTTATATGCAACAGATGCTGGATCGGATCCTTGTGATGATTTAATTATTTTAATATCAATTTTTTTAGCCCAGTTTTCTAATTGTTCAATTGCAGCAGCTCGAAAAGTATCGGAAGCTGCAAACATTACCTTATTTCCATTAGTTTTTAAAATTTTACCAATTTTTCCTATAGTGGTCGTTTTACCAACACCGTTTACGCCTGAAATTAAAGTCGCGCTAAGCTTATCTTTTTTTTCGAAAAAATAATTATTTTCTAAAGGCTTCATTAAAGAAATAATATATTCTTTTAAAATAAGATTTATTTCGGTTGTTAAATCTTTTTTTGGATCAATTTTTTTAGTTGAAATAATTTCTTTTATTTCAGATGCTGCTTCTATACCTACATCTGACTGGATTAAAAATTCTTCTATTTTATCTAAGTTTTTATCATCTATTTCTTTTTTTATAATTATTTCTTTTATTCCTGAAGAAAGTGCTGAGGCACTTTTTTTAAAACCAATTTTAAATTTATCAAAAATTCCCATTATAACTTTATCTTAATTTCTTTTATATCTGAAACAGGACCCTTCATATGAATAGAATCTTTTTCATCAATTGAAATTGTTAATTTCCCATTTTCGAATTCTACATCAGTTTTATTATCAGTTAGATTATTTGATTTGCTAGCAAAAACTGTTGCACATGCAGCAGTACCACATGCTTTAGTTAAACCAGCTCCTCTCTCCCATACCTTTACTTTAATTAGGTTCTTATTAATAATTTGGGCGATTGTAACATTACTTTTTTCTGGAAAAATTTTATGATTTTCAATAAAGGGACCAATTTTTTCAATATCAAAATTACCTATATCATTAACAAAAAAAATCACATGTGGATTGCCAACATTGACTGCTATACCACCAAAATATTCCTTATTATCTTTATCATTAATTTTAATATTTAAATTTTTTGTATTTAATTTTTCTGATAAAGGTATTTCATTCCACTCAGTTTTTGCTTTGCCAATTTCCGTTGTAACAATGTTATTTCCCAGTATTTCAGATTTTAAATTCCCAGACAAAGTTTTTAAGTTTACAACTTTGGTATCTAGTTCTTTTGAGATGAGGTCTGCAACACATCTAGTCCCATTACCACATGCTCCTGACTCTCCACCATCAGAATTATAAAATTTTAAGTAAGCGTCAGAAGTTTTATGTTTTTCAATTAATATTAATTGATCACAACCTATAAAATTTCTATCACAAATTTTAATTATTTGTTCTTTAGTTAAATTGGTAATTTTCTGTCTATTATCAATAATAACAAAATCATTACCTAATCCATCCATTTTAAATGCATTAATGTCCATATATAGTTATTTAACTTATTTATTGACTTTTTGAACCTCTATTATATTTTGTGCCAGTTTCCGCAAAAACATTAAATTTGCGGTGTCTTTGGAAACAAAGAGATCGACACTAGTCAGCGAGGGTTCGCCCACTAGTGCGATTACTAATGCGTGTAATAAATATGTTTGAAAATTTGACAAATAAATTCGAGGAAGTTTTTTCCTCCTTAAAAAAAGCACCGTCACTTGATGAAAATCAAGTTGATGATGGGTTAAGAGTTATAAGACAGGCTTTATTAGAGGCAGATGTATCTCTTGAGGTTGCAAAAGATTTTATTGAAAAAGTTAAACCAAAAGCTCTAGGTCAAGAAATAATCAGATCAACATCTCCTGGAGATATGGTAGTTAAAATTGTTTATGATGAATTAGTTAATTTATTAGGTGAAAAAAATAATGATGTGAATCTTAATGCAGTACCGCCGGTGCCTATGATGTTGGTTGGACTACAAGGTTCTGGTAAAACTACCACCACTGCTAAACTTGCAAGATATCTAGAAAATACAAAAAAAAAGAAAGTAATGATGGTTAGCTTAGATATTTATAGGCCGGCTGCACAAGAGCAATTAAAATCTTTAGGTGAACAAAATAATATTTTAACCCTCCCAATAATTGAGGGACAACGACCAACTGATATTTGTCAAAGAGCAATTAGTGCCGCTAACTTAAATGGTGCTGATGTTATTTTATTTGATACAGCTGGAAGAACACAAATAGATTTACAAATGATGAGTGAGATTAAGCAAATCGAAAATACAATTAAGCCTGCAGAAACTTTTCTAGTTGCTGACTCTTTAACAGGACAAGTTGCAGCATCAGTTGCAAAAGAGTTTAAAAATACTGTTGATCTCTCAGGAATAATTTTAACAAGAGCAGACGGTGATGCAAGGGGAGGTGCAGCTGTTAGTATGAAATTCATTTCGGAGGTTCCGATAAAATTTTTAGGTATTGGAGAAAAAATTGAAAATCTTGAAGTTTTCCATCCAGATAGGATTGCAAATAGAATTCTTGGGATGGGAGATATCGTATCTCTTGTTGAGAAAGCAGCTCAAGATTTAGGTGAGGAGAATATAAAAAAAACAGAAGAAAATTTAAAAAAAGGACAATTCTCAATGCAGGATTACTTGACACAACTTAGACAAATGAAAAAAATGGGTGGAATCGAAGGTATCATGTCTTTTATGCCAGGTGTTTCAAAAGTTAAATCACAAATGGATGCTGCTGGAATAGATGAAAGTGTTATCACAAAGAATGAAGCTATAATTTTATCAATGACAAAAAAAGAAAGAGAGAACCCAAAAATTATTGATGGTTCAAGAAAAAAAAGAATTGCTAATGGTTCTGGCACTGATCCAGCCACTATCAATAAATTGTTAAAACAATTTAAGATGATGTCTGAAATGATGAAAAAGATGTCGAAAGGAAATCTGAAAGGTATTTCTGATAAAGGAATACCTCCAGAATTATTTAATCAATTAAAATAAAAAAAAGGAGAATAAATGTTAAAATTAAGATTATCTAGAGGAGGAACAAAGAAGAGACCAGTTTACAAAGTTGTGGTAGCTGATAGTCGATTTGCAAGAGATGGAAGATTTATTGAGAAAGTAGGATACTTTAATCCATTATTGCCAAAAGAAAAAAAAGAAAGAATAGGTTTGGAGGCAGAGAGAATTAAATATTGGTTAGGTCAAGGTGCACAACCAACAACAAGAGTAGCAAGAATTTTAGGTGAAAATGAGTTGATGCCTATGCCTGCTAATAGTAACAATCCTCAAAAAGCAATACCTAAAAAGGATAGAAAAAAAGAAGAAGCTCCAAAAGAAGAAGCTAAAAAAGAAGAAGCTCCAAAAGCAGAAGCTAAAAAAGAAGAAGCTCCAAAAGCAGAAGCTAAAAAAGAGGAAGCTCCAAAAGCAGAAGCTAAAAAAGAGGAAGCTCCAAAAAAAGAAGCTCCTGTGGAGGAAAAAAAATAATCTTAGGTTCATTTATGTTACAAACTCAAATATTTACACTTTATCCTGAAATTTTTCCTGGGCCTTTAGATAAAGGTCTTTATGGTAAAGCAATGGCTAAAAAATTATGGAGTTTAAATGTAATAAATATTAGAGACTCAGCTACAGATAAACACAAGACAGTTGATGATGCACCATATGGTGGTGGATCAGGAATGTTGCTTAAACCTGATGTTTTAGCAAAATCCATTGATAAAAATCTAAATGAGGGAGAAAGAATTTTTTATCTTTCACCTAAAGGCAAAAGGTTTGATCAAAACCTTGCTTTGAATTTATCAAAAGAAAAATCATTTTCTCTAATTTGTGGACATTTTGAAGGTGTTGATGAGAGAGTTTTAACTACAAGAAATATAGAGGAAATTAGTATAGGAGATTATGTGTTGTCAGGTGGAGAAACGGCAGCTTTCGTAATACTTGACAGTGTGTTAAGACTTTTGCCCGGGGTTTTGGGAAATGAAAAATCGGTTTCTGAAGAAACTTTTGAAAATGGTCTTCTAGAGTATCCTCAATACACAAAACCACAGATTTGGGAGCAAAAATCAGTCCCTGATGTGTTATTATCGGGGGACCACGCTAAAATTAAAGACTGGCGTTTATCTCAATCTGAGGCTATAACTCGCGACCGAAGACCAGATTTGTGGCAAAAATATAAGAAAAATTAATTTGTTAAATATTAAAATGAAAACCATTGAGGAAATAAACCAGTTTAACGTAAAGAAAATACTTTCAGAAAAGAAAATACCTAATTTCTATCCTGGAGATGTTGTTAAGGTTGGTGTTAGGATCACTGAGGGAAAGAAAGAAAGAATTCAATATTTTGAAGGTGTATGTATTGCAAAAAAGAATAGAGACTTAAATTCTTCCTTTACAGTCAGAAAAATTTCTTTTGGAGAAGGAGTTGAGAGAACTTTTCCGTTATTTGGAACTGTAATAGATTCTATAAAAGTAATACGTTCAGGAAAAGTAAGAAGAGCAAAACTTTATTACTTAAGAGATAGAACTGGTAAGTCTGCTAGAATTGCAGAGAAGATTAGAAAAAAAATTGGTATTGATATAGATGTTAAGCCAGAAACGGTAACAGAAGAAAACCTTGCGCCAGCTGCTAATGAGATCAAGTCAGAATCAAAAAAAGAGACTACACCGGATAATGAGTCAAAATTAGAGGTAGCTCCAAAAATTGATGTTAAAAAAGACGCACCTGTGGCCGAAACTAAGACAGAAAAAAAACTTGAAAATTTACAAGAAAAAAAATAATTTTTTTTTCAATGCCCAATACTCTTTACGATAAAATTTGGAAAGATCATTTAGTTCATCAGCAAGATGATGGTACTGCATTATTGTTTGTTGATAGACATTTAGTTCATGAGGTTACTAGTCCACAAGCTTTTGAAGGCCTTAGAAATTCTAAACGAAAAGTAAGACATCCAAAACTAACATTAGCGGTTGCGGATCATAATGTTCCAACTACTGATAGATCAAAGGGTATTTCAGACAAAGAGTCTAAAATTCAAGTTGAAACTTTAGAGGCTAATTGTAAAGAATTTGGTATCAAACTTTTTGGAATGAATGATAAAAGGCAAGGAATTGTTCATGTTACTGGTCCAGAACAAGGTTTTACTCAACCTGGCACTGTAATAGTATGTGGAGATAGTCATACAGCAACCCATGGAGCATTTGGTGCATTAGCATTTGGAATTGGAACTTCAGAGGTAGAGCATGTTCTAGCTACACAAACTTTAGTTCAGAAAAAAGCAAAAAATTTTAGAATAAATGTAGACGGTAAACTTCCGTTAGGAGTTACTTCTAAAGATGTGATTCTTCAGATAATTGGAAAAATTGGAACAGCTGGTGGCACTGGTTGTGTAATAGAGTATTCAGGAAATTTAATAAGATCTTTAAGTGTTGAACAAAGAATGACAATTTGCAATATGTCTATTGAGGGAGGTGCTAGAGCAGGATTAATAGCTCCAGATGAAAAAATATTTAAATATCTTGAAGGTAAGCCAATGTCTCCAAAAGGTGTTAACTGGGATAAAGCTTTAGAAAATTGGAAAAATTTGAAAACTGACGATGGCGCAAAATTTGATAAAGAAGTTAATTTAAAGGCTGAGGAAATATTACCAATGGTAACTTGGGGAACTTCTCCACAAGATGTGATAACAATTGATGAAAAAATTCCTAACCCTCAAAATGAAAAAGATGAGGATAAGAAAAATTCTCTAGAAAGAGCATTAAATTATATGGGTTTAAAACCCAATATGGCTGCAAAGGATATAAAAATTGATAAAGTTTTTATTGGAAGTTGTACAAATGGAAGAATTGAGGATTTAAGAGAAGCTGCAAAAATTCTTAAAGACAAAAAAATTGCTTCTCATGTTCATGCAATGGTTGTCCCTGGATCTGGTTTAGTAAAAGAACAGGCAGAACAAGAGGGATTAGATAAAATATTTGTTAATTCTGGTTTTGAATGGAGAGAACCAGGTTGTTCAATGTGTCTTGCGATGAACGCTGATAAATTAAAACCCGAAGAAAGATGCGCATCAACTTCAAACAGAAATTTTGAGGGAAGACAAGGAAGAGGTGGAAGAACTCATTTAGTGAGTCCTGGAATGGCAGCAGCAGCAGCAATTTCTGGCAGTCTAGATGACGTGAGAAAGTATCAAAATTAGATGCAAAAATTTAATACATTAAAGAGCATTCCGGCATATTTACCAATAGTTAATATTGATACAGATATGATAATTCCTAAACAATTTCTTAAGACAATAAAGAGAACAGGATTAGGAAAAAATTTGTTTTTTGAGATGAGGTATGATGAACACGGTAAAAAAATTAATGACTTTGTATTAAATAAGAGCCCATTTGATAATTCAAAAATTTTAATTGCTGGAAAAAACTTTGGTTGTGGTTCTTCAAGAGAACATGCTCCTTGGGCATTATTAGATTTTGGTATAACATGTGTGATAAGTTCAAGCTTTGCAGATATTTTTTATAACAATTGTTTTAAAAACGGTATTTTACCAATCATTTTAGATGATGAAAAAATAAAAGAATTATCTGAGTATGCAAATAGAAAAGAAGAAGTTTCTATAGATCTTAATGAAGAAAAAATAGTTTACGGAAATAATGAAATTAAATTCAAAATTGACCCTTTCAAAAAAAAGTGTCTTTTAGAGGGACTAGACGATATAGCACTTTCACTTAATAAATCGGAGAAAATCGAAAATTTTGAAAAAGATCTAAAAGTTAAAAAACCATGGATCTTTAATGATTAAAGTAAATAAAAGAAAGATATTACTTCTTCCCGGTGACGGAATAGGCCCTGAAGTTATTGGTGAAGTTAAAAAAATAGTTACTTGGTTCAATAAAAAAAAATCTATGGATTTTGAAATAGATGAAGATTTAGCAGGTGGTTGTTCATATGATAAATATGGCACTCCAATAACTGATGAAGTTTTTTATAAAGCATTAGAAAGTTCATTCGTAATGTTGGGTGCAGTTGGTGGACCAAAATGGGATAAATTAGAATTTTCAAAAAAACCCGAGAGAGCACTTCTTAAATTAAGAAAAGAATTGAAACTTTTTGCTAACCTTAGGCCAGCAATATGTTTTAAACAATTAGTTGATGCCTCAACTTTAAAGCCAGAAATTGTTTCTGGTTTAGATATAATGATAGTAAGAGAATTGACAGGTGGAATATATTTTGGTGAACCTAGAGGTATTAAACCGATTGAAAATGGTGAGAGAAAAGGAATTAATACACATACTTATACTAGTAGCGAAATAATACGTGTAGCAAGAATTGCATTTGATTTAGCTAAAAAAAGATCTAATAAAGTTACTTCATGTGAAAAATCAAATGTTATGGAGGCAGGACAACTTTGGAAAGAGGAAGTACAAACTCTTCATGACAAAGAGTACAAAGATGTAGAGTTGAGTCATATGCTTGCAGATAATTGTTCAATGCAATTATTAAGGAATCCAAAGCAATTTGATGTTATTGTAACAGATAATTTATTTGGTGATATGTTATCTGATCAAGCTTCTATGTTAACAGGCTCGCTAGGTCTCTTGCCCTCGGCGTCATTAGGAGCGAAAAATAAAGATGGTGAAATGCGAGCAATGTATGAACCTATTCATGGATCTGCTCCAGATATTGCTGGTAAAGGTATAGCAAATCCAATCGCAACAATATTAAGTTTTGCTATGGCTTTAAGATATTCTTTAGATTTAGATAAAGAAGCAGAAGCGTTAGAAAAAGCTGTGCAAGACGTATTAAATGATGGATTGAGAACAAAAGACATTTTATCTGGAGGAATGAAGGAAGTATCAACATCTCAAATGGGTGATGCGATAATTTCAAAATTGCAATAATCAATTAATTATTTTAAACTAAATTTATGCCAAGCTATACAGCACCAGTAGAAGATATGATGTTTCTTTTTGAAAAATTAAGAAACAATAAAAATTATAATGAATTAGAGAAATATAAAGAAGTAAGCTCAGACCTTGTAAAAGATATTTTACAGGAAGCGGCTAAAATTAATCAAAATCTTATTTTACCTCTTGCAAAAGTTGGAGATGAAAATCCAGCAGTTTTAGAAAATGGAGTTGTTCGAACACCACCAGGATACAAAGAAGCATATCAAAAGTATATTGAAGATGGTTGGACCTCATTATCTTGCGACCCAAAATATGGAGGCCAAGGAATGCCAAAAACAGTTAGCGCTTTTTTTGATGAAATGTTATCTGCTGCAAGTCTTTCTTTTAAACTTTATAGTGAACTAAGTATAGGTGCTTACAACTGTATAAATCACCATGCTACAGATGAAATCAAGGATAAATATTTGCCAAAAATAGTTGAAGGAAAATGGAGCGGGACTATGTGCTTAACTGAACCAGTATGTGGAACTGATTTGGGTCTGCTCAAAACTAAAGCATCCGAACAGTCAGATGGAACTTATAAAATAAGTGGGCAAAAAATTTTTATTACTTCAGGTGATCATGATTTAACTGAGAATATAATTCATTTAGTATTGGCAAGAGCAAGCGACTCTCCTGCTGGAACAAAAGGTATAAGTTTATTTTTAGTTCCAAAATATGTTGTTAAAGACGATGGAAAAGTAGGACCTAGAAATGGAATTTCGACAGGTTCTATTGAAAATAAAATGGGGATAAAAGGTTCTGCAACATGTGTATTAAATTTTGATGAAGCTACAGGATATATGATTGGGCAAAAGGATAAAGGTTTGAATGCAATGTTCACAATGATGAATCTTGAGAGAATTGTTGTTGGTATTCAAGGACTAGGTATTTCTGAAATTGCATATCAAAATTCATTAGCATACGCAAAAGAGAGAAAACAAGGCAAAACAAATAAAATGAAATCAACAAACGGTGCAGATTTGATAATAGAACATGCGGATATTAGGAGAACATTATTAAATATGAAATCTATAATTGAAGGTGAAAGAGCATTATGTTTTTGGTTATCACAACAAACCGAAGTAAGTCTTAATCATCCAAATGATAAAATAAGACAAGAAGCATCTGATTATGTTTCATTAATGACTCCAGTAGTAAAATCATTATTCACTGATCTAGCTATGGAAATTACGAATGATGCAATGCAAATACATGGGGGTTATGGTTATACGAAAGATCAGGGGATTGAACAATTGTATCGTGATAATAGAATAACACCGATTTATGAGGGGACAAATTCAGTTCAAGCGGCAGATTTAGTGTTCAGAAAACTTTCAAATAAAAATGGGAATGTTATTAAAAAATTTTTAGATTTAGTAAAATCGGAGATTGATTCTAATAATGAAAAAATTAAACCGTTTATTAAAGATTTTGATCATTATCTGAATATTTTGACTAAGTTTAGCGAATGGATAGATGATAAAAATAAAACCGAAAAGGATGATGTAAGTGCAGCGGCTAACGATTATTTAAGAACATTAGGATATGTATCTATTGCCTACTCTTGGATCAAAGTTTTAGAGGTAAGTTTTAAAGATTATAATGAAAATAAAAATTTTTATGATGACAAGATAAATACAGCTAAATTCTATTTTGATAAAGTCCTGCCAAGAGCTGAACAACATTATAAAACTGCTATTTCAGGCAGTTCTAATATAATGAACTTCAAATTTAATTAATATGAGCCATTACGATAAGAACTTGGACAAAAATAAAGCTAATTATGTTCCATTAACACCCTTAACTTTTTTAAAAAGAGCTAAAGAAATTTATCCAAATTATGAGGCGGTTATTTACGAGGACCGTAAATATACTTGGGATCAGGTTTATAAAAGAACAGTTAAATTTGCTAGTGCACTAAATAAAATTGGTGTTGGAAAAGGTGATACTGTTTCTTTTTTAGCTTTTAATACTCCAGAAATTTTTGAAGGTCATTACTCAGTGCCAATGACAGGCGCAGTATTAAATACTATTAATATAAGATTAGATGCTAAAACTATTGCTTATATTTTAGATCACAGTGAGGCAAAAGTATTAGTTGTGGATAGACAACTCCATGTGGAAGTAAAAAAAGCTTTAAGCACTTTAAAAAGAAAAATTATTATAATTGACATAAATGATAAATTTGCTGATCAGTCTAAGTGTGAGAAAATTGGTGAATTAGAGTATGAAAGCTTTCTTGGTACTGGTGATGAAGATTATAATTGGGAAATGCCAGAGGATGAATGGCAAGCTATATCGTTAAGTTACACATCTGGAACAACAGGAAATCCAAAAGGTGTTGTCTATCATCACAGAGGATCATATTTAATGTCTACTGGAAGCGCAGTTGCTTGGAACATGCCTAATAGATTAAATTTTTTAACAATAGTACCAATGTTTCATTGTAATGGATGGGGCTATCCGTGGACTATCCCAATGTTAAATGGAAGAACAATTTGTCTAAGAAATATAGATGTTAAAAAAATATTTGAATTGATTGATAAGTATAATGTAACTCATTTCGGTGGAGCACCAATTGTATTGAATATGATTACAGGGGCAGCAGAGTCTGATAGAAAAAAATTAAAACAAAAGGTTTATGTACTTACTGCTGGAGCTCCACCACCAAGTATTATATTTAAAAAGATGAATGAACTTGGATTCGAAGTGATGCATGTCTATGGTTTAACAGAAACTTATGGTCATGTTACTCAATGTGCTTGGAATGATGCTTGGAATAAATTTGATGAGGAAAAACAAAATGAGATAAAAGCAAGACAAGGAGTGAGGTATCCAAATACTGAAGGAATAGCAGTTATGAATCCAGAGACAATGGTAGAGGTTCCTAAAGATGGAAAAACAATTGGTGAGATAATGATTAAAGGAAATGTTGTCATGAAAGGATATTTTAAAGATAAGGATGCAACATCCAAAGCTATGCATGGTGGGTGGTTTCATTCTGGCGATTTAGCAGTTATGCATCCCGATGGTTATGTTAAAATTCAAGACAGGTCCAAAGATATTATTATTTCAGGAGGTGAAAACATTTCCTCGATAGAAATAGAGAATACTTTAGCGAAACACCCTTCAGTGTCTATTGCAGCAGTGGTAGCTAAACCAGATGAAAAATGGGGAGAAGTGCCATGTGCATTTATTGAAATGGTCAAAGATAAGCCCGTAACAGAAAAAGAATTAATAAGTTTTTGTAAGGAAACACTGGCAGGATTCAAGGTGCCAAAACAAGTAGTTTTTTGTGATTTACCAAAAACTTCAACTGGTAAAATTCAGAAGTTTGAGCTTAGAAAAAAATTTTAGGTAATTAATTGATATTTCAAATAGACAATAAAAGTATTTATGCATCTGATGCAGGACAAGGCATTGACTCTGATAAAGAAACTATTGTATTTTTACATGGCAGTGGTCTCACTCATATAGTTTGGTCCCTGACAGAACAGTTTTTTTCAAATAAAAATTTTAATGTATTATCTATTGATTTGCCTGGACATGGGAATTCAGATGGGCCTTGTTTAGATAGTATTGAAAAAATTGCTGATTGGTTAGAAAAAGTATTCAGTAAATTGAATTTGAATAATCTAGTTTTGGTTGGTCACTCTCAAGGTTGTTTAGAAGTACTTGAGTATGCTTATAAATATAAAAACAAGTTAAAAAAATTAGTTTTTATTGGGGGTTCAAATAAAATGCCTGTTCACTCTGATTTGATAGAGTTAGCTGAAAATGGTGATTCTGATGCTGTAAAATTAATGATGAAATGGGGCTATGAAGGTTCTAAAAAATTTATAGGTGGAAATCCAATAGAAAAAATTATTCAATCACCAAGAGATATAAGTGAAATATTGGCTGTTGATTTAAAAGCGTGTAACAATTATTTGAATGGTTTTGAGGCTTCAAAAACAATAAATCTTCCATCTTTGTTTATTTTAGGTGAATTGGACAAAATGGTCAATTTAGAGGCAGGGAAAAAATTTTCAAATTTAATTAAAAATTCGACAACTCATGTGATAAGTGGATCAGGTCATATGATTATGATTGAAAAAGCTTTTGAAATGAGAGAAAAGATTTTTGAATTTTTAAAATCATGAAAAATTATTCAATTGCAAAATCAAGAAGAGTAAGAAGTTCTCCATATACTTCAAGAATAGAAAAGCAAGGAGTTACAGCATATACTGTCTACAACCATATGTTATTACCTGCAGCTTTTGGCTCAATAGAAGAGTCTTGTAACCATCTTAAAAAAGATGTTCAAGTTTGGGATGTAGCTGCTGAAAGACAAGTTGAAATTATCGGGGAAGATGCAGCAAAACTTGTTCAATTAATGACTTGTAGAGATTTATCAAAATCAAAAATAGGAAGGTGTTATTATTGTCCAATTATTGATGATGATGGAAATTTAGTTAATGATCCAGTGATTTTAAAATTATCTGAAGATAGATGGTGGATTTCAATCGCTGACTCAGATGTTATTTTTTTTGCAAAAGGTATTGCATCTGGAAATAATTTTAAAGTTAAAATTTTTGAGCCTAATGTTGATATTATTGCGATACAAGGACCAAAATCATTTAGCTTAATGGAAAAAGTTTTTGGAAAAAAAATTGCAGAATTAAAATTTTTTGGTTTTGATTATTTTGATTTCAAAGGTGTTAAGCATTTGATTGCAAGATCTGGCTGGTCAAAACAAGGAGGTTTTGAAGTGTATGTAGAAAATACTCAATCTGGTTTGGATCTTTATGATCATTTATTTGAAATAGGTAAAGAATTTAACTTAAAGCCTGGTTGTCCCAATCTTATAGAAAGAATTGAAAGTGGCCTTTTATCTTATGGGAATGATTTTGATAATAACGATAATCCTTTCGAGTGTGGTTTTGAGAAGTATGTAAATTTAGACACCGATATATCTTTTTTAGGAAAAGAAAAATTAAAAAAAATTAAAAAAGAAGGCATAAAGCGAAAATTAATGGGTGTTTATATCGACACTGATAAAATTAATTTAACTAAATCTTTAAATATTAAGGATGATAGAGATAATTTTATTGGTGATCTTAGATCAGCTTGTTATTCGCCTCATTTTAAAAAAGTTATAGGTATAGCAATGATAAATGAGCCTTATTGTAAAGCATCTACATCAGGTTTGTTGGAAATTGAAGGAAATTCTTTTACTGTTAAAGTTTGCGATTTACCTTTCATCTAGTATAAAACCTACATCATGAATATTGCAATAGTTGGAGCAACTGGAAATGTAGGAAGAAAAACGTTAGAAGTTCTTGAAAAAAAAGAACTGCCTTTCGATAATTTATATTTAGTTGCTTCATCAAAAAGTGAAGGCCAAAAAATTATTTTTAAAGGTAAAGATCATGAGGTTTTAAATTTAGAAAATTTTGATTTTTCTAAAGTAAAAATTGCTTTTTTTGCTGCAGGAAAAAAAATCTCAGAAAAATTTGCCGAAAAAGCTGCAAAGCATTGTTTAGTTATTGATAATTCAAGTTTTTTTAGAATGGATCCAGATGTGCCTTTAATTGTCCCCCAAGTTAATTCAAGTCATCTTGATCAAATAAAAAAAAATATTATTGCTAATCCAAATTGTTCAACAGCACAGTTAGTAATTGCTTGTAAACCTCTACATGATCTTTTTGTAATAAAAAGAATAGTAGTCTCAACATACCAATCAGTTTCAGGTGGTGGTAAAGCACCTATGGATGAATTAATTGAACAAACTAAATTAGTTTTAGATGGTAAAAATGTAAAATCTAAAAATTTTACAAAACAAATAGCTTTTAACGCTATTCCTCATATAGATGTTTTTGCAGATGATGGTTATACAAAAGAAGAATTAAAAATGAGCAAAGAAACAAAAAAAATTTTAGATGATAAAATTGATCTTACAGCAACATGTGTAAGATTGCCGATTTCTGTTTCACACTCAGAATCGGTTAATATACAATTTGAAAAATCATTTTCTCTTGAAAAAGTTAGAAGTGCATTAAATAATTTTGAAGGTTGTAAAGTTATTGATGAGAGAATTGACGGTGGGTATTCAACACCATTGGAAGCTGAGGGAAAAGATGAAACATTTATCTCAAGAATAAGAGAAGATAAAACTATAAAAAATGGATTAAATTTATGGATAGTTTCAGATAATCTCTTAAGAGGCGCGGCCTTGAATGCAGTAGAAATAGCTGAAACATTGATTAAAAATAATTTTTATGGAAAATAAAACACCATTATCTCCTCATATCCAAATTTATAAATGGCATATCTCATCATTGGTATCTATATCACATAGAATAACAGGAATAATAAATATAATTGCAGTTACATTTATCTGCCTACTAGCTTCAATTCTTATTCTTGGTGAAACTAATTACAAATTTTTTTATTCTTTTTTAAGTTCAACTATAGGCAAATTTTTGATTTTAGGACTTATTTGGTCTTTTTCTTTTCAAATTTTGAGTGAGATAAGACACGCAATAATGGATTTAGGTTATGGATTTGAACTTAAAACAACAAAAATAACAGGTCTAATGGTAATATTTGGATCAATAGTTTTAACTATATTTTTTTATTTAGTTGGAAAAAATTTTTTTTGAAATGATTAATGCAACCAAGAAATGGATTTTTTTAAAAATTAGTGGAATTATATTAGTTCCTTTAATGATATGGTTTATTTTGAATTTTATAACAATTTATGATCAAGAATATTTCATTGTTGTAAATTTTTTTACAAATCCATTATCAAAGTTTTTATTTAGTTTATTTATTATAAATGCATATTTTTTTTCAGCCTTAAGTATTAGTGAGGTTTTTGAAGATTATATTAAAAATACTAAAATCAAAAATGTCGCAAACAGAGTTTTATATGTATCAGCGGTGGTAATTCCACTAATTACAATTATATTAATATCTATATTATGAATTCATATAAAATAATTGATCATGAATACGATGTAGTGGTTCTAGGTGCTGGAGGCTCAGGCTTGAGAGCTGCAGTTGGTTTAAGTGAAGCTGGATTAAAAACTGCATGTATTTCAAAAGTTTTTCCTACTAGAAGTCATACCTCTGCCGCTCAAGGTGGTATATCTGCTGCTTTAGGTAATATGGGTGAAGATGATTGGCGTTGGCACATGTACGATACTGTTAAAGGTGCAGATTGGTTGGGTGATCAAGATAGTATCGAATATCTTTGCAAAGAGGCTCCGAAGGCTGTAATTGAATTAGAAAAATATGGCGTACCTTTTAGTAGAACAGATGACGGCAAGATTTATCAAAGACCATTTGGTGGGATGACAAAAAATTATGGAAATGGAATAGTGCAAAGAACTTGTGCTGCAGCTGACAGAACTGGTCATGCAATTTTACATACATTATATGGGCAAGCGCTAAAACATAAAACTGAATTCTTTATAGAATATTTTGCATTAGATTTACTAATGAAAGATGGAGCTTGTAAGGGATTGATTGCTTGGAATTTAAATGACGGAACTATTCATAGATTTAGATCTCATACTGTGATTATTGCTACAGGTGGTTATGGTAAAGTTTATTATTCAGCTACTTCTGCACATACTTGTACTGGAGATGGTAATGCTATGGTTTTAAGAGCTGGTTTACCTTTACAAGATATGGAGTTTGTACAATTTCATCCAACAGGAATTTATGGACATGGAACTTTAATAACAGAAGGAGCTAGAGGAGAGGGAGGATACCTCACGAATTCTAAAGGTGAGAGATTTATGGAAAGATATGCACCCAAAGCAAAAGATTTAGCTTCAAGAGATGTTGTTAGCAGATCTATGTCTATTGAAATAAATGAAGGCAGAGGTGTTGGAAAGGAACAAGACCATGTTCATTTAAACTTAAGCCATTTAGATAAGGATATAATTGAAAGTAGATTACCAGGTATTACTGATGCAGCAAGATTGTTTGCTAATGTAGATGTAACTAAAGAGCCAATACCAGTTGTCCCAACGGTTCATTACAATATGGGAGGTATTCCAACAAATTACAAAGCTGAAGTGTTAACTGTAAATGGTTCAGAAAAAACAGTTCCAGGATTAATGGCAATAGGAGAAGCAGCATGTGTTTCAGTTCATGGTGCAAATAGACTTGGCTCAAACTCATTAATTGATTTAGTAGTTTTTGGAAGAGCAGCAGCAAAAAGAGCAGCAGAACTTATTAAACCTGGAATGCCTCATGAAGAAATAAGCGAAACTGAAACTCAAAA
This sequence comes from uncultured Pelagibacteraceae bacterium, assembly GCA_902627735.1. Taxonomy (GTDB): domain Bacteria; phylum Pseudomonadota; class Alphaproteobacteria; order Pelagibacterales; family Pelagibacteraceae; genus Pelagibacter. Next base: position 67,085 of record CACOKI010000001.1, read on the forward strand.
ATGTTTAGATCGATTTGATAAAATAAGAAATGCTAATGGTAATGTTGGCACAGCAGAATTGAGACTTTCAATGCAAAAAACAATGCAATCTAAATGTGCAGTATTTAGAAGTGAAAAAACTCTTAAAGAGGGAGTAGATGAAATAAGAAAAACTTATGATGGTTTAGATAATTTGTCAGTAAAAGATAAATCATTAATATTTAATACTGATTTGGTCGAAACTTTAGAATTTGATAACTTGATCAGACAAGCAGTAGTGACAGTTAATTCTGCCTATAATAGAAAAGAAAGTCGTGGGGCACACGCAAGAGAAGATTATCCAAGTAGAGATGATGAAAAATTTATGCAGCATACACTTGCTTGGTGTGATGGTAAAAATACAAAAATAAGTTATAGAGAAGTACATAAGTCTACTTTGACAAATGAAGTTCAATATTTTCCACCTCAAGAAAGAGTTTATTAATGTTACAAATTAATTTACCTGAAAATTCTAAAGTAAAAAAAGGTAATTATTTCAAAGACAAAACAGGCTCAAAAAATTTACGAAAAGTAAATGTTTATAGATGGGATCCATCTACTGAAGAAGGTCCTAGAATTGATACATATGAGGTTGATATGGACAACTGCCCTTCTAAAGTATTAGATATTTTAAATAAGATTAAAAATGAGATAGATTCAACCTTGGCATATAGAAGATCTTGCGCTCATGGAGTGTGTGGGTCTTGTGCTATGAATATTTCTGGTAAGAATGGTTTAGCTTGTACAACACCTCATGCAGAAATTAATGGTGACATTAATATCTACCCACTTCCTCATCTAAAAGTTAAGAAGGATTTAATAGGTGATTTAGATGGTTTGTATAAACAATACAAATCAATTGAACCTTGGTTAAAATCAAATTCTAAATCAGAAACTAAAGAAATTATTCAATCAAAAGAAGATCGAGCAAAATTAGATGGTGCTTATGAGTGTATAATGTGTGCATGTTGTTCAACATCATGTCCTAGTTATTGGTGGAATGGAGATAAATATTTAGGGCCAGCAGTCTTGCTGCAAGCATATAGATGGATTATAGACAGTAGAGATGAAGAGAGACAAGCAAGATTAAAAAAAGTTGCTGATGAACTAAAATTATACCGTTGTCATACAATTCTTAACTGCACAAGTGCATGCCCAAAAGGTTTAAATCCCGCAAAAGCAATAGCAGAAATAAAAAAAATGTTAGCAACAGCTAATATTTAATCAATAGACTATTAAGAATTTTTAATCTAAAAGATCGTATTCATGAAATTAATTGAACATTTTGTAGGTGGAAAAGTAATTCCTGGAGCTTCTGAAAAAAAAGGTAAGGTATTTAATCCTGCGACAGGGGATCAAGAAAAAGAGGTAAGATTAGCTTCTAAGTCTGATTTAGATCAAGCAGTTATAATAGCAAAAAAAGCTTTTGAAGATTGGTCACTAAAACCATCACTTCAAAGAGCTAGAATAATGTTCAAATTTAAAGAGTTAATTGAAAAAAATTCTGATGAACTCACACAATTGATAGTTTCAGAACACGGGAAAGTTTATGAGGATGCAAAAGGGTCTTTAACAAGAGGTTTAGAAGTTGTCGAATTTGCATGTGGCATTCCTCATTTATTAAAAGGTGAATTTTCAGAAAATGTTGGCACTAACGTTGATAGCTGGTCAATAAGACAGCCTTTAGGAGTTGTTGCCGGAATTACACCCTTTAATTTTCCAGCTATGGTTCCAATGTGGATGTTCCCTATAGCAATTGCTTGTGGAAATACTTTTATATTAAAACCATCTGAAAAAGATCCTTCATGCTCTATAAGATTGGCCGAGTTATTAAAAGAGGCAGGTCTTCCTGACGGTGTTTTTAATGTCGTAAATGGAGATAAAGAGGCAGTGGATGCAATTTTGACAAATAAAGATATTAAGGCAGTAAGTTTTGTTGGCTCAACTCCTATTGCAAAATATATTTATGAAAATTCAGCAAAAAATGAAAAAAGAGTCCAAGCTTTAGGTGGTGCAAAAAATCACTTAGTTGTTATGCCTGATTGTGATTTAGATGGAGCAGTAAATGGTTTAATGGGTGCAGCTTATGGATCGGCAGGTGAAAGATGTATGGCTCAATCAGTTGCTGTAGCCGTCGGAGATATTGGAGATGAATTGGTATCAAGATTATCAAAAAAAGCAGAAGCTTTAAAAGTTGGACCTGGAATGGATAAAAATTCTGAAATGGGACCTCTGGTAACTAAAGAACATTTGGAAAAAGTAAAAGGTTACGTTGATTTGGGAGTAAAAGAGGGAGCAAAATTACTTGTTGATGGTAGAAATTTAAAATTACAAGGATATGAAAACGGTTTTTATATTGGTGGTTGTTTATTTGATCATGTGACTAAAGAAATGAGAATTTATAAAGAAGAAATATTTGGACCAGTTTTATCTGTTGTTAGAGTAAAGACTTTTGAGGAAGCAGCAAAATTAATAAATGATCATGAATATGGAAATGGTGTTAGTATTTATACTAGAGATGGTGATGCCGGAAGAACATTTGCAAGTAAAATTCAAGTTGGAATGGTTGGAATAAATGTTCCAATACCTGTTCCGATGGCTTTTCATAGCTTTGGAGGTTGGAAAAGATCATTGTTTGGAGATAGTGCTATGCATGGAATGGAAGGAATAAAATTTTACACTAAATTGAAAACTATAACTTCAAGATGGCCTTCAGGAATTAGATCTAACCCTGAATTTGTGATGCCAACAATGAAATAAAGGAAAAAATGAGTAAAATATCTTTAATCGGTGCAGGTCAGATAGGTGGAACTTTAGCACACCTAATCGGAACAAAAGAGTTAGTTGATGAAGTTGTTTTATTTGATGTTACAAGTGGTATTGCAAAAGGAAAAGCTTTAGATATTGCTCAATCATCTTCAGTAGATGGGTTTAATGTAAAATTTTCAGGAACTGATGACTATAAAGATATTAAAGGGTCAGATGTGATTATTATAACAGCTGGAGTACCAAGAAAGCCTGGTATGAGTAGAGATGATCTACTTGGGATCAACTTAAAAATAATTAAACAAGTTGCAGAGGGAATTAAAAAAAATGCTCCAGAGGCATTTGTTATATGTATTACCAATCCATTAGATGTAATGGTAATGGCTTTTCAGAAATTTTCAGGGTTATCACCTAATATGGTTGTTGGAATGGCTGGTATTTTAGATAGCTCAAGATTTAAATTATTTTTATCTAAAGAATTTAGTATACCAGTAAAAGAGATAGAGGCAATGGTAATGGGAGGTCATGGTGATACAATGGTTCCTTTACCAAGATTTACTAAAGTTTCAGGAAAACCTTTGTTAGATTTAGTTAAAGAAGGAAAAATTTCTCAAGAAAGATTAGAAGAGATAAATCAGAGAACTAGAGATGGTGGAGCAGAGATTGTTAAATTTTTAGAAAAAGGTTCAGCTTTTTATGCACCAGCAGCTTCCGGCGTTGAAATGGCAAAGGCTTATCTTAAAGATGAAAAAAAAATGCTCCCGTGTGCTGCCTATATGAATGGTGAATATGGAATTAAAGACATTTATGCAGGCGTTCCTATTATTATTGGCAAAAATGGTGTTGAAAAAATAGAGGAAATTAATTTAGATGAAAAAGAAAAATCTGAATTTCTTCACTCTATTGATGCTGTTAAAAAACTATGGGAAACAGCTTCTAAAATAGATCCAGATTTAACAAAATAATGAATATCCACGAGCATCAAGCAAAACAAATTTTAAAAGAATTTGGAGCCGCAGTGCCTGAAGGAGTTGTTGGTTTTACGGTTGAGGAATTATTAGAGAAATGCAAGTCGTTAAAAACGGACAAATTTGTTTTAAAAGCTCAAATACATGCAGGAGGTAGAGGAAAAGCTGGTGGTGTAAAAATTTTAGATAATTTAGAAGAACTAAGAAAGTCAGCGAAAGAGCTTTTAGGAAAAAAGTTAGTTACGCATCAAACAGGACCAGAAGGTAGAGAAGTAAAAAGACTTTATGTTGAAGTTTCTTCAAAAATTGAAAAAGAATTTTATCTTTCATGCCTAGTAGATAGGGCTTCATCAAAAATTGTATTCATTTCTAGCGATCAGGGTGGAATGGATATTGAAGAGGTGGCTATAAAATCTCCTAATAAAATTTCAACGACAAAAGTTGAATTAAAAGATGAAATCTCAAACGAACAATGTGAAGAAATTATAAAGATATTTAATTTAGATGGTAGTTCAAAAATTGAAGCAATATCATTAATTAAATCATTATATAAGATGTTTATAAAAACTGATGCTAATATGGTCGAGGTAAATCCACTAATATTAACAAAAGAAAAAAAAATTGTATGTTTAGATGCTAAAGTTAATTTTGATAGTAATGCACTATTTAGACATCCAGAAATTTTAAAGTTAAGAGATTTAAATGAGGAAGATCCTGCAGAAATTGAAGCAAGTAAATTTGATTTAGCTTATATAAAATTAGATGGAAATATTGGGTGTATGGTTAATGGTGCTGGCTTAGCTATGGCGACAATGGATATAATTAAATTATATGGTCAAGAACCAGCAAATTTTTTAGATGTAGGTGGAGGTGCCTCTAAAGAAAAAGTTTCAGCTGCTTTTAAGATAATTCTATCAGATCAAAATGTTAAAGGAATATTAATAAATATTTTTGGAGGGATCATGAGATGTGATGTACTTGCTCAAGGAGTTGTCGATGCAGCAAAAGAAATCAATATTAGTGTTCCACTTGTGGTTAGATTAGCGGGTACTAACTTCAAAGAGGGAAAAGAAATATTAGATAATTCAGGATTAAAATTGATCTCAGCTGAAAATCTTGATGATGCTGCAAAAAAAATAGTTGAGGCAATAAAATAGATGTCGGTTTTAGTAAATAAAGAAACTAGATTAATTTGTCAGGGTTTCACGGGTAAACATGGAACATTTCATTCTGAGCAGGCAATTAAATATGGAACAAAATTAGTTGGTGGAGTTACACCAAAAAAAGGTGGGGAAAAACACCTAGGTCTTCCTGTTTTTAATACTGTAAAAGAAGCCAAAGACTCTGAAGGTGTAAATGCTACAATGATTTATGTTCCAGCAAAATTTGCTGCAGCAGCAATTATTGAAGCGATAGATGCTTCGATCGAACTTATCGTTTGTATAACGGAAGGTATACCAATTCAAGATATGTTAAAGGTAAAGCAAAAATTATCAAAATCAAAATCTAGACTAATAGGTCCAAACTGTCCTGGAATTATAACTCCTGATGAGTGTAAGATTGGAATTATGCCAGGCAATATTCATAAAAAAGGATCTGTAGGTATAGTTTCTAGATCGGGAACTTTAACTTACGAAGCTGTCGCTCAAACTACTGAAAATGGCCTTGGGCAATCAACATGTATTGGAATTGGAGGTGATCCTATAAATGGTACAAACTTTATAGATTGTTTAGATTTATTTTTAAATGATAATGAAACTAAATCAATTTTAATGATAGGTGAAATTGGAGGTACTGCAGAAGAAGAAGCGGCAGAGTTTGTTAAAAATCATAAGATAAAAAAACCAATTGTTGGATTTATAGCAGGAGTTACAGCTCCTCCAGGAAGACGAATGGGTCATGCAGGGGCAATTATTTCTGGAGGTAAAGGTGGTGCACAAGATAAAATAAAAAAGATGGAAGATTGTGGCATAACTATTGCAAGCTCACCTTCTAAAATTGGTGAAACTCTTTTTGATAAATTGTCTAATTGAAAAATTATTTTCTAAGTTTATATTAAAAAAAAATGTCTTCTTCTAAAAATTTAGAATTCGAAAAAACAGGTTTTTTAAGTAAATCTAATAGTGCCTTTATTGAACAAATGTACCTACAGTACATTAATAAAGATACAAATTTACCTCAAAGTTGGAAAAATTATTTTGATGAAATTGGTGATGAAATTGACATTGTTGTAAATGAAATTAATGGTCCATCATGGAGTCCTAAAAAAGATAAAATATTTGTAAAAGATATCAAAGAAAAAATTACTAAAAATGTTGAAATCAATGAATTAGAAATAATTAAATCTAATGCCAATTCAATTAAAGCAGTGGCAATGATTAGGTCTTATAGACAACGAGGGCATTTAATAGCTAAGCTTGACCCTTTGGGAATGATGAAATCAGACTATTTGGATGAACTACACCCTGAGTCATATGGTTTTAAGAAAGAAGATTATAATAAAAAAATTTTCTTAGATGGAGTTACAAATAAACAACACTCAAACATAAGAGAGATTTTAGAATTTTTAAGAGATAAATATTGCGGTTCAATAGGTTATGAATACATGCATATATCAAATCCAACTGAAAGAAAGTGGTTTAGGGATAGGGTTGAAAAGACTGACGATTTTAAATTTACACAAAATGGAAAAGAAGCAATTTTAAATAAATTGATTCAAGCTGAAGGATTTGAAAAATTTTTGCATACCAAATATGTAGGAACTAAAAGATTTGGACTTGATGGTGGTGAAAGTTTAATTCCTGCATTGGAACAAATAATCAAGATTGGAGGTCAATCACAAATTAAAGAAGTTAAGATTGGAATGTCTCATCGTGGAAGACTTAATGTTTTAGCAAATGTTTTGCAAAAATCTTATAAAAGAATTTTTAATGAGTTTGCCGGTGAGTTTAGTTCCTCTGAAGATGGTGCTGGTGATGTAAAATATCATTTGGGCGCTTCTTCTGATAGAGAATTTGATGGAAATTCAGTTCACGTTAGTTTAACAGATAATCCATCTCATTTAGAAGCAGTTAATCCTGTTGTTCTAGGGCAAACAAGAGCTAAACAATTCTTTCATAAAGATAAAGAAAGAAAAAAAGTAATACCAATTTTAATTCATGGTGATGCTGCCTTTGCTGGACAGGGAGTAGTTGCTGAATGTTTTGCAATGTCTGGATTACCAGGTCATAATACAGGTGGAACTATTCATATAATAATTAATAATCAAATAGGTTTTACAACAAGTCCTAGATTTGCAAGGTCTTCACCCTACCCATCAGATATTGCAAAAATGGTTGAGGCCCCAATAATTCATGTTAATGGTGATGATCCAGAGGCAGTAGTTTATGCTGGAAGAATAGCTACAGACTTTAGGTTAAAATTTAATAGAGACGTAGTTATAGATTTAATTTGCTACAGAAGATTTGGTCATAATGAGGGTGATGAGCCTTCATTTACTCAACCTTTAATGTATAAAAAAATAAGATCCCATCCATCTCCTGTTAACGTATATGGAGAAAGATTAATTAAAAATGGAACAATTTCAAAAGACTTTCTAAATAGCTCTATAAAAAAATTTAAAAGCTTGCTTGATGATCAATTTAAAACTGCAAAAGATTACAAACCAAAAATAGAGTGGTTTGAGGGCACTTGGTCCAGATACAAGCCTGAGAGAGGGAAAGATAAAAGAGGTGTAACAGGAGCAGATACAAAAAAATTACTGGAAATATCTAATAAAATTAACTCAATACCGAGTGAAATTAATATTCATAAAACAATTTCTAAAATTTTAAATAATAGAAAGCTGTGTGTTAAAAATGGATCAGGAATAGATTGGTCTACTGCTGAAGCTTTAGCTTTTGGGTCTCTTCTTGATGAAGGCTATCCTGTCAGGTTAGTGGGCCAAGACTCGGGAAGGGGTACATTTAGCCAAAGACACTCAGTTTTAAGAAATCAATTGGATAATTCAAGATATATACCTTTGAATAATATTTCAAAAAAACAGAAAAACTTTGAAGTTGTAGATAGTTTTTTGTCTGAATTAGCAGTTTTAGGATTTGAATATGGTTATAGTTTAGTTGAACCAAACACCTTAACATTATGGGAAGCCCAATTTGGGGATTTTGCAAATGGTGCACAAGTTGTAATTGATCAATTTATAGCATCAGGTGAAAGAAAATGGTCAAGAGCTTCTGGTTTAGTGATGTTATTACCTCACGGATATGAAGGGCAAGGTCCAGAACATTCTTCTGCAAGATTAGAAAGATTTTTGCAATTATGTTCTAATGACAATATGCAAGTAATGAATTGTACTACACCTGCTAATTATTTTCATGCATTAAGAAGACAAATGCATAGAGATTTTAGAAAACCTCTCATAATAATGACCCCAAAATCTTTATTACGTCATAAATATTGTGTATCTAATTTAGACGATTTCAATAAAAAAAATTCTTTTCATAGAGTATTATGGGATCATGCTATAGATCCAAAATCAAAAGGTTTTATTAAGTTAAAAAAGACAACAGAAATAAAAAAAGTAATTTTATGCTCTGGTAAAATTTATTTTGACTTGTTAGAGGCAAGAGAAAAACAAAAAAGGGATGATATTGTTTTTTATAGAGTCGAACAAATATATCCATTTCCAGCAAAAAGCCTTGTAAAAGAATTAAAACCTTATGCAAAAAATGCTAAATTTTATTGGTGTCAAGAGGAACCAAAGAATATGGGAGCTTGGTTTTCAGTTAGAGACTATATCCAATGGACATTAGATAGTATAAAGGCTAATAATAAAGAAGTTTCTTATATAGGAAGAATGCCTGATGCATCTCCGGCAACAGGATATGTGAAAAGGCACAATTCTCAACAACAAGAAATTTTAAAGAAAGTTTTTGATTAATATATAATGAGTGAAAAAATTTTAGTTCCTGTTCTGGGTGAGAGTATAACAGAGGCAACGGTATCAAAATGGCTTAAAAGTGAGGGAGATTCTGTTGAGGCTGATGAACCTATAGTTGAGTTAGAAACGGATAAGGTAAATTTAGAAGTTCCTTCTCCTATATCTGGAACATTAGCTGAAATTAATTCAAAAGATGGTTCAGTAGTAGAAGTTGGTGCACTTTTAGGATCTGTATTAGAAAATGGAATAAATTCTAATAAAGATAAAGAAATCCAAAAGATAAACCCTTTAATAAAAGAAAATGAAAATAATGTATTAAATCTTGAACCTCAAAAAAAAGAACCTGAAGTATTTGAAAATGAAGAAGAAGAAATAAATGAAGAAGATGACCAACCACTTGTTCTAACGAATGAAATTAAAGAAAAATTTAAAATTAAAGAACAAAAGATTGATCAAAATCTTTCTCCGGCAGTAAGAAAAATTGTAGCAGAAAATAAAATTGACTTGGAAACAGTAAAAGGTTCTGGAAAAGATGGAAGAATATTAAAAGGTGATTTAATTAATCTTATGGGTGTAAACCCTCCACCATCTGAGAGAAAAATTAAATATGGTCAGGAAGAAAGAATTAAAATGACCAGATTAAGACAAACTATTGCTAAAAGATTAAAACAGGCACAAGAAAATGCAGCTTTGCTTACTACATTTAATGAAGTCGATATGACCAATATAATGGAAATGAGAAAAGAAAACCAAGAAGATTTTCAAAATCGATATGGAATTAAACTTGGTTTAATGTCATTTTTTGTCAAAGCATGTGTAGTAGCATTAAAAAATTTTCCAGCAGTAAATGCTGAAATTGAAGGTGAGGAAATAATTTACAAAAATTATTACAACATTAGTTTTGCAGTTGGTACAGACAAAGGGCTTGTAGTTCCAGTTTTAAAAGATGCTGATGAATTGTCATTTGCGGATATTGAAAAAAATATTAAAGAAATTTCTGAAAAAGCTAAAAATGGAAAACTTACTATTGAAGATTTACAAGGAGGGACCTTTACAATTAGCAATGGTGGAGTTTATGGCTCAATGCTTTCAACGCCAATACTGAATTTACCTCAATCAGGAGTGCTTGGAATGCATAATATTGTAGATCGACCAATAGTAGTTGATGGCGATATTAAAATCAGACCTGTAATGTATTTAGCTTTATCATATGATCACAGAATTATTGATGGGAAGGAGTCAGTTTCGTTTTTAAAAATGATTAAGGAGAGTCTAGAAGATCCAAGAAGATTATTTTTAGATATTTAGATGTCAGAAAAATTTCAAGCTGTAGTAATTGGAGGAGGTCCAGGTGGGTACGTATGTGCTATAAGGTTAGCGCAATTGGGTTTAAAAACGGCTTGCATTGAATCTAGAGGATCACTAGGTGGGACTTGTTTAAATGTAGGCTGTATCCCATCAAAAAGTTTATTAAATTTATCCGAAGAGTTTCATAAAGTTAAAAATTTATCAAATAAAGGGATTGAAGTTGGTGAGGTAAAATTAAATCTCCCAAAAATGATGAAAAGTAAAGAAAAAGCAGTCACAATATTAACAAAAGGAGTAGAATTTTTACTAAAGAAAAATAAAGTAACCTACTATAGAGGAACTGGAAGTTTTAAATCAAAAAAAGAAATTTTAATAAAAGACAAAAACAACAAAGAAACAATTATTCAAACAGAAAAAGTTATAATTGCAACAGGATCAGTTCCAGTCTCTTTACCAAATATTGAAATTGATGAGAAATTAATTGTTTCATCCACTGGAGCTTTGAATTTAGAAAAAGTACCCAAAAAAATGGTTGTTGTAGGCGGGGGTTATATTGGTTTAGAAATGGGATCTGTTTGGTCTCGACTTGGGTCAGAAGTGCACGTAGTTGAGTTTTTAGATCATATAACACCAGGTATGGATAAAGAAATTTCAAAAGAATTCATGAAAATTTTAAATAAACAAGGAATTAATTTCCATCTTCAACACAAAGTCGAAAATGTTACAAAAAGTAATTCAGGTGTTATTGTTTCCACATCTAATAAAGAGGGAAATAAAATAAATTTTGAATGTGAAGTTGTATTAATTTCTGTTGGCCGGAAACCAAATACAGATGGTTTGAATTTAGAAAAAATTGGTATTGAGTTAGATAATAAAAAAAGAATTAAAACCAATGAAAGTTTCAAGACAAATTTGGATGATATTTATGCTATTGGAGATGTTATAGCTGGACCGATGCTTGCACATAAAGCTGAGGATGAAGGGATGGCTGTTGCAGAAAATATTGCAGGTCAATCAGGTCATGTGAATTATAATACCATTCCAGGAGTAATTTATACAACACCAGAGGTTGCCTCTATTGGTAAAACAGAGGAGCAATTGAAAGAAAAAAATATTAAATATAAAATTGGAAAATTTTCTTTCATGGCTAATTCAAGAGCTAAAGCGATCGATGAAGCTGAGGGTTTTGTAAAAATTTTGGCTGATGAAAAAACAGATAAAGTATTAGGAGCTCATCTGATTGGCCCTCATGCAGGTGAACTAATCGCAGAAATAGGTATTGCTATGGAATTTGGTGCGAGTTCAGAAGATATTGCAAGAACTTGTCATGCACATCCTACATTTTCTGAAGCAGTTAAGGAGGCAGCATTATCCGTTGATAAAAGAGCAATACACTCCTAATTAAATTAATATTTAATTTGATATTAATATTTAAGAATAATTATATTTTTTTCTATTATGACCTATAGTATAAAATAGATAATTAAGTTAAAACATATGATAAATAAAATTAAAATATATGTAAGTTTGTTATTTTTATTTTTTGCATTATGCTCACCAGCCCATGCATATTTAGATCCTGGTTCAATTAGTATTGTTTTACAAAGTATTTTAGCTGCAATTGCAGGTGTTGCTGCAACTTATCGTCTTTGGTTATTTAAAGTTAAGAATTTTTTTGGTAAAATGAGAAAAAAAAAAAAAATTGAAGACCAGAAATAGATTATTTTTAAGTTTAAGATTTTTATAAAAAATTGTGAATTTTACTAAAAGTACTTTTTTATTAATCATTACATTGGTTTTAACACCGTTTATAATTTTTTTAGGAAAAAATTCTTTACAAACTGAATTTTTCACAATTCAATATTTTTTATTTACATTTTTTTATTGTTTGCTTTTTTTATTTGCTTGCATAAGTCTATTTTTAGTCTCAAAAAAAACTTTGATTTTCTCACTATTCATTGCTTACTTTAATTTTATACAATTTTATTTTTTTGATTTAAGAAAAATTTTATTTTTGGTAGAGGGAAACTATGGTTATTATATACTTATTTTAATAGTATTGATAAGTCTCATAGCAGTATTCTTTTCTCGTTTTATAGTTTTTAGAAATTTTATTTTGATATTATTATTCTTGAATATAGGAGTTTCAATGTTCAACTTAATACCATCTATTAGTAAATTTTTGAAACCTGGACTACAGAATACCACGAAATTTGACCAATTATCAGGCATCACAACTTCTGGTAATATTAAATATCCAAATATTTTTTATATAATACCTGATGGTTTAAGTTCACCTCAAGTCTTAAAAAATTACGCTGACATTGATTATAAAGATTCGATTAATAAGTTTGAAGAAAAAAATTTTTTTGTATCTAAACACATTTACTCTAGTTACAATTTAACTTACTTATCTCTAGCAGCACTTTTTTTAATGGATTATCCAATTACTAATAAATCAGAAATATATGAGGACAGATCAAATTTTTACCCTTCTTTAAGAGAATATGATCCAGAAATATTGAGGTATTTAAAAAAAAATAATTATCAATTTGTGATTATTCCACCAGCATGGGGTGGATGTCCCAAAAGTAAGGAGTATAGATGTTTGAAACCATTTACTGACACTTTTTTTTCAAATTTTTTTCAAGACTATGCTGTTTCAAAAATGTTTCAACATTCACTGATTAAAACATTTTTTGATAGATACAATAATAAGTATAATATAACTAGAAGTGATATGAATGATGCGGGCAAAACAGCTCTTGATCATATGAAAGTTAACTCAGAACATTGGATAGATGGTGGTGTATTTACTATGATTCACATGATGATACCCCATGCTCCTTACAGAGATAAGGATTGTAATATAATTGATGGATATGCCAATCAACCTAAAGAGGGATATAAATTATCTGTTTACTGTGCTTTTAAACGAATTCATGAGCTTTCAGATTTTATTATCAAAAATTATCCGAATGCTTCAATAATAGTCCAAGCAGACCATGGCATTTATCTTAACAAAGATGATGTTAATAAGGGTTATCAAGAATTATCTGAGTCATTTGTAGATAGTCGGATGGGTATTTTCACAGCAGTTAGAGGATGCAATTCTGATGTAGCATCCAAACTTAATCAAGCAAATATTGTTAAAAATATTGTTCAGTGTTTAGTTAGGGGTAATACAGATGAAAACCTTTTAAATAAATCGTTTTTTGGTTTTTACGAGAAAAACCCAGAATTTGGAAAAGTATATCGTGTTAGAAAAAAATAGAAATGTTGAGAGATTTATTTACATTAATTAATTTTTTTAGATATCAAAAAAAAATAAAAAGAATTTTTTTTTTTGAAAACCGTTTTATCGAGTATCATTTATCACCATATATTACTAAAAATAAAAATATAAATGAAACAATTATAATATCACTTTATAATATAGAAAATATTTATTTAAAAAAATTTACGATATTTCAATTTAAAAAAATGTTCTTTTTGAACTTATTTTTTTTACTTTTAAAAGCTAAATATTGTTATTCTTCTACGCCCGATATTGATAATTCAGCATTTCAAAGATCAGTTTTTAAAAAAACAAAATATATATACATTCAACATTCCCCATTAGGTTTGACTAAAATATATAGAGATAATGCTTTTACTAATTTCGACCTAGTTCAAGTTATTAATAGTTTTCAAGAAAAGGATCTATTTAATATATCTAAAATTAAAAATAAAAAAATAAAACCATGGCGTGGAAGATATTTGTTTTTGGACAATAAACAATTAAAAATTAGTAAAAATAAAAAAGAAAAAATAAAAATTTTAGTTGCTCCAACTTGGGGCACTAATTTTTATGATTTAAACATTCATTTAAAACTAAAAGAAAATTTAGACTCTAACAAATATTCTATATTTATACGACCTCACATGATGAGTATTTTAAAAAAGAAAATATCAATTAATGATTTGATAAAAAATGATTTTAAAATATCCGAAGGGAAAATTGATTTTTCTTATTTTGATCTATTGATCACTGATTGGTCTGGTATTTATATTGAATTTGCAAAAGTAAATAAAGTGAAAAGCATATTAATTGAAAATCAAGAAAAAATACTTAATGATAAATTTAAAGAACTAAGCCACGAAACAATCGATACTTATGCAAGAAAAAAACTTGGCAAAATATTAACTTTAGATAGGCTTGATCAAATAGAAAGTGAATTAAGAGACATTTTGATTAATCAAGAGAGTTACGCTTATGAAATCGATGATTTTTTTAAAAAATATTTTTATTAATTTAGATGAAGTTTCCGATTCTTTTGCCAAATATATTTAATAATCCATTCACGTATGAGAGTGATATTAATTTGAAAATTGGAGATTTTGTTGAAGTACCTTTTGGTAAATCTAAAAATATAGGTATTGTATGGAATCATTTTGAAAAAAAAAGCAATAAAAGTTTTAAAATAAAAAAAATAATTAGAAAATTAAAGATTCCAAATTTAAAAAAAAACACATTAGAGTTTTTAAATTGGTTCTCAGAGTATAATCTTGTGCCAAAAGGAATGGCTTTAAAACTTGTATTGTTAAGTGGAAAACCAATCGAGAAATTAGAAAAAAAATTCAATAAAGATTTTAATAAAAAAATCAAAAAAAATTTATTTAAGTTGACAAATGAGCAAAAAAAATCCTTGAATGAAATCAATGTCTCAAATCGTAAATTTAATGTTCATGTATTACAAGGCACAACAGGATCAGGAAAAACAATCGTTTATTTTGAGGCTCTTAAAAAAATCTTAGAAAAAGGTTTTCAAGGTTTAATAATGTTACCAGAAATAGGTTTAACCAATCAATTTGAAAAAAAATTTATTGAATTTTTTGGTTTTAAACCTGCTGTATGGCATTCTGGTATAAGTAAAAAAAATAAAGAAATAATCTGGAGTGAAATAATAAATGGTAAAATAGATGTAGTCATTGGGGCAAGATCATCATTATTTTTGCCATTTAAAAAATTAGGATTAATTATTGTTGATGAAGAGCATGACCAATCATACAAGCAAGATGAAGGAGTAATATATAATGCGAGAGACATGGCAATATCAAGAGCATCATTTGAGAATATTCCTGTCAATTTAATAACTGCAGTTCCATCAATTGAAACTTACGAGAACATTAAAAAAAAGAAATATAGAGTTTCCAAACTCACACAACGATACAAAAATGCCTCTTTACCAAATTATGAAATAATAAATTTAAATGATGTTAAATTAGAAAACCAATCATGGATTTCAAAAGAAGTAATTAAAAAAGTAAACTTTCATTTAGAAAAAAAGGATCAAGTTTTATTTTTTTTAAATAGAAGAGGTTTTTCTCCAAATGTCTTATGTAAAAAATGTTATAATAGCTTCTCTTGTCCAAATTGTTCAATAAATTTAGTTTATCATAAAGATAAAAGAAATTTATTATGTCATTATTGTGGTTTTAAATCTTATCTCAAAAGAAATTGTTCTAAGGAAGGAGTTTGTGACTTTATATTCAGTGGGCCAGGTGTAGAAAGAATTTCAGAAGAAGTAAAAAGAATTTTTCCATCAAAAAAAATTGAAATTTTTTCTAGTGATACTATGAATAAAAAAAGTTCAAAGGATAAATTAGAAAAGATAATTAATAATGAAATTCAAATTTTAGTTGGAACACAATTAATATCTAAGGGTTTTCATTTTCCAAATTTAAATTGTATTGTTGTAGTGGATATCGATTTATCCTCTCATGGACATGATTTAAGAACTGCTGAAAAAAATTTACAATTATATCATCAGTTATCTGGTAGAGCTGGTCGAACAGGTCAATCTTCGACAGTTTATTTTCAAACTTACAATTACAATACAAAAATGATTTCTGATATTACTGACAAAAATCCAGAAATTTTCTTAGATAAAGAAATAGAAATAAGAAAAAAAAACAATCTACCTCCTTTTGAAAGATTTATCTCTCTTATTTTAACAGGAGAAAATGAAAATAAATTAGAAAAAGAAGCCATTAGATTTAAATCTCTTATACAAAATAAGATCCATGGAAAAATTTTAGGACCAGTGAGCGCACCTTTATTTAGATTAAAAAAAAAATATCGAGTAAGATTACTTGTAAGAGGTCCAAAAACTTTAAAATTACAGAATTCCCTAGCCCTAATAATTTCAAAATTTAAATTTTCATCAGGAATAAAACTTTCAGTTGATGTTGATCCAATAAGCTTTAATTAAGGCCCAAAAAAAACAGTTTTTAGTCAATGTGTTACTTGAAGACTATTATCGCATATGTTAATTAAATCTTGATTTTATAATTAATCACTTACATTTTAAGGAATAATAAGTTGAGTAAAAATAAAGTATTTTCTGACACTTCGGCTAATAGATACTCTTTGGCCTTATATGAACTAGCAAGTGAAACTAATTTACTTTTAAAGATTGAGGAAAATTCTCATGCTTTATTAAAATTGATTTCAGCTAGCAGAGATTTTAATAATTTAATAAAAGATCCCACCGTAAGTCGTGATGTTTTAAACCAGGTTATAAAAAAAATATCTGATAGTTTTAATTTAGAAGTTTTATTTAGGAATTTTCTAAGTTTTTTAATTATAAAAAGAAGATTTTTTTATATTCAGCAGATTTTAAAAAGTTTTAATAGTATTTGTTCAGAAAAAAGAGGCGAGCTTAAAGCTGAAATTAAATCAGCGAAAAATTTAACTCAAGATGAAATTAATAAGATTACACAAGAATTGTCAAAAAGTTTTAAGTCAGAAATAAAATTAAACTACACTCATGATCAAAGTTTAATTGGAGGTTTAGTTGTTCAAATTGGCAGTACAATGATTGATACCTCTATCAAAAAAAAATTACAACAATTAGAAACTAGAATGATAGAGGCATAATATGGAAATTAATCCGTCAGAAGTTACAAAAATCTTAAAAGAACAAATCAAAAATTTTGGGGAAAAAGCTGAGGTTTCTGAGGTTGGTCAAGTTTTGTCTGTAGGAGATGGGATAGCAAGAATTTATGGTTTAGATAATGTGCAGGCTGGAGAAATGGTTGAATTTTCAGATGGATCTAAAGGAATGGCTTTAAACTTGGAAAGTGAAAATGTCGGAGTAGTTATATTTGGTGATGATCGAAATATTAAAGAAGGAGATGTTGTAAAAAGAACTGGAAGTATTGTTGATACACCAGTTGGAAAAGAGTTATTAGGAAGAGTTGTGGATGGATTAGGAAATCCGATTGATGGAAAAGGTGCTCTAGATAAAGGTGTTAAAAAAAGTAGAGTTGAAGTTAAAGCCCCTGGAATTATTCCAAGACAATCAGTTAGTGAACCAATGCAAACAGGATTAAAATCAATTGATAGTCTTGTTCCAATTGGAAGAGGTCAAAGAGAATTAATTATTGGTGACAGACAAACTGGCAAAACAGCAGTGGCAATAGATGCAATAATAAACCAAAAAAAAATCAATGATTCTGGCGATGAGAAACAAAAACTATATTGTATTTATGTTGCTGTAGGACAAAAAAGATCAACAGTAAGACAAATTCAAAAAACTTTAGAAGAGGCTGGTGCAATGGAATATACAACTATTGTTGCTGCAACAGCATCAGACTCTGCACCATTGCAATTTTTAGCTCCCTATACAGGTTGCGCTATGGGTGAATTTTTTAGAGATAATGGAATGCATGCATTAATTATATATGATGATTTATCGAAACAAGCAGTGGCATATAGACAAATGTCACTAATATTAAGGAGACCTCCAGGGAGAGAAGCTTATCCGGGAGATGTATTCTACTTACACAGTCGATTATTAGAAAGAGCAGCAAAATTAAGTGACGAACACGGTGGAGGATCTTTAACAGCTCTTCCAATAATTGAAACTCAAGGTGGTGATGTGTCTGCATATATTCCAACTAATGTAATTTCTATTACTGATGGACAAATATTTTTAGAAACAGAATTATTTAATCAAGGTATTAGACCTGCCATTAACGTTGGATTGTCAGTTTCTAGAGTTGGATCTGCAGCTCAAACAAAAGCTATGAAAAAAGTTTCAGGTTCAATGAAACTTGAGTTAGCTCAATATAGAGAAATGGCTGCATTTGCACAATTTGGTTCTGACTTAGATGCTTCAACTCAACAGCTTTTAAATAGAGGCTCAAAATTAACTGAACTTTTAAAACAAAAACAATACTCACCAATGACAGTTGCAGAACAAGTAATTTCAGTCTTTTGTGGAGTTAAAGGCTTTCTAGACGATATAGATTTAAAAGATATTTCAGAATTTGAAAATAAGATAATCGATAGATGTAAATCTGATAAACCTGAGATTATTGACTCAATTTTAAGTTCAGGAAAATTAGAGGAAGGCTCTGAAAAAGATTTAATTGAAATCATAACCAATTTAAAGAAAAATTTTAAATCTTAATAAATTTTATGGCTAGTTTAGATGATCTAAAAAAAAGAATTACCAGTGTAAAATCTACACAAAAGATTACCAAAGCTATGAAAATGGTTGCAGCTGCGAAACTTAAAAGAGCTCAAGATAGTGCAGAAAAAGGCAGACCATATTCTCAAAAAATGAATAATATTATTCTAAATTTATCTAATGGTATTTCTGATAAGAGTAATGCTCCTAAACTTTTATCTGGCACAGGAAATGAGAGAATTCATCTTTGTGTAGTAATGACTTCAGATAGAGGTTTATGCGGTGGGTTTAATGCCAATATAATTAAAAAAGCTAAAAGTTATTTTTTGAAATTAAAAGAAGAAGGCAAAGAATTAAAAATTATTACAGTTGGGTCCAAAGGCAATGATCAGCTTAAGAGAGTTTATGGAGATAAAATAATCGAAAATATTTCTTTTAAAGATTCAAAAAATGCAAATTATTTTGATGCTGAAAAAGTAGGAAAAACTATTATTGAAAGATTTCAAAAAGAGGAATTTGACATTTGTACAATTTTTTATAATCAATTTAAAAATGTAATAACTCAAATACCTCAAGCCCAGCAAATCATTCCGTTGAACACTGAGAACAATGATGAGAACAAATCAGAAGAAAGCTATGAATTTGAACCAGATGAAGATGAAATTTTGAGTAATTTATTACCAAAAAATATTTCAACACAAATATTTAAAGCAATGTTAGAAAATTCAGCTAGCGAGCAAGGAGCCAGAATGAGTGCAATGGATAATGCTACTCGAAACGCAGGTGAAATGGTTGACAAACTTACCATTGAGTATAATAGAAGTCGTCAAGCAGCAATTACAAAAGAACTAATAGAAATAATATCAGGAGCAGAAAGTTTATAATTATGAGCAAAGGTATAATCACACAAGTTATTGGAGCAGTGGTAGATGTTAAATTTGAAGGAGAACTTCCAGAAATCTTAACTGCTTTGGAATGTAAAAATGGTGGTAATCGTTTAGTTTTAGAAGTTGCTCAACATTTAGGAGAGTCAACTGCAAGAACTATAGCAATGGATGCTACAGAAGGATTAAAAAGAGGAGATGAAGTAGTAAACACAAATGCACCAATTAAAGTTCCTGTTGGACCAGAAACTTTAGGAAGAATTATTAATGTAATTGGTGAACCTATTGATGAAAGAGGTGTTGTAAAAACAAAAGAGAGCTGGCCAATTCATAGACCTGCACCTGAGTTTAACGATCAATCTACTGAAACAGAAATTTTAGTTACAGGAATAAAAGTTATTGATTTGTTGGCACCTTACGCCAAAGGGGGAAAAATTGGTTTATTTGGAGGAGCAGGAGTTGGTAAAACTGTTTTAATTATGGAGTTAATCAACAATGTTGCAAAAGCACATGGAGGTTTTTCAGTTTTTGCGGGTGTTGGAGAAAGAACTAGAGAAGGAAATGATCTCTACCACGAAATGATAGAGTCTGGTGTAATTAAAAAAGATGGTTCAGGATCAAAGGCTGCCTTAGTATATGGCCAAATGAACGAGCCCCCAGGAGCTAGGGCAAGAGTTGCACTTACAGGTTTAACAGTGGCGGAATATTTTAGAGATCAAGAAGGTCAGGACGTTCTTTTCTTTGTTGATAATATTTTTAGATTCACACAAGCTGGTTCAGAAGTATCAGCTCTTTTAGGTAGAATTCCATCAGCGGTAGGTTATCAACCTACTTTGGCAACTGATATGGGTAACTTACAAGAAAGAATTACAACAACAAATAAAGGATCAATCACTTCTGTTCAGGCTATTTATGTTCCTGCAGATGATTTAACTGATCCAGCTCCAGCAACATCATTTGCTCATTTAGATGCAACCACTGTCCTTTCAAGACAAATTGCTGAAATTGGTATTTATCCTGCTGTAGACCCTTTGGACTCAACTTCTAGAATTCTTGATCCTAGAATAGTTGGTGATGAACATTATAGAGTTGCTAGGGAGGTTCAAAAAGTTCTACAAACTTATAAATCTTTACAAGATATCATAGCTATTTTAGGTATGGATGAATTATCAGAGGAAGATAAGTTGACTGTAGCAAGAGCAAGAAAAATTCAAAGATTTTTGTCTCAACCCTTTTTTGTTGCTGAAGTATTTACTGGCTCACCAGGTAAACTTGTAGATTTAGAGTCTACAATAAAAGGTTTTGATGCGATCTGCAAAGGAGAGTATGACCATCTTCCTGAAGCAGCATTTTATATGGTTGGTACGATAGAAGAGGCTATTGAAAAAGCTGAAAAGATGAAAAAAGATGCTGCTTAATGAGTGAAGAGTTCAAAATAGACATTGTAAACCCTGAAAAATCCTTCTTGTCTAAGGAAGATATAATAGAGGCAGTAGTTCCTGCTTATGAGGGAGAAATGGGAATTTTAAAAGATCATATTCCAATCATTTCTTTTTTAAAACCTGGTATTATAAAGATAAAATCAAAATCTGGAGAGGATAGTTATTACGTAGAGGATGGGATTATAGAGTTTAAAGATAATAATCTAACAGTCCTTACAAGTTCTATTTTTAATTTAAAGAACATGGAAAGAAATAAAATTCAAGAGCTTTTAAAAATTGCTGAAGAAGAAACAAATAACACAGAAATTAGTGATCAAGCTAAATATTTGACTGAACAAAAAATAAATGTTTTAAGATCAATCAATTAAGATTGCTCTAACTTTTTTTTGAATTTTTTTGTAAACTTCAAGTTTAAAATCAACAACTACATCAGTCATATGTTCTATATCAATCCATTTCCAATCTAAAAACTCAGGTTTTTTAGTATTTATATTAATTTCATTATCGTTACCAAAATATTTCATTAAAAACCATTTTTGTTTTTGGCCTTTGTATTTGCCTTTCCAAATTACTCCTAAAAGATGTTTTGGAAGTAAGTATGTAGTTACTTCATCTATTTCTTTAATTAGCCTAACTTTTTTAATACTTGTTTCTTCCTCTAATTCTCTAAAGGCAGCATTTAGAAAATCTTCTCCATCATCAACTCCTCCTTGTGGCATTTGCCAAAAGTTTTTAGGATTATCAATTCTTTTAGCTACAAAAACTTTATTATCTTTATTTAAAACAATTATTCCCACACCATTTCTCAATGGTAGATTTTTAAATTTAGCTTCCATTTTAACCGTTTAACAATTTGATAGCGTAATTTAATTGATTATCAGTTTCAGTTTTGATTTTGAAATCATCTGACTGTTCATCAACTTCTATATCAGGTGCAACTCCAACTTCAGAAATTGATTTTCCTGATGGAAGATAATACTTTGCAACAGTCAGTCTTATAGCACCTCTATTTTTTAAGGGGATAATTGATTGCACTGATCCCTTTCCGTAACTATTTTCACCTAATAAAACTGCTCTTTTATGGTCTTTAAGTGCACCAGCTACAATTTCTGATGCTGATGCAGAACCATAATTGATTAGTACTATTAAAGTTTTACCATTTGTAAGATCTCCTTTTTTTGCAAACCACTTCCTATTTTCAATTTTTTTTCTACTTTTTGTAGATACTATTTCTCCATTATCTAAAAAAAAATCTGATATTTTTATGGCCTGAGAAAGTAATCCTCCAGGATTATTTCTCAAATCTAAAATATAGGCATTTAGATTATTATTTTTTTCTAACTTTTTTATTTCTTTTTCAATTTGATTAGCACTATTTTCATTAAATGAAGTTAATCTTAAATAGCCAATATTTTTTTCTAATAGATCAGCTTTGACAGATTTTATTTCAATTATTTCTCTGGTAATTTCAAAAATTAAAGCTTTTTTTTCCCCACTTCTTCTCACAGTTAACTCAATGCTTGATCCTACTGGCCCTCTCATTAAATCAACTGCTTCACTTAAGGATTTTCCTTGTACCTGAGTATCATTAATTTTCACAATATAATCACCAGCTTTTATTCCAGCTTTTGAAGCTGGAGTATCATCTATAGGAGATATTACTTTTACAACGCCTGACTCCATTGTTACTTCGATTCCCAATCCACCAAACTCACCACTTGTATCAGTCTGCATCTCGTCAAATGTTTTTGGTGATAAGTAGCCCGAATAAGGATCTAGTGATTGTAAAAGACCATCTATAGCAGCATCCATACCCTCAGATTGGTTAATTTCATCTACGTATTCTTTTTGAATTTTTTCTAATACTTCTCCAAACAAATCTATTTTTTTATAGACATCATTTTCTGAAGAACAAACAGTATTAATTAAAAAAAGATTGATTAATAAAATATACAGACTAGAAAATATTTTTTTTATCATATTATTAGCTTTTCCTTTGGAATAAGCTCAGACCAAATTTTTTCAAGTTCATAGAACTTTCTCTTTTCTGGATGAAAAATATGTACAATAATATCAATGCCATCTACTAATTTCCACTCACTGCTATCTATTCCTTCTATTTTAGAATTTTTAATACCATTATTTTTTAGCATTTCCAAAACTTGTTCAGATAATGCTTGAATATGTCTTGATGAAGTTCCGCTCGCTATTATCATATAATCAGCCATGGAACTTTTATCTTTCAAATCTATACTTACAATATTTTGAGCTTTATTATTGTCTAGGGTTTTAACTACTACTTGCTTTAAATCTGAAATTTTATTCATTGAATGTTCAAACTTTATCAAATTTTTCTTAATTGAGAAGATGAAATATTGACTTTATTAAAGTTTACAAATTTCAAATTTTTACCATTTAATCTTTTAAAAGATATAGAATTTAATGATTTCTTTTTATATCCATGACGATCAAAAACTACAATATTACATTTTTGTGAAATTTTTCTCCATTCATGCCATCTATGAAAGTTGATTAAATTATCTGCTCCCATTAAGAAATAAATTTGATATTTTTTATTTTTATTTAGATAATTAATTAAATTTATTGTTCTATTAGATTTTAGAATTTTTTCATAAAATTTTACTTTAATTAAAGTATTTGATCCAATAATCTTTTTACATCCTTTAACTCTATCTCGAATACTTGTGTTACTTTTTTTTTTTAGGGGATTTTTTTTAGTTATCGCCCATATAATTTTTTTTAATTTATATAATTTTGCAGCTTTCTTAGATATAGCTAAATGTCCCTTGTGAGCTGGATTAAAAGAACCACCAAGAATTCCTATTTTATTTTTATAGTTTAATTTATTTTCTTGTTTTCCCATTACTTATAACTTGATATTTGTACGAAACTAATTGATTTAATCCGACAGGACCTCTTGGTGGAAGTTTATTAGTTGATATACCAACTTCACCCCCAAATCCAAACTCTCCACCATCTGCAAATTGAGTTGAAGTATTATGCATTGCAATAGAGCTATTCACTTTAATTAAAAATTTTTTTGCAGTTGCTTTATTATTAGTAATTATAGAGTCTGTATGCATAGTACCAAATTTATTAATATGATTAATAGCTTCTTCTAAGTCTTTGACAGATTTAACTGAAACTGTTGGTGACAAATACTCTTTTGACCAATCTTTATTATTAGCTTTAAATATTTTTCCTTTGTAGAATTTTCTTATTTTTTGGTCACCAATAATTTTACAACCGTGATTCTCTAAGTTTTTCAAAATTGAAATACATGATTTTTTTAAGATTTTTTCATGAATTAAAATAGTTTCTGTTGCACCACAGATTGCAGTATTTCTTAATTTTGCATTAAGAACAATTTTTTGAGCAATTTTTATATTTGCATCTTTATCTACGAAAGTATGACAAATTCCCTCTAAGTGCCCAATAGTTGGTAAATTAGATAATATTTGAACTTTTTTAACTAAACTTTTTCCTCCTCTTGGAATAATAACATCAATATATTTATTCATTTTTGTTAATAAAAAATTAACAACTTTCCTATTTTTACTAGAAATGAATTGAACAAAATTTTTATCAATTTTATTTTTTTTTAAAGAGTTTCTAAATAATTTTGATAATATTTTATTTGAATGAAATGCCTCTTTACCACCTTTTAAAATCACAGGATTACCAGACTTGAAACATAAAGAGGCAATATCAGATGTAACATTTGGCCTACTTTCATAGATAATACCAATTACTCCTATAGGAATTGTTACTTTTGAAATACTTAAACCATTTGGTCTTTTCCACTTTTCTAAAGTGACATTAGTTGGATCTTTGATTTTGATTATTGCTTTAATTGAATTAATAATATTAAAAATTTTTTTTTCATCTAAAATAAGACGATTGATTAAATTTTTTTTTAATTTTTCTTTTTGAGCTTTATAAACATCTTTCTTATTTTGATGAATAATTATTTTTTTATTTTTTTCAATGAGATTACAATAATCTTTTAAAACTTTATTTTTTTTCTTTGAATTTAATTCAAAAGAAAAAGCTTTTTTTGATCTATTTCCAATTTTTATTAATTCATTTTTCATTAAATTTTAACCATATCATCTTTATGAACAACTTCAGATTTTGAAATATAACCAAGTATTTTTTTAATTTCATTAGAATGACACCCTAAAATTTTATTTATTTCGTAAGATGAAAAAGAACTTAATCCTCGAGCAAATTCTTTGCGTTTATTATCTAGAATTTTAATATGATCTCCTTTTTTAAAATTACCTGATACTTTTTTTATACCTGCAGCAAGTAAACTTTTGCCATTTACAAGAGCTTTTTTAGCACCATCGTCAATAATAAGTTCTCCTTTGGGAGAAACAGAGCTAATAATCCATTTTTTTCTAGCGTCTAATTTTGGTATTTTAGAAATAAACCAAGTACAATTATTTTTTTTTTCTATTTGGTTAATAGGATTTAGATATAATCCATTAGCTATTATCATATTACAACCAGCCAAATTACAAATTTTTGCAGCTTCAATTTTTGTATCCATTCCGCCACTCCCAAATTTATTCACACCTTTTATACTGATGTTTTTTGTTTCTTTTTCAAGATTTGAAATTTTTTTAATTAATTTAGCATTTTTAAAAGCCTTTGGATTTTTTGTAAAAAGACCATCAACATCAGATAATAAAATTAATGTATCTGCATTAGTAATTTGAGCTACACGAGAGGCAAGTCTATCATTATCACCATATTTAATTTCGGAAGTAGCTATTGTGTCATTCTCATTAACTATTGGAATGTAGTTAAGATGAAAAAGATTTTCAAAAGTTCTTTTTGCATTAATAGATCTTCTTCTTTCTTCAGTGTCATCTAAGGTTAAAAGAATTTGAGATATGTTTAGTTTATATTTAGAAAAGGTTTGTGAAAATAAATTCATCAACTCAATTTGTCCTATTGAAGCTATTGCTTGACTTTTATCAAGTTTCAGATTTGTCTTATTAAATTTCATTTTCTTGCAACCCAGGGCAATAGCACCAGAACTAACAATTATAACTTTTTTATTGTTTGATTTAAGTTTTTTTATATCTTTCGCAAAACTTGATAACCATTTAATTCTTTTTTTCCCATTTTTATCTACTAATAAGGATGATCCAATTTTAATTACAATAATTTTTGAATTTTTAAGATGCATAATTAATTAGTTTAGCTTTAATTTTTGATACAGAGTTTTTTTCTAAAGTAGATAAAGTTAATACTTCACACTTTTTATCTTTTGAAAAGTCCGTCACTATATTTTTGACTATATCTTTATCAATTAAATCTATTTTATTTAAAACAACTAACTCTTTTTTTTTGGTAAGTTCCGAACTATATTTTTGTAATTCATTTTTTACTTGATTATATGATTGTACTAAATTTTCATTAGTAATATCTATTAAGTGAAGAAGTGATTTACACCTCTCGATATGTTTTAAAAATTGTATACCAAGGCCAGTCCCTTGGTGTGCTCCTTCAATCAAACCTGGAATATCAGCTATAGTAATTTCTTTATCATCATAACTAGCAACTCCTAAGTTTGGGTTTAAGGTAGTAAATTGATAATTTGCTATTTTTGGATTTGCATTTGTTATAGCTGCTAATAAACTTGATTTTCCTGCATTAGGTAATCCAATAATTCCTATATCGGCAATTGTTTTTAATTGCAGCCAAATTGTAAATTCTTCACCAGTTGTGCCTTTTGTAAATTTTCTTGGTGCTCTATTTGTTGAACTTTTAAATCTAGTATTTCCTAACCCCCCTTTACCCCCAGATGCTGCAACATATTTTTCACCAATTTTTGTAAAATCATAAATTAAAGTTTTATTATCCTCTTCAAAAACCTGGGTACCTAAAGGAACTTTTAGAATTAAATCTTCTCCACCTTTTCCAGTACGATTTTGACCAGAACCATTCTCTCCACGTTGTGCTTTATGATGTTGCTGATACCTGTAATCAATTAATGTATTAAGATTTTGCTCTGCTTTTAAAATAATAGAACCACCTTTTCCACCATCACCACCGTCAGGGCCTCCAAACTCTATGAATTTTTCACGCCTAAAACTCGGTGAGCCATCTCCACCGTTACCAGCTTTTATATAAATCTTTACTTGATCAAGAAATTTCATAATACAACGCTAATTTTAAGTTGTACTATTAATTGGGCTTTACTGAAACTAAAGTTCTATCTGATTTAGTTTTTTTAAAAACAACTTTGCCTTTTATCACTGAAAATATTGAGTGATCTTTACCCATTCCAACATTTTTGCCTGGAAAGATTTTTGTTCCTCTTTGTCTTACTATAATATTTCCAGGAATTACGGATTCTCCACCGTATTTTTTAACACCAAGTCTTCGTCCAGCACTATCTCTACCGTTTCTTGATGATCCACCTGCTTTTTTTGTTGCCATAATTTTTCCTAATTACTTATTTGTCTTCTTTTCTGTCACTTCCTTTTTTGAAGGTTTAGAAATTTTTTCAGCTTCAGATAAAATTTTACCATCTTTTGAAAAAATTTTGTCTATTCTGATCATAGAATATTCTTGTCTATGTCCATTTTTTCTTCTTGAATTATGTCTTCTTCTTTTTTTAAAGATTAAAATAGTTCTATTTTTGCTATTCTTAATTAAGTTAGCCTCTACTTTTGCACCTTGTACAGTTGGTGCACCAATTTCAATTATCTTATTATCACCGTATGCTAATATTTCCTTAAATTCAATTTTACTATCAGGCTTTGAATTAGGTAGTTTTTCTATCTTTAAGATTTCACCCGATCTAACTTTATATTGTTTTCCACCTGTTTGTATTACTGCGTATGACATATTGTTGTGTAATTTTAATTAACGCAATATAGTCTCAGCTAACTCATAGTCAAGTTATATAAACTAAAAATTATCCTTTAAATCTCTTAATTTTGAAAAGGTTTTTAAATCTTTAGCCTTAAGAAATATATTGCACTCCAGCTCTTCAGCTAGAGTTGTTGGAAGTGTAGGAAGATTATTGCTAATTTTGTCTTTAATCTTAATTATCTTTTCTTGGAGTCTAATATTTTCTGAGTCATTATTTAAACAAAAAATTGAATTTTGAAGTGTATATTCGTGCCCACAATAAATTTCAGTATCTCTAGAAAGTTCTTTTATTTTTTTTAAAGAATTAAACATTTGTTCATATGTTCCTTCAAATAATCTTCCACAACCAAGAGAAAATAATGTATCACCAGTAAAAATTTTTTTTTCTTTATAAAAATGAAAAGCAATATGTCCAGTTGTATGACCTGGTATATGATAAATTTTCGCTTCAAAATTATCCTTCTTCCATATTTGATTATTTTCTACAAGGATATCAATTTCAGGAATTCGATCTTTATCATCTTTAAAACCAACTACTTTTGAATTGTATTTTTTTTTTAATTTTTTATTTCCACCTACATGATCATAATGATGATGAGTATTTAAAATATATTTTAAGTTTAATTTATTTTTTTCAATTATTTTTATAACTGGCTCAGACTCACTTGGATCTATAACACATGCATTTTTTTTATTTTTATCAAATATTAAATATGAGTAATTGTCATTTAAACATGGGATTATTTTTACTTCCATTTTAACTTTCTATTAAAAAAATACCAAGATTTGAACTCAAATTTTTTATATTTAGGTTAGAATTTGTAATAATGGATGGTTGATCATTTTTCAGAGCTATAGATTTTGATAGTTTGAAACTCATTGTTTTACTAAAATTAACAAAATCTTTTATTGTACAAAGGTGAATGTTTGCAGTGTTGTACCATTCATCTGGTAAAGTTTTTGTTACAGGCATTGTGCCTTTTAATAAAAGATGTAACCTCACTTTCCAATAACCAAAATTTGGTATTGTGACTATGGCTTGTTTACCAATCCTTAATAGTTCATTTATTACTTTTTCAGGTTTAAGGAAAGCCTGCAGAGTTTGACCTAAAATCACGTAGTCAAATGACTTATCTGGAAATTGTTTTAAATCATCTTCAGCATTACCTTCAATAATTGTTAATCCTTTGGCAATACAATTTTGAACTTTAGTTTTTGAAATTTCTATTCCTCTAATATTTGCTTTTTTTTCTTTAATAAGAAATTCCATCAAAATGCCATCGCCACAACCAACATCAAGTACATGAGAATTTTTATCAATTAAATTTGATATTATTTTAAATTCTGATTTCATATTTATTCCTCTAAGTATGATTTATCTAAAAAATTTTTAAGTGCTTTTAAAAAATCAGGCACATCTAATAAAAAGGAATCATGCCCTTTATCTGATTTAATTTCCACAAATCCCACATTTGCTCCAATAGAATTTAATGCAATAACTATATCTTTATTTTCTTGAGTTGGATAAAGCCAATCTGATGTAAATGATATAACAAAAAATTTTGCTTTAGTATTTTTGAATGCATTTGATAAATTACCATTATTTTGCTTTACCAAATCAAAATAATCCATTGCTCTGGTGATGTATAAATAGCTATTAGCATCAAATCGATCTACAAACACAGATCCTTGGTATCTTAAATAACTTTCAATTTGAAAGTCAGCATCAAATCCAAATTTTAGATCATCTCTTTCTTGAAGTTTTCTTCCAAATTTTTCTTGAAGCCCTTTTTTTGATAGATAAGTAATATGAGCAGCCATTCTGGCAACTGCTAAACCTTTATCTGGAATAGTATTTTTAGACGAATATTCTCCATCTTGCCATTTGTGGTCAGCTGCTATTGCTTGTCTACCAAGTTCATTGAAAGCAATATTTTGCGCTGAATGACTAGAGGTACAAGCTATAGGTACTGCAGTTTTAGTTTTATCAGGATAATTACTAACAAATTGTAAAACTTGCATTCCACCCATTGATCCTCCAACAACTGAAAAAAGTTTTTTAATACCAAAATGATCCAATAAATTTTTTTGTGCATTTACCATATCATTAATAGTAATTACCGGAAAATCGGTGCCGTATATTTTTTTAGTTTCAGGATTTTGATGACCAGGTCCAAAAGAACCCATACAACCACCGATAACATTTGCACAAATTACAAAATATTTTTTTGTATCAATAGATTTACCGGGCCCAACTGCATAACTCCACCAACCATCTTTATTTGTTACAGGATTAACCCCAGTAACAAACTGATCCCCTGTTAAGGCATGAAAAACTAAAATTGCATTATCTTTTTCTTTATTTAATGAACCATAGGTTTCATATGCTAGAGGAAAATTATTGATAGTTTTACCACAATCTAATTTGAGTGGTTTATCAATAGTTATTGTTTTTATATTTTCTTTAAAATTCATAATTTAAGCAGATTTTTGAATTGTGAGAAAAAAAACTTATTTAGCGGTTTTTTTAAAGCGCTCGCAATTCAGGTAAATCAGCGCAGAAATTTTGTACAAGATGTTATTTGTTATGTCAATTTTAAAATTTTATTTACTAATACTATATAAAAAATTGTTATTTTAATTATAAAGGCCTAAAAATTAAAAATATGACTGCTATAAAATTTAAAAAATTCAATATAGATACTTACAAGCCCGGAAGGTCTGTTATTAAGAATATGAAGAAAGTTATAAAACTTTCTGCAAACGAATCTGCTTTGGGAGTGAGTTTAAAGGTTCAGAAAATTATATCAAAAAAGAATTTAAGTTTTTTTAGATATCCAGATCCAAAATCAAAAAAATTAAGAATGGAAATATCCAAAAAATTCAAATGTGATATGGAAAGGATTATTTGTGGCTCTGGATCTGACGAAGTAATTCAAATGCTTTGTCAATTATTTCTTAAACCAAAAGATGAAGTAATTGTTCCTCAGTTTAGTTTTTTAATGTATAGAATTTATGCAAAAATAGTTGGTGCAAATGTAGTATTTGCCAAAGAGAAAAAATTTAAGGTATCAGTTACAGAAATAATTAAAAAAGTAACAAAAAAAACTAAGATAGTTTTTATTGCAAATCCAAATAACCCAACTGGAACTTTTCTAAATAAAAATGAACTAATTAAATTAAGAAAAAGATTAAGAAAAAATGTCTTGTTAGTGGTCGATGATGCTTACTTCGAGTACATGAAAAATTCAGGTTATGTATCTGGTCTAGATTTATTTAAGAATAAAGAAAATGTTTTTATATTAAGAACGTTTTCAAAAATTTATGGCTTATCATCTTTGAGGGTTGGATGGGGATATGGCACAAAAAAAATTATTGACGCCTTAAATACAATTAAGCCGCCATTTAATGTTAATGAAGTTGCCCAAAAAGCTGCTGTAGAATCTCTAAAAGATGTAAAATTTATATCCCGTTCAGTTAAACATAATATTTTTTATGCAAAAAAATTAAAATTTTTTCTACAAAAATATGGTATTACTTCAAATGATGTTTCTGCTAATTTTTTGCTCTTAAATTTTGCGAAATGTAAATTTAAAGCAAAGAATTTTAATGAGAAATTAAAAAATAAAGGTATCATTTTAAGATCCACTGAAGAAGGTTATAAAATAAAAAACATGTTGCGATTATCAATTGGATCAGTAAATGATAATTTAAGATTTATGAGTGCAGTAAAAAGTATATTTAATAAATGAAAAATATATTATTGATTGGATGTGGTCTATTAGGATCATCTTTACTAAGAAGAATTCATAAAAAAAAAATTGCAAAAAAAATTTTTGTTTATGAAAAATCAAAAAAAAATATATCAAAAATAAAAAAATTAAGATTACCTGGAATTATAGTTAATAAGTTAAGTAATGTAGTTTCAAAATCAGAATTAATTATTTTTTGTACTCCTATGAGTGAATACAAAAAATTAATTCTCAAAATAAATAAAGGTCTCACTACAAGTCATATTATAACTGATATCGGTTCATCAAAATTAGAGACTATGTTAGTTTTAAAAAAGAGTTTAAAAAAAAATGTTTCTTGGACTTCAAGTCACCCAATTGCTGGTTCTGAAGTTAGCGGACCAGAAAATGGTAAACATAATTTATTTGAGAATAAGTGGTGTGTTTTAATTAAAGATAAAAAAACTAATTTGAGACATTTAAATTTTTTAAATTCTTTTTGGAAAAAAATGGGTTCTAAAGTTGTTATTATGAACTCTGAAAAACATGATAAAATTTTTTCTATCACAAGTCACTTACCTCATTTAATTGCATATAATTTAGTTAAATCCGCACAGGATTTTGAAAAAAAACAAAAATATAATTTAATTAAATATAGTGCGGGTGGTTTAAGAGATTTTTCTCGGATCGCTGCTTCAAATGAGATTATGTGGAGAGATATTTTCTTTAATAATAAAAGAAATATCTCGAAAGCTATAGATTTATTTATAAAAAATTTGAATGAATTTAAAAAGGATATTAACTTAAAGAACAATAAGTCAATAATAAAGAAGCTTATTCAAACTAAAAAAGTAAGATCAAAAATCATTAAGTTAAAGCAAGATATTGATAAGCCTGATTTTGGAAGAAACTAATAATTTATTCTAGTAATTTTTTTTACTTTTAGAGAAGCTGTTTTTTTTATTCTATTAATTGTTTTAATTATTGGCATTATTATAACTTTTTTCTCAGGTCCATACGCATGAATAAGTTGTTTAGAATTTAAGCATATGGCAACATGACCTTTCCAAAATATGACATCTCCTTTTTTAAATTTTACTCTTTTTAAATTTTTTTTTGAGTACTTGATTTGATCTTTAGTATCTCTGGGATAAAATGAATTATTGTAAATAAAAAACATTTGTACTAATGCTGAACAATCAATTCCTTTAAATGTTTTTCCACCCCAAACATATCTCACATTTAAAAATTTTTTAAATATTTTAATAAAATTCGACTCTTTATGATTTATCCTTTGAATATTTTTTTTTTTAATCCATTTATCTTTTTCAATTTGAATATAATTTTTATTTTCTAATATAATTGATAATTTCGATCCAAGCGGAAGCCAATTATTTGTACCAATACCAGGTTTTTTGAAAATTCTTGCTTTAAGATCACTGATTTTATATTTTGGGTCAAATTTTTTGACGTATTTTGAATCTATTATGTATCCAATATAGTTATCAAATAAAGTTTTAATTTTGATCCAATTTTTATTTTTTGACAAAATTTTAAATTTCTCACCATAAATAATTTGAGAAGTTACCTCAGATAATTTTGAAGGTTTTTTATAGATATTAGAAAAACTATTTATAAAGTAAAAATTATTATTCACCGATCTTGATTTTATTTTTAATTATCCATAAACAAATTAATGAAGGGATTACCATTAAAGTTGTTAATACAAAAAATGTTCCCCAATCCCCATTTAACCAGTCTACCAAAGCTCCGGAAGAGGACGCTAATGTAGTTCTTCCTGCAGTACCAATTGAAGCAAGTAAAGCGTATTGTGTAGCTGTATAAGTTCTATCCACTAACAATGAAATGAATGCAACAAATGCTACAGTTGCAAAAGCTGCAGTAATATCATCAGCTATTACTGCGATTGCGAATAAAATCTCAGACTTTCCTGTCCATGCTAAAATCGCAAATAAAAGATTTGTTAAGGCCATTAACCCTCCTGCAAAAAACATTGTCTTAATTGTTCCAGCTCTCATAGCCATTATTCCGCCCAATAAAGTAAATATAACAGTTGTTATCCAACCTAGTCCCTTAGAATAGATAGCAATTTGACCTTTGGAAAAGCCAATTTCTTTGTAGAAAACAATAGACATTCTACCCATAAAAGCCTCACCTACTTTAAATAAAAAAACAAATCCCAAAATTCCTATCGCGATAGCAAAACCATTTTTTCTAAAGAAACTTATAATTGGTCCACCTATAGTTCCTGTTATATAGGCAATGAAATTTGTAATTATATTTCTTGAGCCAAGTTTTTCTTCAATTAATCTATCTGTTTCTTTTTGATTTTTTTGTCTGTCAGTTTCAATTGGTTCATGAACAAAAAGTAATCCAATATTCATTAAGATAATTAGGATACCCAAAACTAAAAAGGTTAGCTGCCAATAATTTGCAATACCAAAATTTTCAAATAACTCAGCAGTAAATAGGGCAACAACTCCTCCCAATTTGTAACCTGTCCACCAACCAACAACAGCTATTGCAGCGCCTGCAGCCATTGATTTTCCCTCATTTTCTTTAATTTGTTCTATTCTTAAAGCATCGACAGTTATATCTTGAGTTGCTGAAGCTATCGCTATGACCAATCCAACTGATATTAATAAGGCTAAATTTTGAGTAGGGTTTATAAAACTCCAAACTAATAGACACATAACAATGATTATTTGCATAAGCACTATCCATCCTCTTCTATGTCCTAGTTTTTTTGTTAAAAATGGTATTTGAATTCTATCTACTAATGGTGCCCATAAATAATTAAAAGCATAAACAGCAAAAATTAAACCTGCCCATCCTATTGTTGATCTACTAAGCCCTTCCTCTTTAAGCCAGAGACTTAAACTACTAGCAATTAAAACCCAAGGAAAACCACTTATAGAACCTAAGAGTAAAATTCTTAGCATTCTTATATCTTTGTAAACTGAAAGGGACTCTAGCCATGAAGTTTTTTGAACTGATGACATAATTAATTTCTCCAAAATGATGGTAAAAATAATACTAGTATAGCGAATAATTCAAGTCTACCCAAAATCATACCAAGAGTGAGTATCCATTTCGAAATATCTGGTAAGGAAGAAAAATTTCCATTAGGACCTATAATTGATCCTAAACCAGGTCCAACATTAGATATTGATGTTGCAGCACCAGATATTGAAGTAATAAAATCAAGACCAGTTAATGAAAGTAAAGCAGTAATTATAAAAAAAATGATTAAATACATATAAATAAATGAAATTATTGAAGAAATAAATTTATTATCAACCGGGCTTTGATTATATTTTAAAACAAAAATACCCTTCGGATAAATTATTTTTTTAAGTTGATTGGAAATAAAATAATAAAGAATTTGTATTCTAAAAATTTTTATACCACAAGTAGTGGAACCTGCACATCCACCAATAAACATTAATAATAAAAATATAATTATGGCAAAAGCTCCCCAATTATCAAATTGTGCATTGACATATCCAGTTCCAGTTAAAATTGAAATAACATTAAAAATTATAGATCTTAAATTTATTTGTGTAGAATTATTAATTGTTAAATATATTGATAATATAATAATGCTAATTACTATTATTTTTATAAAAGTTTGAATTTGTATGTCTGAGAAAAATATTTTTTTATCACCACTTAAAAATTTAATGTAGGCAATAAAAGGTAAACTTCCTAAAATGATAAAAATTATTGCTGATATTTCAATATAGGGATTATCAAAAAAACCAATTGACTCATTGTAATTTGAAAAACCACCAGTGGCTATTGTTGTCATTGAATGAGTTAAACTATCGAAAATATTCATTCCTAAAATCTTATAAGAAAATGCACAAAGAAATGTTAAACTAGAGTAAATATAGATTAATCTAAGAGCAATTTCCTTAGATTTAGGAAGAATTTTTTCTGATGAGTCGTTATTTGAAATTTTAAATAATTGCATTCCACCAACATTCATTATTGGCATAAGTGTTATTGCCATTACAATAATACCTATTCCGCCAAGCCATTGTAATAATGCTCGCCATAACAATATACCTTTTGGAG
Source organism: uncultured Pelagibacteraceae bacterium (assembly GCA_902627735.1). Taxonomy (GTDB): domain Bacteria; phylum Pseudomonadota; class Alphaproteobacteria; order Pelagibacterales; family Pelagibacteraceae; genus Pelagibacter. The sequence goes on from CACOKI010000001.1 coordinate 102,616, forward strand.
TATTTTCTAAATTTGGAATAATTGTTGATCCAGTGGTAGTAATCCCTGACATACTTTCAAAAAATGCGTTTGTGATTGAAAAATCAGCATCTGAAAATATAAAAGGTAAAGAACCAAAAACTGCAATACTTAACCAAGATAACGCAGTTAGAAGAAATGCCTGTTGTAAGTTCAATTTTTTATCGTGATCCAAATTGGATAAAAAAAATAAAATACCAAATATAATAGTAACTATAGAGGCACCCAAAAAAGATGAATCTACCTCATTATAAATAAACTGAATAATTATTGGAATCATCATAAAAATTCCAAGAATTATTTGTAAAATTCCCAGAGTAAAAAAAACTGTTTTATAATTAGACATTTTGAAAGAACATTATTTTATGGTAAATAAATTTCAACTCTATATGAATTAGCTTAATCATTATTTGAGATTTTAAAAGAAATATTCATGATTAAAAAAGAAAATTTAGATAAAACTAGTGCTTGGCCATTTGTGGAGGCAAAAAAAATGCTTCGCGAAAGAAAAACATTTATAGAAAAAAAAGGAAAAATTATTCTTCAAACAGGATATGGTCCAAGCGGTCTTCCTCATATAGGTACCTTTGGTGAAGTTGCGAGAACTTCAATGATAGTAAATGCTTTAAAATATTTAACAGATCTTCCAACAGAAATTATAACTTTTTCTGATGATATGGATGGTCTTAGAAAAGTTCCTGATAATGTACCTAATAAAGAATTATTAGAAAAAAATTTACATAAACCTCTGACAAATGTTCCAGATCCTTTTGGAAAATTTAAAAGTTTTGGTGAACATAATAATCAAATGCTCAAAAATTTTTTAGATAATTTTAATTTTAATTATAAATTTAAAAGTTCCTCAGAGCTTTATAAATCAGGTTTTTTTAATACATCTCTTCAAGTTATTTTTGAAAACTATGATGATATAATGAATATAATATTACCTACGTTAGGAAAAGAACGTCAAAAAACATACAGCCCCTTTTTGCCTATATGTCCAGATACAGGTCATGTTTTGGAAATTCCTGTTAAAGAAATTAATAAAGAAAAATTCAAAATTATATTTGATAACAATGGGAAAGATTTAGAGAAAAGTATATTTGATGGAAACTGTAAACTTCAATGGAAAGTTGATTGGGCAATGAGATGGTATGCTCTTGACGTAGATTTTGAAATGTATGGAAAAGATTTGATCGAAAGCGCAATTTTATCAACAAAAATAATTAAATTAATTGGAAAGATAAATCCTTCTGGTTTTGCTTATGAGTTATTTTTAGATGAAAAAGGTGAAAAAATTTCTAAATCAAAAGGAAACGGTATTACAATAGACCAGTGGCTTGAATATGCTTCCCCTGAAAGTTTATCTTTGTATATGTATCAAAATCCAAAAAGAGCAAAAAAATTATATAAGGAAATTGTTTCAAAAACAGTTGATGAATATTTAGAATTTTTAGAAAAGGCAAAAAATCAAGATGAATTACAAATCTTAATGAACCCTGTGTGGCATGTTCATAATAGCAATATACCTAGGGAAGAAATGATAATGTCTTTTTCTATGCTCCTTAATCTTGTTGAGACAAGTAATGCTGACAATAAAGATCTTCTTTGGAAATTTGTAAAGAAACATAAGAAAGATATCTCAGTAAAAGATTTTCCAATCTTTGATAAACTTGTTGGATATGCAATTAAATATTTTGATGATGTGATAAAGATAAAAAAGAAATATAAAAAACCAAACGATAATGAAAAATTAGCTCTAGAAGCTTTAATTAATACACTTGATAAATGTAACGATGAAATGTCACCAGAAGATATTCAAACCTTAATTTATACAACTGGAAAAGAAAATGGATATTCAAAAAATTTAAGAGATTGGTTTAAATTAATTTATGAGGTTGTATTTGGCGATGAAAATGGACCAAGAATGGGATTTTTTATAAGTTTTTTTGGTGTTAAAGAAACAAAAGATCTTATAAAAAATAAAATTAAATAATGTTTTCAAATATAAGATCATTAATATTTAAGTTAGATCCCGAGACTGCCCATAATTTAGCAATTAAATCTTTAAAATTTAATTTTGTACCAAATATTTCAAATGAAAATAAAAGTGACTCTTTATTTAAAACCAAGTTATTTGGAAAGGATATTGATAATCCAATTGGTTTAGCAGCAGGATTTGATAAAAATGCAGAGGTATATAACTCATTATTTAAACTTGGTTTTGGATTTGTTGAGGTAGGGACAATTACACCTCTAAAACAATATGGCAATCCAAAGCCTAGAGTGTTTAGATTAGTTGATGATGAAGCATTAATAAATAGACTTGGTTTTAATAATCTTGGTGCAGAGAACATTATCAAAAAGATTAGATCAAATAGACCTTCAGGAATGCTTGGAATTAACATTGGACCTAATAAAGATGCTGAGGATAGAACATCAGATTATTTGAAATGCTTTAAAATTTTTAATGATGTAGCAGATTATATTACAATAAATATTTCATCACCAAATACAGAAAATTTAAGAAAGTTACATGATCAAGTAAAATTAGATAAATTATTAAAAAGTATTGAAAAAGAAAAAGAAAATTTAAATATAAGCACCCCTATCGTTGTGAAAGTTTCGCCAGATATTAGTGATAAAGAAATTGATGAAATATCACAAGTCCTTTTAATTAATAAAGTTGAGGGGGTGATTATTTCAAATACCTCAGATTCAACAAGAGAGAATTTGATTAATATCCAAAAACATCAAAAAGGGGGGCTGTCAGGCAAACCAATTCAAACAAAATCAACTCTTTTAATAAAAAAATTTTATAAATTACTTAAAGGTAAAATTAAGATTATAGGTGTTGGTGGAGTGGATTCTGGTACAAGTGCTTATGAAAAATTTCTTGCGGGTGCAAGTTACGTTCAGCTTTACACTGGTATGGTTTATAGGGGCCCTAATATTGTAAGTATGATAAAAAAAGAGCTAAGAGAAATATTATTAAAAGATGGTGTTAAAAATTTTAGTGAAATTGTAGGAAAAAAAACAAATACCTAATTGTATTAAACTTGACGTTATCAATATCACACTTTATATAGACATGTCGTTATGTCAAAAAAATGTGAGTTAACTGGAAAAATACCTATGAAAGGTCATAATGTTAGTCATGCTAATAATAAGACGAAGAGAAGATTCTTACCTAATTTAAAGAAAATTAAATTTACAAGTGAATTATTAAAAAGAAGCCTAAAATTAACAGTAAGTAATGCAGGTGTGAGATCGGTTGATAAGAAAGGTAGTTTTGATGAATTTTTAAAAACAGTTAAAAATAAAAATTTATCTCCACGTTTAAAAAAATTGAAAAAAAACTTACTAATTAAGTCCCCATATCAGAAAAAAACTGTTCAATCTAAAACTGCTTAATGAATAAATCCTTTATTCTTCTATCTTTTTTGATGGGAGTAGTTGTTTTATCCTCAAATTATCTTGTTCAATTTCCAATAAATTATTATGGATTAAATGAGATATTAACTTACGGTGCATTTAGCTATCCCATAGCTTTTTTAATTACCGATTTAGCTAATAGATCTTTTGGAAAATTAGTTGCTAGAAAATTAGTTTATTTTGGCTTTCTACTTGGTATTGGGTTTACAATTTTATTTTCTACAAATTTTTCAGATTTAATATCAATTAGGATTGCAATAGGATCTGGTGTTGCTTTTTTAACTGCTCAACTTCTAGATGTTCAAATATTTGATAATTTAAGAAAAAAAAAATGGTTTGTTGCTCCACTGACTTCTTCATTGATTGGATCGACAGTTGATACTTTCATATTTTTTTTTATTTCTTTTTATGGAACGAACATACCATGGTTTACTCTAGCTTTAGGTGATTTGAGTGTTAAATTATTTGTTGCGATGATAATGTTAATTCCATTTAGATTATTATTAAAAACATTTAAACCTATTTAGATTTAATACAAATACTTATAAGCTAAAATTTTGTAAGCTAATTTTGCAACTAAAAAATTATATGAATTGAAACCTTTTATTGGAGCAAGTTCATTAATGTCTGCTCCAACAATATTAGAATTTTTTGCTGCAACTCTTATTATATCCAGAGTTTCATCCCAAAAAAGTCCTCCAGGCTCTGGAGTTCCTGTTGCTGGCATGATTGCTGAGTCAAGCCCATCTACATCAAAAGTTAAGTAAACAGTTTTATTTTTAATTAATTTTTTGAATTTATTCATATTCCATTTATGTTTATCCTTTGCCCAAAAAATATTTATTCTTGATTTATTTTTATTTAAAAAATGAATTTCACTTTTAGAAATATTTCTTATACCAAAGGAAATAATAGATACATTCTTATAATCTAAACATCTTCTGATAGCTGAGGCATGTGAAAATTTTTCCCCGTTGTAACTATTCCTTAAATCTGCATGAGCATCAAAATGTAATAGACAAATATTCTTAAATTTTTTCACAAAAGGCGTGATACAGCCAGGAGTAATTGAGTGTTCACCTCCTAATGTCATAGGGAAAAGTTTTTTATCTAAAATTTCTTGATTAACATTTGATATTTTTTGTAGAGCTCTATTTATATCCTTATCAATTTTAAAAGGTTTCAATGTTTTTATACCAATTTCTTTGTACGGTTCACAATTTAATTCCTCATCATAAAGTTCTACTTGATGAGAAGCTTTAATTATTTCTTTTGGGCCATTTTTTGTACCACCTCCATAACTTACAGTTTTTTCCAAACCAAACGGAACAATGACAACCTTTTCCTTAAAATTAAATTTATTATCAATTCCAAGAAAACCATTTTTATTTGAAAGATATTTCAATTTGTTTACCCAAATATTTGAGAGAAATTTTTTTTATTTCTATTTTTCCATTCGCCTCTATGATAAGCATCGCTGGCAATCAAAGGTAAAACGCTAGTAGCTTCTGCAAATACCATTTGTTCTTTTGTAATATCTACTTTTCCCCATGAGCTTGCTTCTTTTAATGTAGAGCTGCTACACGCACCATCTCTTGAGTCTGCAACAGTGATTTGAACAGCATATTTATGCATATCAACTTCCTTTCCCAATAGTTCAGCACATATCACTGTATCTTGAATAAAATTTTTTGGAACTCCACCCCCAATCATAAAAAGACCTGATCCTTTAGATTGTATTTTTATTTCTGTTAATTCACGAAATTCTCTTATGGAGTCAATAGTTATGTGTCCTTTTGGATTTTTTTCTTGATGAATAACTAGTCCGAACCCAGCACTTGAGTCTGTAAAAGCTGGACAAAATATTGGGACATTATTATCATAAGCAGTTTCAATTAAAGAATCTTTTTTTACTGAATTTTTTTTCAAATACTTTCCCATTTCATAAATAAACTCTCTAGAAGTATAACTTTTAGGTTTTAAATTATCAGCGATTTCACAAATTTTTTTATCACATATTTGAAGTTCGTCTTCATCGATATAAGTATCATAAATTCTATCAATGTAGTTTTTTCTTAATTCAGTATCATCTTGAAATTGTGAACCCTGATAATGTTTGAATCCAAGGGCTTCAAAAAAATCCATATCAATTATTGCAGCTCCAGTTGCTACAATTGCATCAACCATATTATATTTAACTAAATCTTTATAAATATTCATGCATCCAGCGGCAGAAGTTGAACCAGCTAATGTAAGAAATATTGTACAATCTTTATCCTTAAGCATTTCGTTAAAAATATTAGCAGCATTTGCCGTTTCTCTGGAAACAAAAGACATTTTTTCCATTGATGAGATTATCTTACGAGCGTCAAATGAAGTAATATCTATATGTTCTACAGGATTTTTAAGTAAATCTTTTTTAATATTGTGACCTACTTTTTTTTTAGACATTAAGCAACCAAAGTAGCCTTATTGACGTCTTTCTCATAAAGGCTCATTATTGGATTGTCTTCTACCTCATATATTTCATTTGAAAAGAAACCATTAAATTGAGTTCTAAACGTTAAACCGTATGCCCCCAGTTGACCTAGTTCAATATAATCATTTTCTTTTATGTTGTTTGGCAAAAGAAATGGTCCTTTCATGTAATCCATACTATCGCAGGTTGGACCATAAAAATCAAAAGCAGTGAGTTTTTTTGATATAATTTTGTGAGTACTATCTTTTATCATTTTAGAAGGATAAACAATGTTTGGGGTACCAGCATCAAAAAGTGTACCATAAGTTCCATCGTTAATATAAAGTTTTTGTCTTTTTCTTAAATTAACTCTTACGATTGTCGAACCACTTTCAGCAACAAGGGCTCTTCCTGGCTCACAAATAATTTCTGGTAAATCATTTAGTTTTAAATTTTTTAAACTTTTTGTGATTTCAAGAAAATAATTATCTAAAGATTGCGGAATTAAATCTGGATATATAGTTGGAAATCCTCCACCAACATTTATATAATCAGGAACAATTTTTGTTTTTTTTATAATATTGCCTATCTCACTTATCCCTTTTGCATAAGAAATAGGATGCATACATTGTGAACCAACATGAAAGCTAAGACCAATTTTATTTGCACACTGTTTGACAAGTCTTAATAATCCTGCTGCTTCTGCATTCAACGCACCAAATTTTTTAGACAAATCAATTTCTGCGTGTTCATTTGAAACTGCTACTCTTACGAAAAGTTCTAAATCTTTAGCACCACTTGTACTTTCGATTATTTTAATTAGTTCATCTTTAGTATCTAATGCAAATGTTTTTACTCCATATTTAAAATAAGCATCTTTAATACTTTCGTGACTTTTTACTGTATGCATGAAAGAACATTTTGCTGTTTGACTAAATTTTTTTATGGCTTTAATTTCTTCGATAGAGGCTATATCAAACTGGTTAATTCCACTTTTAATAAGCGTTTTAATTACTTCAGGATGAGGATTTGTTTTTACAGCATATAAAATTTTTCCAGGGAATTTTTTTTGAAAAAATTTTGAGGTAGAAAGAATAGATTTCTTTCTAATACAATATACCGGTTTATCAGGTCTCAGTTGATTAATTAACTCTTCAACTGATTTAAATTTTTGCATCTATTGTGCCCCCCAAAAAAAATTTAATAAAAAAAAAGCTTTTTATTTAAAAAAACTTTAATATTTCGAGCAATTAATTCAATAGTTATTCAATGTAAAGTAAATAATGAGGTCTTGAACTGTGGAAAAAAATAACCATATGATTCCTATGAAAAATGAGCAAACACTACAAAATTTGAGTAATTTTGAGAACAAATCATTGTTAATTGTTGACGATGATAACCCTTTTAGAGAAAGATTAGCTAGAGCGATGGAAAAGAAGGGTTTTGAGGTTTTTCAAGCTGAAAGTGTACAAAAAGGTGTCGAATCAGTAAAAAATAAAAAACCTGGTTTTGCTGTTATTGATCTAAGATTAAACGACGGAAATGGTTTAGAGGTTGTTAAAGAAATTCAGTCATCAAATTCATCAAGTAGAATAATTATGTTAACCGGATATGGAAATATTCCAACAGCTGTTGCAGCAATAAAAGAGGGAGCAATAGATTATCTGGCTAAACCTGCAGATGCAGATGATGTAGAAAAAGCGTTATTGGCCGACCCATCAAAAAAAGCAGCCCCACCAGAAAATCCTATGTCTGCTGATAGGGTAAAATGGGAACATATTCATAGAGTATTTGAATTATGCAATAGAAATGTTTCAGAGACAGCTAGAAGACTTAAAATGCATAGAAGAACTTTACAAAGAATTTTATCTAAACGATCGCCTAAATAAATTTTCTTAACTTAAAAAGTTTTTTTGTTAATAAAAACAACAGTGAAATTTTAAAAACTTCAGCCAGTAGAAATGGCATAACTCCTAGTTCCAAAATTGGTTTATCCCATCCTATGAGAGTTCCAAGCCACAAAACCCCAAAAAAATAAATTGTTGAGACAGATATTAATAGTTTTGTAATAATTATTAATTTATTATCATCTTCTCTTATCAGAGAAGCAAGATAACTTGCTGAAAGAAATCCTATTAGATAACCCATTGTTGGTCCCATAAAATAAGTCAAACCTATTCCTCTTTCTGGTGAATTAGAAAAAACTGGTAGACCCAGTATTCCTTCTAATAAATACAAACTTATTGTTGCAATAGCTATCTTACCTCCAAAACTTATTCCAAGTAGCATAACCACAAATGTTTGCATTGTCATTGGCACTGGATAGAAAGGTATTTTTATTTTTGCAGATATTGCAAGAAGTATCGATCCAAAAAAAATAACAATTAATGACTTAATTATCTTTGTTTGAGAATTTTGCTTTATTAGTTCCATAAAAAATAATACTCTTATTTTAACTGATAATCTATATTAATTTATAATGAGCAAAATTCAAAAAACTGATCATTTTTATTTAATTGATGGATCTGGATATATTTTTAGGGCTTACTATGCTTTACCTCCTTTAACTAGAAAAAGTGATGGATTACCAACGGGAGCTGTAAGTGGTTTTTGTAGCATGTTATTTAAACTTCTAGAGGATTCAAAGTCAGATAAAAATTTGCAAAAACCATCCCATTTCGCAGTCATTTTTGACTCAGCTAGAAAAACATTCAGAAATGAAATTTATAGCGATTACAAAGCTAATCGAGCTGAGGCGCCTGATGATTTAGCACCACAATTTGAATATATCAGAAAATCTGTTTTGGCATTTAATTTACCATCAGTAGAATTAGTGAATTATGAAGCTGACGATTTAATAGCTACCTATGTAGATAAAATTTTAAGAGCAGGAGGAAAGGCAACTATCGTATCTTCAGATAAAGATCTTATGCAATTATATAAAAAAGATGTTCGAATTTATGATCCTATGAAAAATAAGTTTATAAATGATGAAGATGTTCAGAAAAAATTTGGTGTAGGTGCAGACAAGGTAATTGATGTTCAAGCTTTAGCTGGTGATAGTAGTGATAATGTTCCAGGAGTACCAGGAATTGGCGTCAAGACAGCCGCAGAATTAATAAACAAATATGGAACACTCGAAAAGCTTCTAGAATGTGCAAATGAAATAAAACAAAACAAAAGAAGAGAAACTTTAATTGAAAATCAGGATAAAGCAATAATTAGTAAAAAATTGGTGACTTTGAAAAATGATGCCCCAATAGAAAGAGATTTAAATGAATTTAAACTTAAGGAGATTGATAAGGATAAACTTTATAAATTTTTAAGAGAAATGGAGTTTAATAGGCTATTAAGTTCTGCTATTTCTGTTTACGGCGAACCTAGCTTTTCTAGCAGTAAAGAAGAGGTTAAAACTGAAGAAAAACAAAACCCAATAAATAAAAATAAATATCATTTAATAACAAAACCCGAAGAGATTGATAATTGGATAAAGGAAGCAGAGGAGGTTGGCGAGGTTGCAGTTGATACAGAGACAAGCTCACTCGATCCTCATCAAGCTGATTTAATTGGAATCTCATTGAGCTCAAAGATTGGTAAAGCTTGTTATATTCCTCTAGGCCATAAATCAGACAAATGTATTGATAAAAATTTAGTTTTAGGAAAATTGAAACCTTTATTAGAAGACTCAAGTGTAAAAAAGATAGGACAGAATATTAAATTTGATTTTATTGTTTTATTTAATCAAGGAATAGAGCTTAACTCAATGGAGGATACAATGCTTATGTCTTATGCCTTAGACGCGGGCAAAAATAGACATAATATGGATACTTTATCTGAAATACACTTGGATCATAAACCAATAGCTTTTAAAGATTTAGTTGGTTCAGGAAAAAAAGAAATTAATTTTAGTGATGTTGATATTGATAAAGCAAAGGATTATGCTGCTGAGGACGCAGACATCACTTTTAGATTATATAAAAAATTTAAAAAAAATCTGAAAACAGAAAAAATGACTAATATTTATGAGGTTTTTGAAAAACCAATGATTAAAATTTTAGCGTTTATGGAAATTGAGGGGATTAAAATTGATAGTAAATTTCTTAAAGTTTTATCATTAAAATTTCAAAAAAAGATACAGAAAATTCAAAGTGATGTTTTCAAAATTTCAAAAAAAGAATTTAATATAGCATCACCCAAACAATTAGGAGAAATTATCTATAATGATCTGAAGATAGCTAATTTAAAAAAAACAAAAAAAGGAAGTTTTGCTACAAGTGCATCTGTTCTAGAAGATTTAGCTTTTAAAGGTCATAAATTTCCGCAATTAGTCTTAGATTGGAGACAGTTATCTAAATTAAAAAATACTTACTCTGAAACTTTACCAGAACATATTAATCCTAAAACTAAGAGAGTTCATACATCTTTTTTACTTGCTGCAACTTCTACAGGCAGACTGGCTTCAAGTGATCCAAATTTACAAAATATCCCAATTAAATCCGAAGATGGAAAAGATATTAGAAAAGCTTTTATTGCTGAAAAAGATTATTCGTTAATTTCTGCAGATTATAATCAGATAGAAATGAGAATTTTAGCTGATTTAGCAGATGTAAAAGAACTTAAAAAAGCTTTTAAAAATAATGAAGACATACATTCATTAACAGCTAGTCAGATATTTAACGTTGATATTAAAAAAGTAAATCAAGATCAAAGAAGAAAAGCAAAAGCAATTAATTTTGGAATTATTTATGGAATTTCTCAATATGGTTTGGCAAAACAAATTAATGTAAGTAATTTTGAAGCAGAGGAATTTTTAAATTCATATTTTGCTAAATTTCCAGAAATTAAAGACTACATGGATAAAACAATAAAATTTTGTAGAAAAAGTGGTTATGTAAATAATATCTTTGGAAGAAGGTCTCATTTTATCAGTATTAATGATAAAAATTACAATATTCGAAATTTCCAAGAACGTGCTGCGATTAATGCACCTATCCAAGGATCTGCCTCAGAAATAATGCGATTAGCCATGATAAGATTATCAAAGAGATTATCTGAAAAAAAGTTTCAAAAAACTAAAATGTTATTACAAATTCACGATGAATTAATATTTGAAACACCTAAAGATGATGCAAAAAGAATCAGTAAAATTATTATCGAGGAAATGACAGGGGTAGCTAATAGTGATCAACATTCGTTTTCGATACCTTTAACAGTTGATATGAATATAGGTGATAATTGGGGCGCTCTACATTAATTTAAATTTCATTGCCCAAATTAGAACAATTTAGTATTTTTATATTCACGTATGCATAAACAAACAATAGCTTTAATTGATGATGATAGAAATATTTTAACTAGTTTGAGTATAGCGCTAGAAAAAGAAGGTTTTAAAGTTCAAACTTATATAGACGGAGAAAGTGCTTTAATTGGTTTAACCAGAACACCACCAGATTTAGCTATTGTTGATATTAAAATGCCAAAAATGGATGGAGAAGAATTATTAAAGAAGTTAAGAAAAAAAACTTCATTACCAGTCATTTTTTTAACTTCAAAAGATGATGAAATTGATGAATTACTAGGTTTAAAATTGGGTGCAGACGATTTTGTTAAAAAATCTGGAGGTTTTTCAATTAAAGTTTTAATTGAAAGAATAAGAGTTCAGTTAAGAAAGAAAGATTCAAAGGATATAATTGAGGAAAATAAAACTATAATTTCACATGGAAAATTAAAGTTAGATCCTTCCCAATTAGAATGCGAGTGGGATGGAAAACAATTGCCTGATAAATTAACAACTACTGAATTTCTTTTGGTAAAAGAATTAGCTAAAAGACCAGGTATTATTAAAGAAAGGGCACAACTTATGGACATAGCATATAGAGAAGATACTGATATTGAAGATCGTACTATTGATAGTCACGTAAAGAGAATTAGAAAAAAATTTAAAAGGGTTGATCCAAATTTTTCAGCTATTGAAACTAGATATGGAAGTGGTTATAGATGGAATGTTAGCTAATGTTTGGCGTTCTCCTTAAAAATTTATCTATTTTAAAAAAATTTTTATTAATAAATTTAATTTTTTTTACAATCATTGGGTCATTTACATTTTTATATTTGAAAAATGTACAACCAAATTTAATAAAAAAAAAATCCTCTAACCATATAGAAATAATCAATAACACTATTGATAATTTAAATAGATTAGATGTTAAATTTATTGAAGAAGATATTAGAAAATTTTTATTTTCAACAAGATTTCTTTTTCAGAACTTAGATAGAGTGATTTTTTTTGACAATGAACTTAATTTAATTGGTGATACTGATACACTTGATCTTGATCCTAGATCGTTTTCAAAAAGATTAGATTTAGTCGAATTAGAAGTATTAAGTGAGGAAAAAACAAAAGAAATAATTGAAACAAAAAATATAGATATCGGAAATGATAACACTGTTTCTTTGAAAGATATTTTATTTAATTATGCTGGATCTAAGAATTATGGAATACCTTTTACTTTCACTCAAGATGAATTTAAAAAATTTAAATTAACGACAATAAAAAATGTAATGAAAGATGATAATAATGTAGGATATATAGCAATAAGTGAAAATGCTAATGATGTAAAAGCAGCAATAAATGAAAGAAAAACTTTTATAATTAGAACAGCTATAGCAGTAGGAATAGTAATAATAATTTTTTCATTTGTTTTAAATAGATACTTTTTAAAACCTATTAAAAATTTAGTCAGTTATACAAGAACAATTAAAGATAAAAATTCAAAAGGTGCAAATATTGATAGTCTTAAATTACGAAATGATGAATTAGGATTATTATCAAATTCTTTAGATGATATGACTTTAGAATTACAAAAAAGAATTTCACATGCTGAAAATTTTTCTACAGATCTTGTTCATGAAATAAGAAATCCTTTAGCTTCTCTTAAAAGTGCATCTGAAATCTTACACGATACAAATGATATTAATCAAAGGATAAAATTAATTAATATTTTAAGTCATGATGTTCAAAGAATTGAAAGATTAATTACAGATTATTCTCAAATGTTAAAAGATGAAGTTGCATTAAGTAAGGAGAAAACCAAAAAACTTGATATAGAACCAATTATTAAATCAGTTGTTGATGACTTTAATAATATTTATAAAGTAAAAAGAGGAATTAATATTTCTTATAAAAATGACGGTAAAAATAATTATTTTATTAATGGTATTGAAAACAGAATTGAACAAATAATTGCGAATTTATTGGATAATGCAATATCTTTTAGTGAGGACAATAAAGATATAGTTGTTAAAGTTTCAAAAAAAAATAATAAAGAGATTAATATCGATGTTTTAGATGAAGGACAAGGATTCAAAGAGAAAGATACTAATAAAATTTTTAAAAGATTTTATAGTAATAGACCAGATAAATTTGGTCAACATTCAGGCTTAGGATTGAATATAGTTAAAAATTTAGTTGATTTACATAATGGCTCAATAAAAGCAACAAATAGAATAGATAAGAAAGGTGCAAGAATGGAAGTCATACTTCCAACTGTATAAAGTCCTATTGATTAATTAATTCATTGTTGTTAGAAGATCTCCAACATGGAAGATTTTAAAGTAAAAGATATAAACCAAGCAGAATTTGGTCGGAAAGAAATTTCAATAGCAGAAAGTGAAATGCCAGGGCTAATGGCATTGAGAGAAGAATATAAGGGGAAGTTACCTCTCAAAGGTGCAAAAATTATTGGATGTTTGCACATGACTATTCAAACAGCTGTTTTAATAGAAACATTAGTTAATTTAGGAGCAGATGTTAGATGGTCATCCTGTAACATATTTTCGACACAAGACCACGCCGCTGCAGCTATTGCTAAGTCAGGTATACCTGTGTATGCATGGAAGGGAGAAACTGAGGAAGAATATGTTTGGTGTATTAAACAAACTATAGAGGCGAAGAAAGATTGGAAACCAAATATGCTTTTAGATGATGGTGGAGATTTAACTGCTATAATGCATAAAGAATATAAAGATTTATTAAGAGATGTAAAAGGCGTTTCAGAGGAAACAACAACAGGTATTAAGGCTCTTAATAAAATGGAAAAAAACAATTCACTTATGATACCAGCAATAAATGTGAATGACTCAGTTACAAAATCTAAATTTGATAATCTTTATGGTTGTAGAGAAAGCTTAGTTGATGGAATTAGAAGAGCTACAGATGTAATGATGTCTGGAAAAGTAGCAATAGTTGCAGGTTTTGGTGATGTCGGTAAAGGCAGTGCTGCATCTTTAAGACAAAGTGGTGCTAGAGTTTTAATTACCGAAGCAGACCCAATTTGTGCGTTACAAGCTGCAATGGAAGGATATGAAGTTGTTTTAATGGAAGAGGCTATAAGCAAAGCAGATGTAGTAGTAACTGCGACTGGAAATAAAGATATTGTGACTGCTGATCACATGAGAGAAATGAAAGATAGAGCGATTCTTTGTAATATTGGTCATTTTGATAATGAGATTCAAGTCGATGCTTTAAAAAATTATAAATGGACCGAGGTAAAACCACAAGTTCATGAAATTGAACTTCCAAACGGTAAAAGGATAATTCTTTTGGCAGAAGGAAGATTAGTTAATCTGGGATGTGCAACAGGTCACCCAAGTTTTGTGATGAGTGCTTCATTCACGAATCAAGTAATTGCACAAATAGAGCTTTGGAATAATTATAAAAAATACGAAAATAAGGTTTATGTATTGCCAAAACATCTTGATGAAAAAGTTGCAACTTTACATCTTAAAAAAGTTGGAGCAAAGTTAACCAGATTAACTAAAGAACAAGCGGATTATATTAGTGTTGGCGTAGAGGGTCCATTTAAACCTGATGCATATCGATACTAATAATGAAAAGATAGATATTTCCTCAGAAAAATTGTTGGAAGAACTAGCAGCAAAAGTTTTTAAGAATATAAAATTAGGGGATATAATTTTTTTAATTGGAGAGATGGGAGTTGGGAAGACTACCTTTGTAAAATATCTAGTAAATGAGTTTCAAAAACAAAATAAACTTAAATTAACAGAGGTCACAAGCCCTACTTTTAATTTACTCAATGAGTATGATATAAATAATGTAAGAATTAATCATTATGATTTGTATAGAATTAAGTCCTCAAAAGAGATTGATAATTTGGGTATTTTTGAAAATATTTATGACTCAATTACTTTAATCGAATGGCCACAGATGATTGAAAAAAAACCTAAAGAGATTATAGAATTTAAATTTAATTACGAGAAGGATTACCAGAAAAGGTCAATTTGCATCAAGGGCCTTAGTATTTAAACATTTAAATGAAAAATAATTTAGTTTTAAAGAAAATTAAAGGTGATGCATCATTTAGAAATTTTTATAGAAAAAGGAATAAAGACAAAACATCCATTATAGTATTTGCAAAAAAAGAAAAGCAAAAAAATTTAATTATCTATGATGCAATTAACAAAATTTTAAATAAAAATCAAATTTTAGCACCAAAATTATATTCATATAAATACAATAAAAATTTTATTGAGATTCAAGATTTTGGTAATGAAACAATTTTTGCACTAGTAAAAAAAGAGAGTAAAAAAAGTTTTTTTTACTTTAAAAAAAATAATTAAAGAATTGAATAAAATACAAGCTATAAAAGATAAAAAAATTAAAACATTTCAAAATAAGACATATACCATTCCAAAATATGAAAAAAAAATTTTAGTAAAAGAAGCCAATTTATTTTGTGATTGGTACGCTAAAAAAGTTCTTTCTAAAGAAAAAAAAACAAAATTTAATCTTAAGTTTAAGAAAATTGTTAAAAAGCTTTCACAGAAAATTAAATTGAAAAATCATATTTTTGTCCATAGAGATTTTCATATTTCTAATTTGATGTATCAAAACAATAAAATTGCCATTATAGATAGTCAGGATGCATTAATAGGAAATAAAGCTTATGATTTAGCATCATTAATCGATGATGTTAGATATAAAACATCAAAATCATTTAAACAAAATGTTTATAAATTTTATATCAAGACACAAAAAAGTCTTGATAAAAAAAAGTTTAAAAATGATTTTGAAATAATATCTGTCTTACGAAATTTAAAGGTTATAGGTGTTTTTACAAGGTTAGCGATTAGAGATAATAAAAAAAAATATTTAAAACTTATACCTTATACTTGGAGTTTAATTAAAATGAGAATAAAAGAAAATAAAAATTTTAAAGAGCTTAATGATTTATTAAAACAATCTTTCAAAGATAAAATGACATGAAAGTAAATACAGCTTTAATTCTTTGTGCCGGTTATGGAAAAAGACTTTTACCTTTGACATCAAAAAAACCAAAACCTCTTTTAGAGTTAAAACATAAGACACTTTTAGAAAAATGTATAAATTTAATTGCTAAATTAAATGTAAAAAAAATTATTATCAATACATTCTATATGGAAGAGCAAATTTTCGAATTTGTAAAAAAAAAAAATTTTTCAATAGATATCGAAATTATTAGAGATGGAAAAAAAATATTAAATACAGGTGGTGGAATTTTGAACATGATCCAAAAGTCGTCTGATAATGATTTTTTAGTTTTTAATCCAGATACAGTATGGAGTGAAAATTATTTGGATGAAATTTTGAAAATGGAGAATTTTTATTTTTCTAATAAATTAAATAATATCCTTTTGCTAGTAAAAAAAGATTTAAGTTTTGATAAAAATTTGAAAGGTGATTTTGATTTAAAGATTAATCAAATAAATAGAGATAATAAAGAATTTACTTTTATTGGATGTCAAATCCTAAATAAAAAGTTATTTAAAAATTATAAAGTTAATGATTTTCCAATATCAGAGATTTGGAATAAATTATTATCAAGCAATCAATTAAATGGTTTTGAAAGTTTAAATAAATTTTACCACTTAACAAATTTTGAAGTTTTTAATAAACTAAAAGATCTTTAGATCTATCTTTATCTAAGTATTCACAATCTATAATATCTAGCTCATCATTGAATTTTATTACTAAAGGATTTCCAGTAGGAATTTCTAAATTTAGAATTTGATAGTTATCTAATTTAAATAAGTATTTACACAAAGCTCTTATCGAATTTCCATGAGCTGAAATTAAAACATTTTTTTTAAACAGTTTATTTTCAATTTCTTTTTTATAAAATTTGATAACTCTTTCATATGTATCTTTTAAGGACTCAGTATCAGGAATAATAATTCCAGGTATATTTTTGTAAGTTTCAATATTATTTGGATGATATAAACTTTTTCTATCTAAAGGTTCTGGTTTAATATCCCAAGATCTTCTTAACTTATGGACTTTTTCTTCACCTAGTTTTTTAGCCATTTCAATTTTATTCAGTCCAGTAAGGGCACCATAATGTCTTTCATTTAGCTCCCAAGCTCTAACAAAATTATTTTGATCGTTTAAGATTTTTTGAATAATCTTTAATGTATCGTTTGCTCTTAGTTGTAGAGATGAATAGTAAAGGTTAATTGTAATATTTTTTTCTTTTATTAGATCTCCTGCTTTTTTTGCTTCTGATATTCCTTTCTCTGTTAAGTGAACATCCACCCATCCAGTAAATCTTTTTTCAAGATTCCAAGTACTTTGGCCATGTCGAATTAATATTAAATAATTCATTAGATTGATTATTATTTTAATATAAATAAAAACTACAATATATGTTTAATAAATTTTTTTCATTTTTAAAAACAATTTTTTATATTGCAAATTTTGTATTAATTTTCCTTTATATCTTTCCTGGAAGCATACTTGGATGGTTGTTTTATGGAAATGCTGGTTTACAGCCACAAATTACATCTGATTTCTTGGTATCCTCTAATCATGTTTATGCATTTATTTTACTATCAATTTTAGGATACTTTTCATATGAAAAAACAAAATTAAGTTTTTTGTTCATTTATTTATTTTGTCTCGCGATTTGTTTAGAGATATTACATTTAATAATTCCAAATAGAGGTTTTGAGTTTTCAGATTTATTTGGAAATTTATTAGGAGTTATATTAATTTATTTTTATTTCTTAATAAAAAAATATTTATTCAAACGTATTGATGAAAAATAAATTTTATAACTATACTCTTATTTTTATATTAATTTCTCTTCTATCTTGTTCTTCTATACCTAAGAATACATCTGATAGTTGTTCAATTTTTGATGAAAAATACTTTTGGTATAAGCATACTAAAAAGGTAGAAAAAAAATGGGGTACTCCAATATATATTCAATTAGCTATAATTAAAATGGAGTCAGACTTTGATTGGTTAGCTAAACCTGGTAGAACTAAAATTTTTAAGGTAATACCCTACAAGCGACTTTCAAGTTCATTTGGTTATTCACAAGCAATCAAAGGAACTTGGGAACAATATAAAAAAGAAACCGGAAATAAATTAGCGTCAAGAGTAAGATTTAAAGATAGTGTTGACTTTATTGGTTGGTATACAAATAAAACTGAGACAATTCTAAAAATTTCAAAAAAAGATGCCTTTAGACAATATCTTGCTTATCATGAAGGTTGGGGGAATTATAAATATTATAAAAAGAATAAAAAAGTAATAAAACTAGCTAAAAAAGTAGAGAAGCAATCAAATATTTATAAAAACCAACTAAATAAATGCAAAAATATTTTAAGTAGAAAAAAGTTTATTATTTTCTAATTAGTTCTTTCTTCAATTCCAAATCAACCGAGTCAATTCTTTTGGTATTTTTTGCAAGGGCTAAGTACATAGCTGGTGTTATGTATAATGTAAAAAAAGTAGAGATAATCATACCACCCAAAATAGTTGCACCAACTGCTAACCTCGATCCTTCACCGGCACCTGGGCCAAAATTTCCAATTACTAAAGGCAACATTGCTATCATGGTACTGAGAGATGTCATAATTATCGGTCTAAATCTTACACTGCAAGCTTCTTTAACTGATGACTCGATGTTTTTTCCTGTTGTTCTAATTTGATTAGCAAAATCAACAATAAGAATACTATTTTTAGTGGATATGCCTATTAGAATAATTAATGCAATTTGAGAAAAAATATTAATCGAAGTATTTAAAAATAAAATAAAAACTAATCCTCCAAAAATAGCAAGAGGTACTGTTAAAATTATTATGAATGGATGTATAAAAGAATTGAATGTTGCTGCCATTACTAAATAAGCTGTCAGTAAAGCTAAGGCAAAAATGATTAACATTTCATTACTTGTTTCTTTAATTTCCTCTGATTTCCCTTTCCAAGTAATTTGATTTTTTGGAGCGAGAATTGCCATCTCTTTTTCAAAAAATTTTATTGCTTCAGTTAATGTATAGTTTTCACTTATATTTGCAGAAATCGTTATTGCTCTTTGTCTATTATATCTAGCCAACTCCTTAGCTGAACCTTCTTCTTTAAAACTTATCAAATTAGCTAATGAAATGAGTTTACCATTAGTTTCTGATCGTACAAAAATTTTTGAAATTCCTTCTTTATTTCTTCTATCTGACAGATATTGTTGAACAACTATTGGATATTCTTTACCCAACCTATTGAAGGTCGTAATTTTCTTACCACCATAGAGAGTTTCGATAGTTTCACCTATAGATTTAGTAGATATTCCAAGATCTTTAGCCTTATTTTTATTTATTATTAATTTAACCTCAGGTTTGTTTCGATTGTAATCTGATTCTACTCTCGAAAGATTTTTGTTTGATCTGATTCTTTGAATTACTTTTTTTTGAATTTCTTCAAGTTCCTCATATGTATTTCCATAAATCACCATTTGAACTGGTTTATTGTAATTTGATACTCTTATTGATTGAGGAGATATTGGAAACGCTAAGGCTTGAGGCAAAGTAACAATTTTACCTATAGCCTCTCTTAAAACAACTTGTTGCCCTTTACTTCTATTTTTCCAGTCATCTAAAAGGGCAATTATTATAAAACTATTGTAGGAATTAGCAGAACTTCCAAAGCCAGGTACTCTCATTATAAATCTCGAATAAGGACTATCCTCTGCTTGTAAAAGAGGTATCAACCTTGCTTCAACTTTTTGAGCTTGTTCTTGCGTATATTCAAAAGAACTTCCTTCATCTGTCGCTCCAATAATTAAATATGCACCACGATCTTCTAAAGGTAATAATTCTTTTTTCGAAAAACTAAATAAAAATATAGATATGGCAATAATAAAAAAGATAAAAAAAATTACTGCCCTAGTTTTATGTATTACTATGGTTAACGTCTCTTTATAAAAATTAGCAAAAATTAAAAAAATTTTTTCGAATTTTTCTATTAAGCTTTTCTTAGATGATGTTTTGTTCAAAAATTTACTTGCTAGCATTGGCGACAGGGTAAGGGCAACAAATGAAGATACTACTATAGAAAATGATAATGCAATTGCTGTTTCTCTGAATAAAGTTCCTGAAATTCCTTCAATAAAAATTAATGGTAGAAAAACTGCAATCAAAATTAAGGTAGTTGCAATAATTGCAAATGAAATTTGTTTTGATCCCTTGTATGCAGCAACAAGAGGTTTTTCACCATTTTCTATCCTTCTGTATATTGCATCGGTCATTATTACTGAGTCGTCTGTAATTATTCCAATAGCTAAAATAAAACTTAAAAGAACAAAAATATTTATTGATAGTCCAAATATATAAAGACCTAAAAATGATGCTATTAAACTTACAGGAAGAGCTATTGCTGGTACAATAACTGCTTTAAGATTCCCTAAAAATAAATAAATTATCAAAACAACCAATATAAAAGCAATTATTAAAGTTTTATAGACTTCTTCTATTGCAGCTTCAACATAGTTTGCCCTATTGAAAGAGACTCTTAAATCTAATTCTTCAGGTAAAGTTTTTTTGACTTCAATTAATCTTTTCTTGATATCATTTGAAAGCTCGACAGTTGAGGCGCCACTTTTTGCATAAATTCCAATTCCAACAGTTCTTAAATTTATTTGATCTTTTGTTTGTGCTTTAAAAAGAGTTTTTTCAGAGACTGGACCGAATTCAACATTTGCAACATCGGATAGTAATATAACTTTATTTTTAGTTTTTTTAATTGGTAGCTGTTTAATTGTTTCTATATCATTATACGATTTATCTAGATTAAGCGTTAGATCGATATTATCTGCTTCTAGTGTCCCTGCTGGAAGACTTATATTTTCTCCAAGCATGGCAAGTTCTACTTCTTTGATAGTTAAATCATTAGCGGCAAGTTTAATTGGATCAATCCAAACTCTTATACTTAATTCTCTTAGTCCTCCAACTAATATACGACCAACATTTTTAATACTTGAAAATTGATCAATTAAATATCTTTCAGCATAATCACCTAACTCAAGGTCACTCCAAGTGGAAGAAGATAGAGATAACCACATAGTAGTTGTAAAACCAGCTGCTCTTTTTAATATTTGAGGAGGATCAGACTCAGATGGCAAATTATCTACTATCCTGGCGACTCTTTCTCTTATGTCGTTGGCAGCATTATCTAAGTCAATACTAGTATCAAATTCAACATTAATTGTGCTTCTTCCATTTTCAGATTTGGAGTCGATATTTTTTATGCCTTCAGCACCCCCAATAACATCTTCAACAACTTGAGTCACCTCTTGGTCTACTATTGATGCTGCAGCAGATTTATAGTTTACTTGAACCTGAACAACAGGTGGCTGTATTCCATCTGGTAGTTCTCTAACAGGTAATTTCCAAAACACAAATAAACCAAAAATTATTAAAATTAGAGACATTACCCAAGAGACTGTTGGTCTTTTGATGCTTAATTCAGTAATAAACATTTATTTTTTAATTGGTTTTATTTTGCCATTAGGTCTCACTTTTTTTAAACCTTCAGCAACAACAATATCTTGTAGGTTTAATCCAGAGATTATTTCAATATTTTTATCATCTCTAAGACCAGTTTTAACCTCAGTTTTTAAGGCAAGATTTTCATCATTTATTTTATACACAAAGGATTTTTCACCTTCTATCATTACGCTTGTGTCAGGAACACTTAAAGAGTTTCTTAAATTGAATTTAACGCTTACCTCTAATAAAGACCCTGAAATCATATCTTGTTGTTTATTTTCTACTTTTATTCTAGATAATAAACTTCTAGTATCAGCATTAATTCTACTTGAAACAAAATCCACCTCACCTTGAAAAAATTTATTTTTGTGGCTTGATACTTTAATTTCAACTGGGAGCCCTTTTTTTATAAACGCAGAGTAATTTTCAGGTATTTTTATGTCAGAATAAATAACAGAGTTGTCGTCGAGTGTAATAATGAAAATATTATCAGATACTAAAATATCTTCTGTTATGCCTGTATAACCTAGAACACCTGAGAATGGGGCAATTATATCTCCACTTTTTAACTTAATTAGAACTTCACCTTTTTTAATATTGTTTTTAAGTTTTAAATCCTCCAGAAGATCACTTTTTTTTATTTTAAAACTTTTAGATTTATTTGAAATGGCGGTACCAAAAGTTTCAATTTTATTTGAAAATTCTTTATTAACTACTTTGGTTACTATTATTCCTGGAGGCGGCTGTTTACTAAATTTTTTTTTGAAATGATTTCCAATCATTGTTCGACCAATAATCACTATTGCAATTATTAAAAAAAAGGTGGTAATTATGTAAATTGTTTTTGTTGATCTTTTCATTTTAAATTCAAATTATGCCGTATTCAGCCCAGGAGCCATCATAAATACAGGGTTGATATTTATCATTTATTAAAGAATAAGCTAGTGCCAAAACACACGCAGTAACTCCAGATCCACATGAAAAAACAATATCTTTTTCATTTAAATCTTTTATGAATGGTTTAAATACATTTTTAAGTTCATCTTTATTTTTAAAAGTTTTATCTTTGTTAAGACAATGATTAAAAGGAATACAAAAAGAATTTTTTATAGATCCACTTCTCAAACCTTTTCTGGGCTCAGGTACTTTCCCTTCAAATCTTTCTTTACTCCTACCATCAATAACTTTGAATTTTTGAGATTTAATATTTTCTTCAATTGAAATTTTGTTTTTAACTAGTTCTTTTTTTTCATTACTTTTGTAATCTGAAATTTTAACTTTGGGAATATCATTAGTAACATTTCTATTTTCATTGATCCACTTCTTCAAACCTCCATTTAGTATATGAACTAAATTAGGATTATGTCCAAAATAAATAAAATTAAACCAACAACGACAGGAACTCACTACATCCGAGTTATCATAAATTATGATTTTATCTGATTGGTTAATTCCCATTTGTGAAACTATTTTTTCCCAATTATTCTTATCTGTAAGCATATGAGGAAGGGCTGTATTTTTTTGGGAATTTTTATCTAGATCAAAAAATAAAGAACCAGAAATATGTTCCTTAATATATTCTTCATATCCATTTCTTTTCGTTTGAGGCATATGCCAGGAACAATCAATTATTTTTACATCATTGAAATTTTTTTCTAACCATTCTGTTTCAACTAATGACATTTATCTTTTTTCTAAATATTTTTGATGATATTCCTCAGCTGGACAATAATTTTTAATTAATGAAATTTTAGTGACAACTTTTCCAGATAGTCTCTCATTAGTATCCTTCAAAATTTTTTCAGCTGTTTTTTTTTGATTATCATTTAAATAAAATATTTCACTTCTATATTGAGTTCCAAAATCTGGCCCTTGAGAATTTAAAGTAGTAGGATCATGAATTTGAAAAAAAATTTTTAAAATTTTTTCATAAGTTATAATTTTTTCATCAAAATCAAGTTTTACTACTTCAGCATGATTAGTATTACCAGTGCAAACCTCTTTATATGTTACTTTTGGATTTTCACCTCCACAGTATCCAACTTCTGTTTTTATGATCCCTTCAATTTTGCTAAATTTTATTTCAGGTCCCCAAAAACATCCAAGAGCTAAAACTGCTATTTCCATTGATTATAACTTAAATTAATTTACAAATTATTCATATGCTAAGTAAAAATCAATTAGGATTTTTGTACATGTTTTTGTCTATTTGTGCATTTTCAATAATGGATGTAATTGTAAAATGGTCTGTAGATTATCCAATTGGACAAGTGCTTTTTTTTAGGGGCTTTTTTGGAATTGTGTTTTATTTTTTTATTATACCAAAAAACAGAATACATGATTTTTATATTACGAAAAGAGCAGGCTTGCATTTTCTAAGATGTTTTTCAGGTTTAATAGCCTTAGTTGCTATATTTATTGCTTTAAGAAGTTTACCACTGGCAACAGTGGTAAGTATTTCTTTTGCAGCACCAATTTTCACTACGATTTTTTCAATTTTTTTATTGAGTGAGAAAGTTGGAATATATAGATGGTTAGCAGTGATTATAGGATTTATTGGTATTTTGATAATTACAGAGCCAGGTATTACCAATCTCAATATTTATTATATTTTTCCAATTATTTTTTGTTTAGGTCTTTCTTATGTTGCTATAACAATAAGACAATTGTCCACATCCGAACCAGTTTGGTTAATTTCATTTTATTTTTCCTTGTCAATAACTCTTCTGAGTTTTTTTACTATTCCACAGGGATGGATAATGCCAGATTTAAAAGACTTTCTAATTTTATCAATGATAGGAATTTTTGGTGGTGTTGCTAATTTATGGTTATCTCAATCATATAAATATTCAGAGGTTTCTTTAGTTACTCCTTTAAAATATTTAGCTTTAGTATTTGCGATTATATTTGGGTATTTTATTTGGAACGAAATCCCAACAATCAAAACATTAATAGGGGCATTATTAGTAATTGTTTCTACAATGATTATCTTTAGAAGAGAGATTTATAACAAGAATATTATTACTTCAAAAACCGTCAATGACTAAAGTTCCCAAATATTGGAATAAAGCTAAATTGCATCTTTCAAAAAAAGATAAAATAATGAAGAATTTGATTTTAAAATATAAATCTCCATCTGAAAAAATTTTAACAACTCGAAAAGATATTTTTTATTCATTGTGTAAAAGTATTATTGGCCAACAAATCAGTGTAGCAGCTGCGGATTCAGTTTTTAAAAGGTTTAGATTATTATGCAAAAATAAGATTAATTCAAAAGTAGTTATAAAAATTAAGAATTATAATTTAAAAAAGTGTGGCTTAAGTAAACAAAAAGTAAACGGAATAAAGAATTTAGCACTACAAATTTCAAAAAATACTTTCAATCCTAAATTGATTAGTAAAATGAATGATGAAGAGGCTATTTTATATCTATCGAATTTAAAACAAATAGGCAGATGGTCAGCTGAAATGATTTTACTTTTTACTTACAATAGACCAAATATTTGGCCTATCCAGGATATAGGTCTTTTAAGGGCAATATCTAAAAATTATAAAAAAAAGTATTTACCCCCTGAAAAATTTGTTGAAATATTAAAAAAAAGGTTTTCACCTTATTGCTCAGTAGCTACATGGTATTTGTGGAGAAGTATAGATCCAGAGCCTATTCAGTACTAAATCCTTCAACTACCTGCATATGTCTCTTCGTTGAGTCTTTGGCCAGATCCCAACCTGCCTGATATGCCTCTGATTTTTGACATTCAATAGCTTTTTCATAACTTGGAAATTCCCATACAACAGTTCTAATAAAATTATCTCCCTCAAAGTTTTGATAATTGCCACCTCTTATTAAGGGTTTTCCACCAAAACTTTTAATTATTGGCGTGACAGTTTCTGCATATCTTTTTAGATTTTCTTGATTATCTATTTTAAAATATAAACTGATCCAATATCCTTTTTTCATAATTCTATTTTAATATTTCCTCTAATCTAATTGAAGCAATTTTTTTTACTTGAAGTTTTGCTTCTTCAAATTCAATAATATAATTATTTTTAATTCGTTTTTTAAAATTTTTAAGAACTTCACTTTTTGTTTTACCCTTTACAGCAATAATAAAAGGAAATCCAAATTTTTCTTGATAATCTAAATTAAGCTTCTCAAATTCCATTAATTCCTCTTTTGTGCATGAATTTAATTTTGCATCAGATTGTTCTTTGGATGAAAAGGATGTTAGTTTTTTTTCAATAGCTAATTTAGGATGTAAATTAAAGATATTGATTATTTTTTTATCGGGGCTTTTGTCATATATATTCATCATTTTTACAATTAAATCATTTGAGTCTTTAAAAGGTTTTAGGTTAAAAGCTTTATCTGCGATCCATTCTGACTTTTCAAATATATTTCCAAAAATTGATAAGAATTCTTTTTTTGGCAATAGATTTATATCTTCAGCTAATTTCATTAGTGTTCAATTATAAGATTTAATATATTTATTATGAAATTTTTGTATAGTATATAACTAATTGTATGACTAAACTTACAACACACGTTCTCGATATTTATTCTGGAAAACCAGGAAAAGGGATAAAGGTAGATTTGTATTCTATCTCTGGAGAAAATAAAAAGAAGCTTAAAAGTGTTATTTTAAATAATGATGGTCGCTCAGACGAACCTTTAGCAGAAAAAGATGAATTTAAAGTAGGTAAATACGAACTTATATTTTTTGTTGGGGAATATTTTAAAAATATAACAAATAGAAATGATTTAAAATTTCTAGATGATGTAGTTATAAGATTTGGAATTTCAGATAATAAAGAGCATTACCATGTTCCATTATTAGTTTCCCCTTGGAGTTATTCAACGTATAGAGGAAGCTGATGGTTTCCGATACAATCCAATTTTTATTAAATGATAAAATTTATAAAATAAGAAATCCTGATCCTAATAAAACAATTTTAAATTATGTTCGTAATGATCTAAAAAAAACTGGTACAAAGGAAGGCTGTGCTGAGGGTGGCTGTGGAGCTTGTACAGTTGTGCTCGGTGAATTAAATGATGATAAATTAATTTATAAATCTATTAATGCTTGCATAAGTTTTTTACCAATTTTAAATGGCAAACAATTAATTTTAATAGAAGATTTAGTTTATAAAAATAAGCCTCATATAGTTCAGGAAGCTTTAATTAAATTTCATGGATCACAATGTGGATTTTGTACCCCAGGTTTTACGATGTCGTTATTTTCAATGCGAAAAAATTATAAATCAATAAATAATGAAATTATTGAAGAAGCTTTATCTGGAAATTTGTGTAGATGCACAGGTTATAGACCAATAATTGATGCTGCAAAAAGTTTAAAGAATAAAAAAGATCAAGATCACTTTAAAAAAAATCAAAATAAAACTATTCAATTATTAAAAAAAATTAAAAATATTGATATTGAAATCAATCATCAAGGTAAAAAATACTTTGCTCCAAAAACGATTTTAAATTTAAGGAAAATATTAAAAAAATATCCTAATTCAAAAATCTTATGTGGAGGAACTGATCTTTCTCTTGAAGTAACTAAATTTAGAAAAGATATTAAAACAATTATTTCATTAAATTCTGTAAATAAACTTAATTTTATAAAGAAAAACAAAAACTTAGTGGAAATTGGAGCCACGACATCTCTTTTTGAATTTCAAAATCTTATCAAAAAATATTTTCTAGATTTTTATAATGTTCTTAAAAGATATGGGTCAGTCCAAATCAGAAATGTAGGAACAATAGCAGGAAATATAGCCACTGCTTCTCCCATTGGAGATACGCTTCCTCTATTATTATCATTAGACGCAAAAATTGTTATTCAAGGAATAAACAAAAAAAAAACCTTACCCTTAAACCAATTTTTTACATCTTACAGAAAAACAAAATTAAAAAAAGGTGAATTCATCTATTCAATAAAAATACCTTTAAATAAAAAGAATATATTTAAAGCTTATAAAATTTCTAAAAGATTTGATGACGATATTTCATCTGTGTGTGGGTCATTCAGTTTTTTTATAAAAAAAAATATAATTACAAAAGCTTCAATAGCATATGGCGGTATGTCTGAAATACCAAAAAGAGCATTAACAATAGAGAAAGATTTAATAAATTCTGAATTTTCTGAAAATACATTTAGTAGAGCGGCTAATCTTATTGATAAAGATTTTTCTCCATTAAACGACATGCGAGCTAGTAGAAATTACAGATTAACAGTTGCAAAAAATTTATTATTAAAAGCTTTTTACGAAATTAAAGATAAAAAAAATATTAGGATATACTCATGAAAAATGAGCAGCTATTAAAAGGGCAAAGTATACCACATGATAGTGCTAATAAGCATGTGACTGGTTTAGCTCAATATACAGATGATGTTAGTGAGCCATTAAATACTCTTTATGGAGCTATTGGATGGAGCAAAAAAGCTCATGCAAAAATAAAAAAGATTGATTTAAAAGATGTTAAAGAAAGTGAAGGAGTGATATCCATTGTCACTTATAAAGATATTCCAGGAAGAAATGATGTTGGTCCAGTCTTTGATGGAGATCCAATATTTCCAAAAACAAAAATTGAATACTTTGGTCAACCTTTATTTGCTGTTGCAGCAATTTCGACTGAATTAGCAAGAAAAGCTGTTTTAAAAGCTAAAGTCACCTATGAGGAATTAAAACCAATTGTTACTATAGAGGATGCATTGAAAAAAAATAATCTTCTATTTGAACCTAGAATTATTAAAAAGGGTGATCCTCAAAACAAAATAATTAAATCAAAAAATAAATTAAAAGGTAAATTTAATACCGGTAGCCAAGAACATTTTTATTTGGAAGGACAAGTTTGCCTAGTCATTCCCCAAGAAGATAATAATTTAACAATTTACAGCTCAACACAACATCCATCTGAAACGCAACAGATTGTTGCTAAGATGTTAAAACAAAAAAGTAATTCTATTACAGTAATGGTAAGAAGAATTGGTGGTGGATTTGGTGGTAAAGAAACAAACTTTATGACAGCTGCAATTTGTGCATTATTATCACATAAAACTGGTAAACCAATTAAATTAAGATTGGATAGGGATGATGATATTATAATTACTGGTAAGAGACACGACTTTTATTCTGAATACGAAGTTGGATTTAATGACAATGGTAAAATAGAAGGGTTGAAGGTGAAACTTGCATCTAGATGCGGAATGTCACCAGACTTATCTTATGCTATTAATGAGAGAGCTTTGTTACATTTAGATAATGCTTATTATTTATCAGATTTAGAAGTTAAAAATTATCTTTGTAAAACTAATACTTCATCTTCAACAGCATTCAGAGGATTTGGTGGCAATCAAGGTATGATGGCTATAGAAAATATAATCGATAACATAGCCAGATTTTTAAAAAAGGATCCTAGTGAAGTAAGAAAAAATAATTTTTATGGTTTAAAAGAGAGAAACACTACTCATTATGGGATGAAAATTAATGACAATGTAATTCATGATATTTTTAAAAATTTATTAGATAAATCAAATTATAAAAAAAGATATGAGGATATTAAAAATTTTAATTTAAAAAATAATTATAAAAAAAAAGGTATAGCTTTAACACCTGTAAAATTTGGTATTTCTTTTACAACCATCCACTTAAATCAAGCTGGGGCGCTAGTACATATTTATACAGATGGTAGTGTTTACTTGAATCATGGAGGTATAGAAATGGGTCAAGGAACTCATACTAAAATTGCACAGCTTGTGGCTAATACGTTTGGTTTACCTTTTGAAAAAGTGAAAATTTCATCAACAAATACCTCTAAAGTTCCAAATACATCTGCTAGCGCTGCATCTTCCACAACAGATTTAAATGGTGCCGCCACTTTAAACGCAGCTGGAAAAATTAAAAAAAATATAAATAATTTTATAAGAGATAAGTACAAGATTTATTCAAAAATTGAACCTATTTATAAAAATCAAAATATTTATTTTGGAAATAGAATATTTAATTTTAAAAAGATAATAGAAGAAGCTTACTTAAATAGAATATCTCTTTCTTCATCGGGATTTTATTCAACACCAAAAATTAATTTTGACAAAAAAAAATTTCATGGAAGACCATTTTATTATTTTTGTTACGGTGCTGCAGTATCGGAAGTTACAATTGATACACTTACAGGAGAGAATAAAGTTGATAGGGTAGATATAGTTCATGATGCGGGAAATGCAATTAATCCAGCATTAGAACTTGGTCAAATTGAAGGTGGTTTTGTTCAAGGCCAAGGCTGGTTAACAATGGAAGAAGTAGTTTGGGATAAATCTGGTAAATTAAAAACCTTTTCACCATCCACATATAAAATACCCGCAGTCACTGATACACCTGAAAAGTTTAATGTAGAGATTTTTGAGAAAGGATCTAATGTTGAAAATGTTGTAAATAAACAAAAAACTACTGGAGAACCTCCTTTAATGCTTGCGATGAGTGTTTTTTTTGCAATTAAAGATGCAATAGCATCTGTGGTAGACTACAAAAAAACACCAAAGTTAGATGCGCCAGCAACTCCCGAAAAAATATTAATGAGTATAAGTGAACTGAAAAGCAAAATTTAGTTATATGGAAGATAAATCAAAATTTATGTTACGAGCAATTGATTTATCAATTCAAAGTGCAAAAACTAAAGGTGGGCCATTTGGCTGTGTAATAGTCAAAGAAAACAAAATTATAGCGGAAGGTTTTAATCAAGTTACCTCAAATAATGACCCAACTGCTCATGCAGAAATTGTAGCAATTAGAAATGCATGTAAAAATTTAAATGATTTTTTTTTAAAAGGATGTGATCTATATTCAACTTGTGAGCCGTGTCCTATGTGTTTGTCAGCGATATATTGGGCTCGTATTGATAACATCTTTTATGCTAACACTAGAATGGATGCTAAGAATATAGACTTTGATGATTCATTTATTTACTCTGAAATAAATAAAGAGATTAATGACAGAAAAATTAAAATGACACAAATGCATAGAGATGAAGCTTTAGAGGCATTTGAGATTTGGAAAAATAAAGAAGACAAAATAAAATACTAATGGAAATACTTAGCTATACACTTAAATGGTCTGAGGCAATTTTAAGATGGGGGCATGTACTATTTGCAATTCTATGGGTAGGGAATAGTTTTTTATTCAATTATCTAGATAACAAACTTAACAAAGATCTTAAATCCAAAGAAATAGACGGTGAAGGTTATTTAATGCATTCAGGTTTTTATTATAAATTACAAAGACTTAAAACTTCACCTAATAAAATTTTTCTGAATCAATTAGTAATATTTAAATGGCAAAGCTACCTAACATTTATAACTGGAATACTGTTACTTGCAGTAATTTATTATTACAATGCTGGTATTTTGATGGTTGATAAAAGAGTAATGACTTTAACTCCATCTATAGCAATTATATATTCAGTTTTATCTATATTTATTTCTTGGTTAATTTATGATTTTTTATGCAAATCACGTCTGATTAGAAATAATTTTTTATTCTTATTAACAATGTTTATTCTATTATGTGTTTTATCTTTTGTTTTAACAAAAATTTTTGGACCAAAATTTGCTTTCTTAAGTGTTGGTTTGATAATAGGAACAAATATGTTTGCAAACGTTTTAACAGTTATTATTCCAAACCAAATGAATATTATTAACAGCAGTAAAGAAAATAAAGAAGTTGATATAAGCCTATCCTTAGCAGCTAAACAAAGATCAATTCACAATAATTATTCAACATTTCTAGTTTTATTCATAATGTTATCAGGACATTATAGTTTTTTAGTATATCATAAATATAATTGGTTAATTTTATGTTTAATTGGAATTATTTCTGTAATGGCAAGACACTATTTTAATCTAAGGGGAAGAAATATTAATAAACCAAGTATTTTGTTTGGATCAATCATTGCTTTAATATTACTTGCTGGTATTATTTTTTATATTTAAAACATAATCTAGAAATGTCAGAAAAATTAATTGTTAGCTGGGATGACTATAATAAGACGGTAGAAAAATTAGCTATCATGATTGATGAAAGTGGTTACAAGCCTGACATATTGATTGGTATTATGAGAGGCGCTGCTCCTATGATCGATGTATTAAGCAGAATATTTAAATTGAAATGTGCGTATTTAGCAGTTGAGTCATATAGTGGAAAAGGTGTTGAGGACGAACAGGGTGATATAGTTTTTTCAAGAGAAATGAGTTCAATTGCTCCAAACATGGGTGGCAGAATACTTCTTTGTGATGATTTGTCGGATACAGGGATAACATTTAACAAAAGTATTGATTGGTTAAAACAATATGAGCCGATTAAAGGTAAAATAGATGATATCAAGACAGCAACTCTTTGGAAAAAACAAAAATCTACATTTGAACCTGATTTTTGCGCAACGAGATTAAAAGACAATCCTTGGATAGTTCAACCTTTTGAAATTTATGAGGAAATAAGGATTGAAGAAATTAAAAAAAAACACCAAAAATAAAAAAAGGCGACCTAAAATTTAGACCGCCTTTTCTAAAAATTATCTCTTTAAGCTACTGCAAAACTTACAACACTAAGTGCAGCAATTACCCAAATAGCTGGGCTTACATCAAATTTACCAGTAAGAATTTTGATTGCAGCATAAGCTATAAAAGCTAAAGCTATTCCATGAGAAATAGAATAAGTAAATGGCATAGCCAACATAGCAAGGACAGCAGGTCCTGACTCAGCAATATCGTCCCATTCAATATCTGTAATATTTCTAACAAATAGTGTAGCAATATAAATCAATGCAGCACCATCAATCTCTTTAGGTAAACTAGTAGCTAATGGACTGAAAAACAAACATAGCAAGAAAAGCACACCTATTACTAAAGATGTCATTCCAGTTTTACCACCAGCTTTAACCCCAGCTGCTGACTCAACATATGTTGTTACAGTAGATGTTCCCATCATTGCACCTGCAACTGTTGAAACACTGTCTGAAAGCATAGCTTTGTCAATGTCTTGAATTTTACCATCTTTACCAATTTTTCCGGCTACATTAGCAACACTCGTAAGTGTTCCCGCTGTATCAAAAAAGTCTATAAAGAATAAAGTAAAAACAACGGTAACCATTGATGCAGATAGAGCAGCACCAAGATCAAACTCAAATAAGTAAGTCATTGGTGGTGGTGAAGACACAACACCATTAAATTTACCGACTCCAGTTAACCAAGCTATTGCACTAAATACAAGTATACCTATGATTATGTTTCCTTTAATTCCTTTTTTCTCCATAACTATCATAGAGACAAAAGCTCCAGCACCAAGTAAAAGAAGTGGATTTGATAAATCCCCCAATTGAACTAAAGTTACAGGATTATCCGCTGTTAATCCCATAATTTCAAATCCAATAATTGCAAGAAACATTCCTATTCCCGCTCCAATACCAAGCTTTAAGCTTTTTGGAATTGAGTTAATTAACCAAGCTCTGATTGGTGTAAGTGAAATTATTAAGAACACCACACCGGCTACTAATACAGCTCCCAAAGCTTCTGCAGGAGTATATTCCATTCCAAGACAAACACCGTATGCAATAAATGCATTTATTCCCATACCAGGTGCAAGTCCAACAGGCCAGGTCTTCGCATAAAAAGCAGCAATGAAACATGCAAGTGCCGTCGCACATGCAGTAGCAGTAAATACACCACCGAAATCAAAACCACCATCAGCTAATATGACTGGATTTAAAAACATTATGTATGCCATTGTTAAGAAAGTAGAAACTCCGGCAACGACTTCTGTTTTAAAATCAGTCTTATGTTTTTTATAGTTAAAGTAGTTATCTAACATTAGACCTCCATTTTTCTGTACAGTATTTGATTCGAATTGAAAAATCCTTTTACAGTTAGTTCAATTTAGTAAATTTGTTGTTAAGTTAATAATTTTTACAACCTGAGGTTAATTATTATATTTACTTTATATGATATTATAAATTGATGAATTTAAAAAAATTAATAATTGTTTTCTTCATTTCTTTTCTATTTGTTGGTTGTCAAACAATAAAAGAAAAATCCGATGCAGTAGCTGAAAAAGAAAATAAAGAGTATGGAAGTTTAGTTGGTAAAACTCTAAATGAATTAAAAATAGAATTAGGAAATCCAACAGAAGATTTTATGAATGAAGTTGGGAATAAAGTTTTAATTTACAAATCAAAAAAATTTGGAATCCCTTGTGATAGAAAATTTGAACTAAATAGCAATAATACCATTATTAGCTTTTCATCAAGTGGGTGTATTTAACATGTTATAGATTTTACTTGTGGGGAAATCCCCACAAGCAAGGTTTGCACTTATTTAATCTCAATAAGTCTTTTTTTCTTATGATCCGGTAAAATTCTTTCGCAAGCTACTGTTAAAAGACCATCTTTTAGCTGTGCACTATTTACTTTTACATCATCTGCAATTGTAAATGACCTAGCAAATTGTCTTTGTGAAATACCTCTATGAATAACTTCACCATCTTCGTTTTTGTTTTCAGAATTTTTGACCTGTTTAGTTCTAACGGTCAATAAATTATCCTCAAACTCAACTTCAACATCATCTTTATTAAAACCGGCAAGAGCAACTTCTATTGCATAATTGTCCTTTCCTGTTTTTCTGATGTTGTATGGTGGATAATTTGACTGCATAGTCAAACCTCCATTGCCCAACATATTTTCAAATTGATCAAACATATCGTCAAAACCAATTGAAAAGGGTCTTAATGAGTTGAATATAGATAGATCCTTACTTGTCATATATATCCTCCTTTTTTAAGCAAGTTTATTTATATAAGCCCCAATAGGCGACTTACTGATTTTAGATAAGAATTAATTAAATTTTTTCAAGATGGAAAAATTAAATTTTTTCAGAAATTTTTAGAGCAAATGCATAATCAAAAGCTATTTCTTCGATAGCACCATCACGACCTGATTTACCACCATGACCTGCGTTCAATTCTGTCTTAAGAAGAAGTAAATTATTATCTGTTTTAAAATCTCTAAGCTTAGCAGTGAATTTTGTTGGTTCATCAAATAATACTCTATTATCACTTAGACTTGTAGTAATTAGCATGTGTGGGTAATCCATTTTTTTAATATTGTTATATGGAGCGTAAGAAAAAATATATTTAAAATGTTCCTCATTATCTTTTGCATTACCAAACTCATCGAATTCACCAACTGTCAATGGTAAAGAATGATCGAGATTTGTTGTTAAAGAGTCAACAAATGGTACAGCCATGATTACTCCCAAAAAAAATTCAGGTGATTGATTAACAACTGCCCCCATTAATAAACCTCCAGCTGATCCACCCATACCAATTATTTTTCCTTTAGATGAATATTTTTTTTCAATTAAATATTTTGCAACAAATATATAGTCTTCAAAAGTATTTTTTTTATTTAAAAGTTTTCCTTCTTTCCACCATTTCATTCCTTTTTCCATTCCGCCTCTTATATGAGCAGTCGCCCAAATAATATCTCTATCAATTAAACTAAACTTAGTTGAGGAAAAATCTGGAGTCATAGAGCTTCCATAAGATCCATAACCGTATAAAAGTAAATTAGCCGATCCATCAATTTTTGTTTTTTTATGCCTTGTTATTGTAATTGGAACGAGTCTTCCATCATGAGATGGACATTCTAATCTTTCCACAATGTAATCATCTGGACTATGACCTGATGGAATTTCTTGTTCTTTAATTAATTTTTTATCTTTCGTTTTTAAATTGTACAAATAAGTTTTATTAGGCGTTTTTGGAGAAGAGTAAGAAAGATAAACTAAATCAGTATTTCTATCTCTTTGTATTAATGAAACACTTGGCACAATCACTTTTTCATCTGTAAAATTTAATTCTTCCTCAATTTCTGTTTGATTATTTTTTACAAATAATTTTCCAAGAGCATTTGATTTTTCACCTCTAATGATCCAATTATTTAAGAAAATTAGACCACCAATAAGGGTTTCATTTTTAGGGGCAATGTATATTTCCCAATTTTGTTTTGATAAATCACTGCATTTTTCAATTTTAAAATCTTCCGCATTTTCATTAGTATGACAATAAAATAGACCATTCCAAGAATTTACAGAATAAATTATGCCCCTTTTTCTTTTTTTAATTAATTTTGGTTTTGGTTTACTTTCATTAACATCAAAATAGTACTGCTCAGATGTATTATGATCGGAAGTGGTAATAAAAAAAAATTTTTCGTCTGAACTTAAGCTTATTCCGACAGTAAAGGCATCACTTTTTTCCTCAAAAATTAGTTCATCATTTTTAGGAGACGATCCTATTTTGTGTCTAAAAATCTTTCTAGGTCTATGAAATTCGTCTAGTTTTGAGTAAAAAAAATATTTATCATCTAAACTAAAGGTAATACTTCCACTTGTGTCGTCTATTTTTTCAGTAATTAATTTTTCAGAGGAAATATCTCTTAAATATATTGTATAATACTCCGAACCTTTTAAATCTAAAGAATAACCTAAATATTTATCATTGTAGCTAACCTCCAAATCTCCTACACCAAAATATTCAGTTTTTAATTTTTCTTTTTCTTTATCTCCATTCCAAATTTCTTCAACATTGTCAGAATTGAATTTTTTTCTAAGTTTTATGGAATAATTTCCTTCAGCAGTTGTTCTCGTCCAATATTCATACTGAGTGTCTTTGAATCTTAAAGATTCATCATTTAATTTTATTCTACCTTTTATTTCTTCAAATAATTTTTTTTGATACTCTCTAGTATCTTTTAAACTATATTCTGTATAACAATTTTCCTCTTCTAGATATTTTTTAACTTCTGGAAGTAGTTTTGAACTATCTTTTAAAACTTCCAGAATATTTTTTTGATGTACCCAACTATAATCATCCTCCCATGTGATATTGTGACAAGATTTTAACTCTGGTATTTTTTTAAGTTGTGGTATTTTCATAACTTACAAATATATGAATATAATAATTTATACAGTATTAATATTGACTATTTTTTATTTCTTGTTGAAGTTTGTAAGCAATATTTCATCAAAAAAAATATCTAAAACTTTAAGAATTTTGATAATAATTGGTTTAATATTTTTAGCAATTTTATTTGCTATTGGTGGCAGATTCTTATTAACTTTACCTCTTACTTTAGCAAGCCTTGCTTTATTAAAGTTAAAAGGCTTGTCAATTTTTCAATTGATATCACTTTTTAGATTAATCCAAACTTTAAGAAGGTCAGGAAGATTTTCTTTTAACCAAACAAATACAAATAATCAATCATCTATTTCTGTTTCAGAAGCATATAAAATTTTAAATTTAGATATGAATAAAAAAGTAACTAAAGATGATGTAAATAAAGCCTATGTAAAGATACAAAAAAAAATTCATCCTGATATTTCTCCTGAAACATCTAGACTCTCTTCAATAGTTAATGAGGCCAAAGATATAGTTTTAAATGATATTTCTTAATTTATTATTTCAATTATTTTGTCAAAAATTTTTTGTGCATTAATTTTTTCTTTACCTAAAGTATTATGACTAACTGTTTTTTCTCCATCAGGTATTATAGGAAACATTTTTGAGTTATAACTTCCATAAATCAAAGGAGTATCTGCCATTAAAGTAATAGTTTTAACACCTAAAGCAGCAGACAGATGACTAAAGCTTGAGTCATTGCAAATTGATAAATCACAACTTTTAATGATTGGCAAAGTTTCTTTAATTGAAAATTCATCTAAAGGAACACAAAAATCCTTAAATTTTGAATTAAGTATTTCATTTAACAGAATCTTTTCTTCATTTGCTTTACCTGTGGCAAGGAAAAATTTACATTTTTTAATTTTAGAAATTTTTTCAATAACATCTAAAAACACTCTTGAGGGAATTCTTTTTGTGGGTCCAGATCCACCTATACCTAAAAGTATATTTAATTCATTATTCTCCATTTGAAATTGTTCCTTTGTTTTGTTAATAGACAAATTACTGATTTGTATATTAGGATCTTCATTTACCTCTAAATTTAATTTATCTTTTAAGAATTTTTTTGGAGTATTTGTAATGTGCTGCTTGTGTTTGCTAAATAATGGGTATTGGTAAATTTCAGGAATATTTGAAAATCGTGCAATTAGATTAAATCTAAGAGAAGAATTAAAGATAAAAACTTTTTCAAAATTATATCTTTTTAAATCTTTAATTAAATTTAAACTTCCAAAAAAACCATCATGCGTGTTGTCATTTTTACTATCTCTTTTTAAAATAAGAATTTCATCTATATATTCAGTTTCAAATAAATATTGGTTTGCTTTTGAGCTATCTTTTACAAGTAAACTAATAGGTGAATTATATTTTTTGTACAGAGCCTTGATAAAAGGTAAAAAAATAACAGTATCTCCAATACCCATTCTATTCTGAATCGCTAATATTTTCATATGGTATTTATAAACTTTACTAAGTATATTTTTTATATAAATTTTTATTATGACAAAAATAAGTGGAATTTATGCAGCTACAATGTCAGTTTTAAATCCTGATTTGAGTTTAAATGTAAAAAAAACAATAGAACATGCTGAAAAGTTAATAGATGAGGGTTGTCATGGAACGGCAATTTTCGGCAGTACAGGCCAGTCTCAATTAATATCAGTCTCAGAAAAAATTAAATTATTGAATGAATTGTCAAAAAGTAAATATAAAAGTAAACATCTAATAGGCACTGGTTTAAATTCATTAGGTGAAACAATTAATTTTATGAAAATAGCCTCTTCATTAAGTTTTGATAAATTTCTCATCATGCCCCCAGCGTATTATAAATATGAAGATGCTGAAGTAATAGAATTTTATACAAAAATATTAGAATCAGTTCCAGATTGTAAAATAATTCTTTATAATTTTGAAAAATTAAGTGGATATAAGTTTAGTATAGAATGTATCAATGATCTTGTAAAAAAATTTCCTGACCAAATTGTAGGTGTAAAAGATAGTACTTATAATTTATATGAAAAATTAAATTTAGAAAATTTTTCAGTATTCCCGGGATCAGAATTAAAATTATTAAAAGGTTTAAAATTAGGATGTTCTGGTATAATTACTGCGACTTGTAACGTGACAGCTCAAATGTCTAGAAAAGTGTATGATGATTTTTTTTCAGGTACAGATCAATCTTTGAATCAAAAATTATGTGATGTTAGAAAAGTTTTTGATAAATATAATTTGATTTCTGGATTACATACTTTTTGTGCTCATGAAAATGAAATTTATAAAAATATTTTACCTCCATTAAGACTTTTAAACAAATCAGAGGAAACAAATTTAATGGAAGATTTAAAAAATTTAAATTTTACAACTAAATCTTCAAAGGCAGCTTAATATGCAATTAGCAAGATTTCTTAACAATGTTTTTAAACAAGGTGGTTTTATTTTGATTGATGCTAATTTAAAAGAGTACATAATCGGTAAACCTGCAACCAATCCAATTAAATTAAGAATACTTAACAAAAGCCTTCATTACAAATTATTACTTCATCCTGATTTATATTTTGGTGAGGCATATACTAATAGAGAAATAATAATTGAAAACGGTACT
Organism: uncultured Pelagibacteraceae bacterium; assembly: GCA_902627735.1. Lineage (GTDB taxonomy): Bacteria > Pseudomonadota > Alphaproteobacteria > Pelagibacterales > Pelagibacteraceae > Pelagibacter. The sequence continues at coordinate 141,963 of CACOKI010000001.1, forward strand.
TTATCAGATTTTTTAGATTTAGCTTTAATGAATTTTGGTAGAGGTGAGTTAAATTTCTTTAGTTATTTAATCAATAGACTAAGAGGCTCTTACAGATATCTAACAAACTTTAATTTTATAAAAAAATCTAAAATGAACGTATCACATCATTATGATATTAAAGATGACTTATATGATTTATTTTTAGATCCAAAGCGACAGTATTCATGTGCTTATTTTAAAAATGAAACTGATAGTCTTGAAACTGCTCAAAACAATAAAATTCAGCACATAATTAAAAAATTAAATATAAAACCAAATCAAAAAGTTTTAGATATTGGATGTGGTTGGGGCTCATTAGCAATTGATATCGCTAAAAGTGCTGAATGTGAGGTTACAGGTATTACGTTATCTAAAAATCAATTTAATTATTGTAATCAAAAAGCAAAAGAAATGAATTTGGAAAATCAGGTAAAATTTAAATTAATGGATTATAGAGAGTTAAAGGAAAAATTTGATAGAATAGTAAGTGTTGGTATGTTTGAACATGTTGGTAGAAAATTTTATAAAAAATTTTTCAATCAGATAGAAAATTTATTAAATAATGATGGTATTTCTCTAATTCATACAATCGGATCTGTTAATCCACCAAGAGACCCACATCCATGGATAACAAAATATATTTTTCCTGGTGGATACACTCCAAGCCTAAGTGAAGTAACAACGCCAATAGAAAAGGCAGGTTTAATTGTTACTGATATTGAAGTATTAAGACTTCACTATTCACATACATTAAGACATTGGAAAGAAAATTGTATTAAAAATAAAGAAAAAATTGTGAAAATGTTTGATGATAAGTTTTTTAGAATGTGGGAATTTTATCTTGCTGGTTGTGAAATGGCATTTAAGTGGGGTGATCAAGTTGTTTATCAATTTCAACTTACAAAAAATTATAAATCAACACCTGTCACTAGGGACTATATTTATCAATAATTTATTGATAGAATTAAACTTTCTCAATAATGAAAAAAAAACAAAAAAAATCTAAAAAGATTAGAAAGATTAGGAAAAAAACCTCAAAAATTAAAAAGATCAAGAGATTAAAAAAAACAAGAAAAAAACATTTAAAACCATCGAAGAAAAAATTTAAAAAGAATAAGTTAAAAAAAATAAAGAGAAATAAATACGATCAACGTGCAACAAATGCAAAAAAAGATAGTTTAGCTTTAAAATTAGTAAAATTACAGATAGCTCTCAAGCCAGAATTAAATTTTAAAATTAACTTTAATCTAGAAAAATATATCCAAAGTTTTTTCGATAAAATTTCTGAGACGATTTCTAATTATAAAATTTTAAAAAAAGATGAAAAAAGAAGATTAAAATTAGAAAAAATTGAAAATGAGAGAAAAATGAAATTAGAATTAGAGAGAAAAAAACAAGAAGAAAATGCTTTAAGAGTTAAACTTAAAGAACAAGAACTAAAAGAAGAAGCTAGAATAGAAAAACAAAGAACAAAAGACATAAAACTTTTTTTACGAAAAGAACAAGCTCTTTTAAGAATAGAGCAAGCTGAAAAACAAAAGCAATTTTTAAAACAATTAAAATTAGATAAGCAGATAGAAAAATTTAGAATAAGAGAGGTTAAAGAATTAGAGAAGTTAGAAAAAATTTCACTTAAAGAAAAAAGAGAAGATTATGCTGGATTACAAGATAGAATCGATAAGCTTAAAGAAAAATATAGAATTATAAGAGATCAAAAAATTAAAGAAAGGGTTGAAGCTCTTGGAATTAAGCTTCAAGGAGATGAAGATAGGGAAACCTTATTAACAAAAGAGAAAGAATATACTATTGCAAGACAGAAAATAGAATTTGCATTAGAAAGTTTTTATAGGAGTGCAAGTAGTTTGGTATTTCAACTCAATAAAAGACACATTACAAGAAATATGTCTATCTTTAGGTGCATTGATAGAAGATTTGAAACAGGTGAAGTATTTATTAAATGGGACGAATCTGAGGATGAGGAATGGTTATTACTTATTTATATAAAAGATAACTCACCAGATAAAGGTATAATAATTGAGGATAAAACAAATCCAGAAAAAAATATTTCTCATGAATTTAGAAGTGTTGATATATTTAAAGCTTCAGACACAATGGTTGACTCTTTAACTCAATTAGTTGCAAGAAAAAGAGAAAAAAATATTAATTAATTTTTTTTTTTAATTATGTATTATCTTGAATGATTTTAGGCACAATTTTTTTAATAATTCTTTATTTGATATTAAAATATACATTAGCTTGGATTTCATATTATAATAATTTAGACCCTAGACTTGGAGATAGCACTTGGAGATTTACTTACGATTATCCTGTGGTAGGGGAGAGAGACATCTCCGATTTAGATGATAAAGATTTTGTAAGACTTAGAAGAAAAAAAAATAAGATTGTTTTGATAATGTATTCAATAGTTTTAATTATGTTTATAGCTTCTATGTCAGTCTTAAGTAAATTTTTATTATTTTTTTTTGATTAATTTTTTAATTGTTTCTTATTTTTCATGTAAAGAAAGAAAGCAACTACTTCATAAATTATTGAAAATATATTAAAAATAATTGGCAATTTAAAAAAATTATAAAGAAATTTATATTTTGGCATTTTTTTCCATAATAATAAAAACGCTTCTGCACCACCCAAAACTTTTTCACCATCTTTGACATGAAGTCTTCTTAAAAGTTCTTTACTGTTTTTAGAGGTTTCCTTTTCAGCTAACTCATTATCTGTAATATCAACCCAATCAATTTCATCTATTTTTTCTTTTTTATAAAGATCAATTTCGGCCTTACAAATTTTACAAGAATTATTAAAATAAACTTTCATAATAAGAGAATTTATTACTAATTTGTGTCATATATGTACATGCGTAAAATACTCTAGTTGAAAATTATATGAAACAAACTATTTATTATCTCTTATGAGTAATTTCTTCGAAAAATCTGATTTGTCTAGAAGCGAGGCTGAAAACATTATTTCTGAAACCTTGCAAAAATGTGATGATGGTGAATTATATTTAGAAAATTCGAAATCTGAGTCAATTTTATTAGATGATAATAAAATTAAAAACTCAAGCTATAATTCTGATTTAGGATTTGGATTTAGAGCTATTTCTGATGAGGTGGTTGCTTATTCTCATTCTAATGAAATTTCAAAGAATTCCTTGAAACAATCTTCAGAAAATTTAAAGTCAACACTAAAATCAGTCAAAGGTACTTATAATTACGAAATTGCTAAATCTAATAAAAAATACTACGAAAATATAAACCCTATTGAACAAAAGTCTCTGAATGAAAAAATTAAAATACTTAATGATGTAAACAACTATTTAAGATCTAAAAGTGATAAGGTTAAACAAGTTACTGCTAATTTTTTGGGAGAACAAAAGTCTGTAGAAATAATTAGATCTGGTGGAGAGACTTTATCAGATGTTCGCCCATTGATAAGATTTAATGTATCAGTTATGCTTGAAAAAAAAGGTAGAAAGGAAACAGGTGTATATGGTGTTGGTGGTAGACAATCTTACGACACGTATTTAAAAGATGATAATTGGAAAAGTGTTTGTGATGAGGCTTTAAGGATAGCATCAGTAAATTTAGAGAGCAAACCAGCACCAGCTGGTGAAATGAAGGTTGTATTAGGGCCTGGTTGGCCAGCAATATTAATTCATGAAGCTGTTGGCCATGGTTTAGAAGGAGATTTCAATAGAAAGAAAACTTCAGCCTTTCATAATTTGATGGGCCAAAAAGTTGCAAGTGAGGGAGTCACAATTATTGACGATGGTACTATTGATAATAGAAGAGGCAGTCTTACAATTGATGATGAGGGAACACCAACAGAAAAAACTGTTTTAATTGAAAATGGAATTTTAAAAAATTTTATGCAAGACAGATTAAATGCACGTTTAATGAAAACAAGGTCTACCGGTAGTGGAAGAAGAGAAAACTACAGACATATAGTACTACCAAGAATGAGAAATACGATGATGCTTAGCGGTAATCATACTCAAGAAGAAATGATTAAATCTGTCGATAAAGGTATTTTTGCAGTAAGTTTTGGTGGTGGACAAGTTGATATAACATCTGGAAAATTTGTATTCAATTGCACTGAAGCTTATGAAATTGTTAACGGCAAAATTGGATCACCGATTAAAGGTGCAACGCTAATTGGAGATGGTCCTTCAATTTTAAAAGAAGTTTCTATGGTTGGGAATGATATGATGATGGATCCTGGTATTGGAACATGTGGCAAAGCCGGACAAGGTGTTCCGGTAGGTGTTGCGCAACCATCTATATTAATCAACAAGATGACTGTGGGTGGCACTAAACTTTAAATGGTTAAAGATCAAGAATTTTTAAAGAAAAAATCGGCATATTGTTTAGATTTAGCTAAAAAATTAGGTGCAACTGATTCAAGTGTCGTTGTAAAGAACTCTGTTTCTGAAACTGTTAATTTTAGAAATAAAAAATTAGATGAATCTAATAGGTCAGATGATCTAGGTATAAGTATTACGACATACATTGGTAAAAAAAAATCATCAATATCTTCCTCTAATTTGCTTAATGAAAATCTAAATGTTTTAATCGAGAAATGTATTGAGACTACAAAAAATACTCCTGAGGATGAATTCAATTCTTTACCAGACAGAGATTTATTAGCACAAGAAGTGAAAGATTTAGATTTATATGATGACACTCAAATAGAGAATGATCAAAAAATAAATTACTTAAAAAAATTAGAAGATGCTGCTTCCAATGATAAAAAAATTGTCAATACCGAGTCTAGTTTCACTCAAAATAAGTCTAATTTTATTTTAGCTAACACTGATGGTTTTTGTAATGGTTACAAAACATCTTCATTCACAGCTTCAAGTGTAACTGTCGCAAAAGATGAAAAAAGTATGGAAAGAGATTATGAATACTCTAGTAAATGTTTTCTTAAAGACCTGGATGATGCAAATGAATTAGGTAAACTAGCTGCAAATCAAACTATTAGAAAATTAAGTCCAAAAAAAATCGGAAGTGAAAAAATTGCCATAATTTTTGATAAAAGAATTGCCAAGGGAATTTTAAGTACTTTTGCAAGCGCTATTTCTTCATCAGCGATATCAAGAGGAACTTCTTTTTTAAAGGATAAAGTTAATCAAAAAGTATTTTCAGATAAAATTAATATATTTGACAAACCCGATATGCTTAAAGGTTTAGGCTCAAGAAATTTTGATAGTGAAGGAGTAAAGACTGATACACTTAAACTAGTGGATCAAGGAATTTTGAAACATTATCTGATTGATACTTATAATGGAAAAAAATTAAACCTTAAATCTAATGGAAGATGTGGTGGAACAAGTAATCTTTATTTTGAAAATGGAAATATTAGTTTTAAAGATTTATTGAATTCGAATTCAAAAAGTCTCTATATTACAGAAACCATAGGTCATGGAAGTAATATTGTAACTGGAGATTATTCAGTAGGAGCAACTGGTTTTTTAGTAGAAAACGGAGAGTTTAAGTTTCCAATAAATGAAATTACCATAGCTGGTAATTTTAAAGATATGTTTCAAAATATTATTTTAGCAAATGATCTGGAATTCAAATATGCAACTAACTCACCAACCATGCTTATAGAGGGAATGGTTGTTGCTGGTAAATGAGTGAATTTTGTATAATTGGTTCTGGAATTTCTGGAGCCACAATTGCAAATCTTCTTAATAAAAAATATTCTGTAATCCTATTCGATAAAGCAAGAGGTCCAGGAGGTCGTGCATCTTTCAAAAGAATAAAAGGTAAAACAGGTTTTGATCATGGCACTCAATATATTTCACCAAAAACTGAAGAATTTGAAAAATTTACTAAGGATTTAATTAAAAAAAGAATTTTAAAAGTATGGGGTGGTAAACACGTTTTTCTTAATACAAAAAAAAAAGAAGATAAAAAACATCTGAAGATAATTGGTAAAAATGGAAACAATGATATTAGCAAATATTTACTAAAAAAAATTAACTGTAACTATCATAGTGAATTAAAAAAAATTTATCATAAAAATAAACTATGGTATCTCTTATTTGATGGTGGAAAATTAAGATCTTTTAAAAACCTAATTTTAACTTGCCCATTTCCACAATTAAAAAAACTTTCTAAAAAATTCATAAGTAATCCTTTTTTAAGTAAATCTATAAAGATGGATGCAAATATCACTACTATGATTGCTATAAAAAAAAGTAAGAATTCAAATAGTAGTTATCTTTTTGAAGATCCAATTCTTGGTTGGGCTGGAAACGAAAACTCAAAAAAAAGATTTAAATCAAAATATGATTTATGGACCCTTCAAAGTACATTTAAGTGGGCAAATAAAAAGATTAATAAAAATAAGAATAATAAAAAAGAGAACTCAAAAATTATGATTGATAAATTTTTTAAACTCTCAAACATCAAAAAAAAAAAAATTTATTATTCACTTAATCATGGCTGGAAATACTCCTCAAGTTCAAAATCATTTAAGATAAAAAGTTATTGGGATCCAAAAAAAAAATTAGGTGTTTGTGCTGATTGGTTTGTAGGACCTAGATTAGAGTCAGGATGGATAAGTGCGCATGATTTATACAAAAAAATTTCGAAATAAATTATTCAAAATTTTTCAATTTATATTCCCAATTACCCATTCTTGAATAGGATATTTTTAATATCATTAAATTTTTACGATCATACCAAATATTAAAATCTAATCTTTTATCTTTAGATATACTCATGTCTTTAGATTTCAGTGTAAAATGATCAACATCATAAATTTTTCCATAAAGATCTATTTTTTCTTTACCTAAAAAAGTTACTACTTGATCCTTAATGCTCCCGGAGATAGGACTTATTTGGGAACTTGCTTGTAAAATTTTGTGATTCCACCAATTTCCAATCACTTTATCAGCAGAGGCTTCTCCATTATATGAAGAGCCTGTAATATCAAATTTTTTATTTTTTTGATTAAATGTTAAATTTACAAATTTTTTTTTATCATTTTGGAGAGTTTTAGAATTATACGAAACTAATTGATCTTTGTGATATTTTTCCTCGCTATAACCCTCAACTTTGAAAACTGTTGCTCCCAAAAGTTTTACTACAAACTTTATTTGATTAGTAACAATAGTTTCTGCTCCATTTTTATTAAAAAAATAATGATTATAGCCAATAAGCTCCCCATTTCGAAAAATCTCCATCTCAATTTTCTTGTATTTAATGTAATGTCCAATGTGAGCGATTGAATTTGTTGGATAAATTAAAAGAAATAAAATGACTATAATTTTTTTCATTTAACAATTAGTTTAATAGACTTTATTAACAATAGAAATAACTTATTAAGATGTTTTTAAAAATTAAGAAAATACCTAAAGTCAATTGGAGCTCTCATAAGCCTTATAATTTTAGACCAAAATTCTCTACTTTCTTTTTTTTATGTTTTGGTCTGATGTTATTTGGACTTGGAGAAGGTTTATTAATTGTATCTTTTACTGGTGCTTCTCCATGGAGTGTTTTAGCTCAAGGTATTTCTCTTAAAGTTAATTTATCAATAGGTACAATTACTTTGTTAATCAGTATTGCAGTTTTAATCTTGTGGATACCTTTGGGTCAAAAGCCTGGAATGGGAACAATCTTTAATGCATTGATAATTGCATTAATGATTGATCTTTGTATTAAATTTGTTCCAACCCCATCTAATTATATAAATCAATTAATTTTAGCAGTCATATCAGTAATTACAGTTGGTATTGGTGGAGGCATATATTTAGTTTCTAACTTAGGAGCAGGTCCAAGAGATGGATTGATGATTGGTTTACAAAAAGTCACAAATTTACCTATAGCAGCTGTTAGAGCAACTTTAGAAATTTCAGTTGTAAGTATTGGGTGGTATTTAGGTGGAACTGTTGGAGTTGGTACTTTATTATTTGCTTTTGGTATAGGACCTTGTGTTGCCTTAGGACTTTACCTAGTTGATAAAATTTTTAATTAAGCTGCTGCTCCAGCTTTTTCACTTTTTTTTCTTTCATGAGGATCTAGAATAGCTTTTCTCAATCTACAAGACTCTGGCGTAATTTCTAAAGCTTCATCAGTATTTAACATACTTAATTGTTCAGCAATCGACATTTTTCTTACTGGAGTAAGAACAACATTTTCATCTGTTCCTTGTGTTCTCATATTCGTTAATTTTTTACCTTTCATAACATTGATAATCATGTCTCCTGGTTTAGGGGCTAACCCGACAATCATACCAGGATAAACAGGATCATTGTGAGTCACAAACATTTCACCTCTTGCCTGCAAATTGAATATTGCGAAAGCAACAGCTTTGCCTTGTTCCATTGAAATTAAAGCGCCGTTTCTTCTTCCTTCCATATCTCCTTCAAACGGACCATACGTATGAAAAATTCTGTTAATTACCCCGTTACCTTTTGTTAATGTTAGAAATCTACTTGTATATCCCATTAAACCTCTTGTTGGAGCATGGAATATAAGCCTTTTTTTATTTTTTCCAGTGTCTTTTAATTCAATTAACTTACCTTTTCTTCTATTCATAGAGTCAATTATTTTTGAAGAGTGTTCTTCGTCAAGATCCATAGTTATTTCCTCTATAGGCTCAAGCTTGTTTCTATTTTCATCTTTCTTATACAAAACTTTTGGGGGGCTTACTGTCATTTCAAATCCTTCTCTTCTCATTTGAGTGAGTAAGATTTCTAACATTAGCTCTCCTCGACCGCTTACTACAAAAGAGTCATTGCCACTATTTTCAGAAAATGTAATCCCAACATTATTTTGAGCCTCTTGTATTAATCTATCTCTTATTTGTGTACTTGTAAGTTTTTTACCTTCAGTTCCAGCTAATGGAGAAGTATTTACAGTAATTGTAATAGACATAGTGGGAGGGTCAATTGGAGTAGCTTCAATTGGCTCATTAACTTCAAGATCGCATATAGTGTCTGCAACGTTAGCTTTTTCTAATCCAGCAACAACAACAATATCTCCTGCTTCACCAACTTCAATTGGAACTTTTTTTGTTCCTTCATATCTGAAAATCTTAGTCAACCTACCTTCATCAACTTTTTCACCTTTTAAATTAATTGCTTTAATCGTTTGATTGGCTTTAGCTGTTCCTTGAGAAATTTTTCCTACTAAACTTCTTCCTAAAAAACTATCTGCATAGAGAAGAGTAGAAAGCATAGCAAATGGTTTAGACTTATCTAACTTTTCAGGTTTTACATGATCAATAATTTTATCTAAAAGGGGATTCAAATTTTCTCTAGGGCCATCAACTTCTTCATCAGCCCATCCGGATCTACCACTTGCGTATAATACAGGAAAATCTAATTGTTCTTCATTTGCATCTAAACTCACGAACAAATCAAAAGTTTCATCTAAAACTTCATTGGCTCTTTGATCTGATTTATCAAGTTTATTAATTACTACAATTGGTTTTAATCCTTGTTTTAGTGCCTTTGCTAAAACAAACTTTGTTTGAGGCATTACACCTTCTGCAGAATCGATTAATAATAATGCGCCATCAGCCATACTAAGCACCCTCTCTACCTCAGCAGCAAAATCCCTGTGTCCTGGTGTATCAATTATATTAATTCTAGAATTTTTCCAATTAATCGAAGCTGGTTTTGCTAAAATTGTTATACCTCTTTCTTTCTCTAATTCTCCAGAGTCCATTAATCTTTCATCAACAATCTCATTTTCTCGAAATGAACCACTTTGTTTCATTAAATTATCTATCAAAGTAGTTTTACCATGGTCAACATGAGCAATAATTGTAATGTTTAAAATATTCTTTGTCATTTTGCTGGCTCTTATACATAAATAAATTGTTTTGAAAACTTAAAAAAATCACGTCTAATATGTATAATTTGAGTATATCTATACTAATGGAGCTTTTTTTGCTTTTCTTTCTTTATTTTTCTCTTTTCTTTGAGAGTGAATTTTGGTTTTTTTTTCACACTTGAGTCTTTAAAGGATTTTCCACTATATCTTTTTGACATGATTTTTTTTCAATTTGTCTTTATTAATTATACATTTTAAAAATATCAAACTTATAAATTATGAAAATTAGATATAGACCAGAAATAGATGGTTTGAGAGCAATTGCAGTTATCTCTGTAATTTTATATCACGCTCAAATTACTATTTTTGATTTTGAAACGTTTAAAGGTGGATTTATAGGTGTTGACATTTTTTTTGTAATATCTGGATATCTAATTACATCAATTATTTTAAAAGAGCTAATTGCAACAGGCTCTTTTTCATTCAAACACTTTTATGAGAGAAGAATAAGAAGAATAATACCAGTATTATTATTTGTAATGTTGGCATCTCTTCCATTCGGTTGGATGTTATTATTGACAGATAATTTTATAGATTTTTCGAAATCTATACTTTACTCAATTGGATTTAGTTCAAACCTATATTTTTGGTATACTGGTCAAGAATATGCTGCTGAAAGTGGACTTTTAAAACCATTTCTTCACACATGGTCTTTGTCAGTTGAAGAACAATATTACATTTTATTTCCAATTTTTTTATTAATTATATTTAGATATTTTAGAAAATATCTAATTCATTTTCTAATTTTTGGATTTATTTTAAGTTTATTATTAGCTGATTATGGAAGCAAAAATCATCCATCAATTAATTTCTATTCTTTACCAACTAGAGGATGGGAATTATTAGTAGGTTCAATTTTAGCTTATTTTGAAACAATGAGAAATCAAAGCAGTGATAATAAAAAAATGATTATGATTATGCCAGGCCTAGGCATGATATTAATTTTACATTCAATAATTTTTTTTCATGATCAAATGTTTCATCCATCATTTTATACACTATCTCCAATTCTTGGAGTAAGCTTTATTATCTGGTTTGCAAGAAAAGAAGAATTAATTACAAAAATTCTTTCAACAAAATTTTTTGTAAAGATTGGGCTCATTTCTTATTCTTTATATATATGGCACTATCCAGTTTTTGCTTTTGATAGAATATCTGAATTTAGCAAAGATAATATCTTTAGAGAACTATCACTTGGAATGATTATTTTTATCTTATCATTTTTTACTTATTATTTTATTGAACAACCATTTAGAAATAAGATAAATAGATTTAAATCTATACTAAAAATTCTTGGATCTTCTATTTTTTTATTAATCATTTTAAATTTTTTAATAATTACTAATAATGGGTATAAAGAGAGACTACCACAAATTTTACAAAATAATACTAACGAGAAACTTTTTAGATTATTAAAAAAAAATAAGTCGGGAATTTGTCAGCCAAATACTAGCGACTGTAAATTTAACACATCATCCAAAAATAAAGTTTATATAATTGGAGACAGCCACATGGAAGTATTAGCTTTTGATTTAAATGGTAGGTTGGTGAAAAGAGGTTATCAGTTTATTAATCCTAAATATTACTGTGTTTATTTGCCGGGATTTAATAGACTCCATTTTAAAACAAAAAAGAAAGTTGAAGATTGTGATAGTCAATATCATGAAAAGTTAAAACAGAATTTGTTACAAGATACTAGTTCAATAATTATTATTGGTGGAAGATTTCCGCATTATTTGACAGGCTCTTATTTTGATAATCAAGAGGGTGGTATAGAAACTGGACAAGATAATCCATATGTTTCAGACTCAAAATATAAAAGCATCAAAGATTCTATAAGAAATGAGGTATCAGAATTATCAAAACTTCATAAAATAATTTTAATTTATCCTGTTCCAGAAGTTGGCTGGCATGTAAATAAAAAAATTATATCACAATGGGTTAAAAATAAATTTTCAAAAAACTTTGATTTAGAATATATTACAACTTCATACAAAGTTTATAAGGAAAGAACTAAATCTTCATTTGAACTATTAGACTCTATACAGGGTGATAATGTGTATAGAGTGTATCCACACAAATTATTCTGCGATAATCTAATTAAAACTAGATGTATGACTCATAATGACGAAATGATTTATTATAGAGATGATGATCATTTATCTTTAGAAGGTGCCAAAATGGTTAATAATTTAATAATAAAAGAAATTATAAAAATTGAAAAAAAAATAGGTAAATAAAAACCCTCGAAACTTTCGTTCCGAGGGTTCTAATTTTGTTTAGTGTATGTATTTAGAGCCTTCTCTAAATGGAAACGTATTACATTCCCATTCCACCCATGCCACCCATACCGCCCATACCGCCCATTCCACCAGGCATTCCAGCTGGAGCAGAGTCTTTTTCCTCTGGTTTATCAGCAATCATTGCTTCAGTTGTTACTAATAATCCAGAAATAGAAGCTGCATCTTGAAGTGCGGTTCTAACCACTTTTACAGGATCAATAATACCCTTTGCGAACATGTCACAATATTCCTCATTTTGTGCGTCATAACCATGAGTCTTTTTATTCTGTTCTAACAATTTACCAACAACCACTGAACCATCTACTCCAGCGTTTTTGGTTATTTGTCTTATAGGAGCCTCTAATGCTCTTCTAACTAAATCAACCCCAGCTTTTTGATCTTCACCCTTTGCTTTTACTTTGTCAAGATCTTGAGCAGCATATAACAAAGCACATCCACCACCTGTTACAATACCCTCCTCGACAGCTGCTCTGGTTGCATTTAGCGCATCTTCAACCCTATCTTTTCTTTCTTTAACTTCTACTTCTGTAGCCCCACCAACTTTAATTACTGCAACACCTCCAGCTAGTTTAGCTAATCTTTCTTGAAGTTTTTCTTTGTCGTAATCAGAAGTTGTTTCATCAATTTGTTGTTTAATTGAAGAACATCTTGCTTCAATGTCAGATTTTTTACCACTACCATTTACTATAGTACTGTTATCTTTATCAACTTTAATTTTTTTACATGATCCAAGATCATCTAATTTAACGTTCTCAAGTTTAATTCCTAAATCTTCAGAAATTACACTACCACCAGTTAAAATTGCAATATCTTCAAGCATAGCCTTTCTTCTATCACCAAATCCAGGAGCTTTTACAGCAACAACCTTTAGACCACCTCTTAATTTATTTACAACTAAAGTTGCTAAAGCTTCACCCTCTACATCTTCAGATATGATCATCAATGGTCTTCCAGCTTGAACAACTGCTTCTAAAAGTGGAACCATTGGCTGAAGATTTGTTAATTTTTTTTCATGTAAAAGAATAAAAGGATTTTCTAACTCTGTTGTCATTTTATCGCTATTAGTGATAAAGTAAGGAGATAAATATCCTCTATCAAATTGCATACCTTCTACAACGTCCAATTCAGTCTCAATTCCTTTATTTTCTTCAACTGTGATAACACCTTCGTTACCAACTTTTTGCATTGCTTTTGATATCATTGTTCCAATTTCTTTATCACCATTTGCAGAGATTGTTCCTACTTGAGCTATTTCATCACTATCTTTGACTTTTTTTGCTGAAGAAACTAGATTTTGTTTAACAACATCTACAGCAGCATCAATTCCTCTTTTAACATCCATCGGGTTCATTCCTGCAGTAACATATTTAACACCTTCCTTAACTATCGCTTGTGCTAAAATAGTTGCTGTTGTAGTTCCGTCACCAGCCTCATCATTTGTCTTGCTAGCAACTTCCTTAACCATCTGTGCACCCATATTTTCAAATTTATCTTCAAGATCAATTTCTTTTGCAACTGAAACACCATCTTTCGTTATTCTAGGAGCACCGTACGATTTATCCATTACTACATTTCTTCCTTTTGGACCTAGTGTAACTTTAACAGTATCAGCCAAGATGTTTACTCCTCTTATCATTGCTGCTCTTGCTTCAGCGTCAAATTTAACTATCTTTGCCATTATATTTCTCCTTTTAAAAATTATTTTTTATTTGAAATACCCATAATGTCCGACTCTTTCATTATGCTGTATTCTTTACCATCAATTTTAACTTCAGTTCCTGACCATTTGCCAAATAAAACTTTATCACCAACTTTAACATCCATCGGAATAATTTTACCGTCTTCAGTTTTTGCACCGCCCCCAACAGCAACAACCTTACCTTCTTGAGGTTTTTCTTGAGCTGTATCAGGTATAATAATTCCACCAGCAGTTTTTTCACTACTATCCAAGACTTCAATTAGAACACGATCGTGTAATGGTCTAAATTTCATAAATTCTCCTTTATAAATATGAACTTCATATAGAGATTGGTCTAACTATTTCAAGATAAAGATTAAAATAAGTTAAACAAAAAACTAAAGGAATTTAGGGGTTTTTTGGTTTATAGATTGTTTTGATGACAAAAAATTTAGATAAAGATGGATTAAGTTCGATCGCAAACAATTATCAGTTATTTTATATTGACTTATGGGGGGTTGTTCATAACGGCATTAAATTACATAATGAGGCTATTAACGCTTTAAAACAAATTTCTAATATCAATAAAGATTATGTTCTTTTAACAAATGCACCTAGACCTAATGAGGCTGTTAAAAATTTTTTAGAAAAAATGGGCATGGAAAAAGAGATTAGAGATCATGTTTTTACATCTGGTGAAGCAGCATTAAACTATTTGAAAAAAAACTTTTTAAATCAAAAATTTTTTCATGTTGGACCAGAAAGAGATTTTGATTTATTAAAAGATTTTGAAAAAAATAAATCATCAGATATTGATAAAAGTGAGTATATTTTATGTACAGGGTTATTTGATAATCATGATGATGACTTAATATTTTATAAAAATTTATTTGAAAAAAATTTAAATAAAAAAATGATTTGTACTAATCCTGATTTAATTGTTGATAGAGGAACAATAAGAGAATTATGTGCAGGATCAGTTGCAATGGTTTTTGAGAAGATGGGTGGAAAAGTAATATATTTTGGAAAACCTTACCCTGAGGTATATAACCAATCGATAAATAATAAGAATAAAAAAATACTTTCGATAGGTGATAACTTTAATACCGATATTAAAGGTGCTAATTTATTAAATTATGACTCTTTAATAATTTCAAATGGTATTCATAAAAACGAAATAAACAAAAACGGAATTGAAAAAACCGCAAAGTCATATGAAACTATTTGTAACTTTATTCAATCAGAGCTAAAATGGTAAAATCAATAAAAATATATAAAAATTTTAATATTATAAAACAACATAAAAGATCAATAATATTAATTGGTAATTTTGACGGTCTACATTTAGGTCATCAAAAATTATTTAAATTAGCAAAAAATTTTAAAAAAAAATACTCTTTAAACATTGGTGTATTAACATTTGAGCCAATGCCAAAAATGTTTTTCAACAATGACCTAAGTAATTTTAGAATTTCAAATCAAAGACAAAAAAAAAATTTATTAAAAAAACATGATGTAGATTTTGTTATAATAAAAAAATTTAATAAAAAATTTTCAAAAATTAAATCTACAAACTTTATTAAGAATATTCTTGTTTCAAAATTACAAGCAAAATTTATCTTTGTGAGTAATAATTTCAGATTTGGGAATAGAAGAGAGGGAGATGTAAAACAATTAATTAAGTATGAAAAAATATTTAATTATAAAATAGTTAAACCCAAACCGTTATCTAAAAATAAAAAAATTATATCATCCTCATTAATTCGGAACTTATTAATGAAAGGTAAAATTAAGAAAGCCAATGGATTTTTAAACAGGGAGTGGTCGATAGAAGGAATGGTAAAAAAAGGAAGACAACTTGGAAAAAAAATTGGATTTCCAACTGCTAATATTGATATCAAAGATTATATTATAGCAAAAACTGGAGTTTATGCAGTTAAAGTAAAAAAATATGGTACTAATAAATTTATTAGAGGAATAGCAAATTTAGGATATCGGCCAACTTTTAATCAAAAAAAAATATTATTAGAAGTTCATCTGTTTAATTTTTCAAAAAATTTATATAATAAGTATTTGACGGTTAATTTTTTAAAATTTATTAGAAAAGAAAAAAAATTCAAAAATGTAAGTGAATTAAAAAAACAAATTAAAATAGATATATCTAAAGCTAAAAAATAATAATGAGCAAATTTCAAATTAATTTACCCAAAACATCTTTTTCAATGAGGGCAAACTTGCCTTCAAAAGAGCCGGAGTTTTTAAAATTCTGGGAAAAAATAAATTTATATAAAGAGTTAAGAAACTCTAGAAAAGGTAAAGAAAAATTTGTTTTACATGATGGCCCTCCTTACGCGAATGGAAATATACATATGGGAACAGCGCTTAATAAAATCTTAAAAGATATAATTGTGAAATTTCATCAAATGGATGGTAAAGACTCAGTATACGTCCCAGGTTGGGATTGTCATGGTTTACCAATAGAGTGGAAAATTGAAGAACAATATAAAAAAAATAAAAAAAATAAAAATGAAGTCCCTGTGATTGAATTCAGAAAAGAGTGTAGAGTTTTTGCTGAAAAATGGATCGAGATCCATAAAGATCAATTTAAAAGATTAGGTGTAGTAGGAGATTGGGAAAATTACTATTCAACAATGAGTTATGATGCTGAAGCTCAAATTGTAAGAGAGCTAGGAAAGTTTTTAAAAGAAGGAAGTTTGTATAGAGGTTTTAAACCAGTACTATGGTCAACTGTAGAAAAAACAGCGCTGGCAGATGCTGAAGTAGAATATCAGGATCACAAATCAGATACTATTTATGCATCATTTCCAGTAAAAAAATCTAAAGTAAGTGAAATCAATGATAGTGAAATAGTTATTTGGACAACTACGCCATGGACAATACCTGCTAACAAAGCTTTAGCTTATAATGAAAGCTTAAGTTACTTATTAGTAAAAATATTTGATGAAGGAGATTATAAAAATAAAAAAATTGTTATAGCAGAGGCATTATTGGAGTCAGTAATTAAAGAGTGCCATGTTGAAAAGTATGAAGTTTTAAAAAATTTCAAAGGAAAAGAACTGAAAGATACAATTTGTAGACATCCTTTTTTTGATTTAGGTTTCGATTATGATATCCCTCTTTTAGAGGCACGTTTTGTTACTACTGAACAAGGAACTGGTATAGTTCATTGTGCCCCAAGTCACGGACCTGATGATTTCAACCTTTGCTTAAATAACGGAATCAAGGCAATAGAAACAGTTGATGGAGATGGAAAGTATACTAATAACGTGATGTTGTTTGAGGGAATTCATATTTTTAAAGCCAATCCTATAGTGATTGAAAAATTAAAAGAGCAAAAAAAATTATTATCTAGTGGTGAGCTTGTCCATTCTTATCCTCATTCTTGGAGATCAAAAGCTCCATTAGTTCATAGAGCTACACCGCAGTGGTTTATTTCAATGGAAAGTCACAAACTAAGAGAGAAAGCTCTAAAAGCTATAGATGAGACAACTTTCTATCCTAATAAAGGCAAAGAAAGATTAAAGTCAATGATTGAAACAAGACCAGATTGGTGTGTATCTAGACAAAGAGTTTGGGGCGTTCCTTTACCAATTTTTGTAAATAAAAAAAATAATGAAATTTTAGTAGATGACGAAGTGTTTGAAAATATTGCTAAAATTTATGAGAAAGAAGGTTCAGATTGTTGGTTTTCTGATAATCCTCAGAAGTTTCTTGGAAGCAAATATAAAGCAGATGACTTTGAAAAACTACAAGATATTGTTGAAGTTTGGTTTGATAGTGGTTCGACTCATTCGTTTGTACTAGAAAAAAGAGAAGATTTGAAATGGCCAGCATCAATGTATCTTGAAGGATCTGATCAACATAGAGGTTGGTTTCATTCATCTTTATTAGAGTCATGTGGAACCAGGGGGAAAGCTCCATTTGAGTCAATTCTGTCCCATGGATTTGTTGTTGATGGTAAAGGGCTAAAAATGTCAAAATCTTTAGGTAACGTGATTGCCCCAGAGGATATTTTAAAAAAATATGGAGCTGATATTCTAAGAATATGGGTTGCGTCTTCAAATTATGCAGAGGATTTAAGAATAGACTACTCAATTTTGGACCAACATTCTGAATCTTATAGAAAAATAAGAAATACTTTTAGATATTTACTTGGAAATTTGAATGATAACTTTGATGAAATTGATTTAAAAAGTATTGATGTAAAAAATTTACCTGAATTAGAACAATTTATGCTTCATAAGATTTATTCTTTAAATCTTAATTTTCATAAATATTTTAAAAATTACGATTTTCATAATTTGTATAAGGAATTATTAAATTTTTGTACAGTTGATTTATCATCTTTTTATTTTGATATAAGAAAAGACACTTTGTATTGTGACGAGGTTAGTTCAGAAAAAAGAAAAGCCTGTATTATCATATTAAATATTATTCTTAATTTACTGATAAGATGGTTTGCTCCTATCTTATCATTTACCACTGAAGAAATTTATCAACTAATTTTTAAAGATAATAAAAGCGTTCATTTAAAAAATTTTTTGATAATTCCAGAAAATTTTAAAAATGAAGACCTAAACACAAAATGGATTGAATTAATAAGTATAAGGAATATCTGTAATATTAGTATCGAAGAAAAAAGAGCTAGCAAAGAAATTGGTTCAAGTCTTGAAGCAGATCTTGATATTAAACTTGATAGTAAACTAAAAAATATAACTGAAAACATAGATTTTTCAGAATTATGTATAACTTCAAAGGCAATAGTTTCTTACAATAATAAGACCAGTACAACAGTAATAACTAAAAAGGCAAAGGGAAAAAAATGTCCCGTATGTTGGAAAATAAACTTAGAACCATGTTCTAGGCACAGTAAATGATCACAAAGTATTTATCAAAAAATTTTTATATAAGTTTATTTGTAGTAATTTTTATATTCATTTTAGATAGAATTTCAAAAATTTATGTTATCAATTTGGATGAAAAATTAATTGAATCTGATTTATTTAATTCAACTTTTTTGAATATAACTTTGATATGGAATAGTGGAATTGCATTCGGACTTTTTTCACTAAATGAAAGTTTTTATTATGATTTAATAACTTTATTAATTATTATAATAATATTGATTTTATTAATCATGGTATCAAAGGCAGAAAAATTTCAAAAATATTCTTATCTAATAATAGTCGGAGGTGGTTTGGGAAATTTATTTGATAGGATATTTTACAAAGCCGTTCCTGACTTCATAGATATACATTACAATGGATTTCATTGGTTTATTTTCAATATTGCAGATATATTTATAACAATCGGCATTATTTGCCTTATTTATGATGAAGTTTTTTTACAAAAAAGAAATATATGAAAAATATATATAAACTTATTTTTGTAATCATATTCGCATTTAATTTTCTTAATGGTTGCCAGACTTTAAAAGACGGCCTTGAGGGAAATAAAAAATCTAAAAATGCTGAAGAATTTTTGATAGATAAAAAAAATGCTTTAACTTTACCACCAGATTTTTCTAAACTTCCCACACCTGAGGCAGAAAAAAAAACTGAAATAAATGAAAGTGATTTTGATATTGAAAATATTTTACAAGTAAATTCAGAAAATCAAAATTATGAGGGAAATTCCAAATCAAATAATTCGTTGGAGGAATCAATCTTAGAAAAAATAAAACAAGATTAATGCTAACAAAATCAATAGAACTAAAAAATTTTAATTATAAAAAAAATAATAAAAATATCTTTAATAAATTAAAACTTATTTTAAATAATAAAAGTGAAACTATAAGATCTTTATCAAAAGATTATAAAGATAATTACAATAATAAAAAATTAAGCCAAATAACAAGAAATAAAGATATAAGATTAATTGGAATGGGCGGATCTATTTTAGGTTCAAAAGCAATATTTAATTTTTTAAAAGAAAAAAGCAAAAAGAATTTTGTATTTGTAGATAATTTAATTTCAAAAAAAAAAAAATATAAAAATAATCAAATAAATTTAATCATATCTAAGTCAGGAAATACTCTTGAAACAATTACAAATGTGAATTTATTAATAAAAAAAAATGATAAAAATATCTTCATAACAGAAAAAAAACCTAGTTATTTATATAATCTTGCAAAAAAATTAAAGTCAGAGGTGATAGAGCATAATAATTTTATTGGCGGAAGGTTTTCAGTTTTATCTGAAGTAGGCATGCTGCCTGCAGAATTGATGGGTTTAAGTCCAAAAAAATTTAGACAATTTGATAATTTAGTAAAAAGTAAAAAATTTATAAATCAATTGGTGTGTGGTACAGGGGCAATATTACATTTACATAATAAAAAAAAATTTAATTCAATTATTTTGAATTACGACGAAAAATCTCATTATCTTTTCGAGTGGTATCAGCAATTAATTGCTGAAAGTTTGGGTAAGAAAGGCAAGGGTATGCTCCCAATTATATCTGAAATGCCCAAAGACAATCATAGCATGATGCAGTTATATCTAGATGGGTTTAAAAATAATTTTTTTACTTTTTTTAGTTGTAATGAAAAAAACTCTGATAAATTAAATAGTAAAATACTTTTACCAAGTCATAAACATCTAAAATTTTACTCATCTAACAAAATAATATTGAAACAAAAAAAAGCCACAGAAATAGTCTTTTTTAAAAAAAATATTCCGTTTAGAAGTTTTGAAATTAACAGAAGAGATGAAAAGACTTTGGGAGAATTATTCTGCTACTTTATATTAGAAACGATCCTTTTAGGAAGAGCAATGAACGTAAATCCGTTTGATCAACCATCTGTAGAATTGATAAAACAAGAGACTAAAAAACAGTTTAGTTCAAGATAGTACCGAAAATTATTTTAGAAATTCCATATTTTTTTTCTTCCAAAATTTTAAATTCTTTAAAATAAACTTCTTTTTGTTCACTATTTCTATGAATTATTATAAGTCCTTCTTTTTTTAAGATATTTGAATTTTTAATTTCTGATAAAATTAATGATATTTTTTTTTCTTTAAAGGGAGGATCAATAAAGATCAAATCAAAATTATTACTTAATTCTTTAAAAAAATTACTTTGAAAAATATCTTTTTCAATAATTTTACTTTTTTCATTTAGATTGAAATTTTGAATATTTTTTTTTAAAATATTTAAAACACCTTGATAGTTTTCAACAAATGTAACAAATTTTGCTCCTCTTGATATTGCTTCAAGACCAAAAGATCCCACACCAGAAAATAAATCTAATATATTTGCATTTTCTAAATTAGAATTAAATTTATTTGAATGTTTAACAACATTAAAAATAGATTCTTTAGCGAGATCTTTTAAAGGTCTTGTATTTTGATCCTGTGGTTCAAAAATTTTTTTTCCTTTAAATTTACCTGCAATAATTCTCATTTATCAATGACTTTGTATCCAATATCTTTACGATAAAAACCTTCATTCCAGTTTAAATTATTTAAGTTATCAAATATTTTTTTTCTAGCTTCAGAAAAATTTGATGATAATGATACAAAATTTAAAACTCTTCCACCAACAGCGTATGTTTTCTTTTCTATAATATTAGTGCCTGCATGGAAACAATAATTTTTATCATCTGTATTAATCTTTTCTAAATTTTTGATTAATACATTTTTTTTATATTTTTCTGGATAACCATCAGAGCACAAAACAATACAAATGGAATTATCTTTCTTCCATTTTATTTCGATTTCATTTAATTTTTTTTTACAACACGCTAAAATAATATTTGTTAAGTCTGACTCTAACCTAGGTAAAATTGTTTGGCATTCTGGATCTCCCATTCTAACATTATATTCGATCAAATAGGGGTTATCATTTTTAATCATAAGACCAGCATAAAGAAAACCCGAATATTCAATTTTCATTTCCTTAAGGCCTTCAAGAGTTGGATGAATTATTTGATTAATTATTTTGTTTTCGAGATCTATGTTAATCAATCTTGATGGTGAATAAGCACCCATACCTCCAGTATTTTTACCCTTATCACCTTCAAGAACCCTTTTATGGTCCTGAGCAGTGTTAAATAATTTAATATCATTACCATCAGTAACAATAAAAAAACTCATTTCTTCACCAGTCAAAAATTCCTCTATCAGCACATTTTTTGCTTCCCCAAATTTTCCTGCAAAAATTTCATCTATGGCTATTAAGGCATCTTTTTTGTTTTCACATATGTAAACACCTTTTCCCGAGGCAAGTCCATCGGCTTTTATAACTATAGGATAATTTGTTTTTTCTAAAAAAATTTTTGACTCATTAGGGTTTTGAAATATGCCAAAGTTTGCAGTTGGTATATTATATTTTTCACAAAGTTTTTTTGTAAAAATTTTTGAACCTTCGAGTTGAGAAGCTGCTTGATTAGGACCAAATATTTTAACTTTTGTATCTAAAAAAAAATCAACTATGCCGTCCACTAATGGTTTTTCAGGACCAACAATTAAAAGATCAATTTTTTTTTCCTCAGTAAATTTTTTAATTGCATGGAAATCACTCATATTTATTTGTATGTTTTCAGCTATAGTTGAAGTTCCAGCATTTCCAGGGAGGCAATATATATTTTTTACGTTTTTCGATTTTTTGATGCAAAAACAAATTGCATGTTCTCTACCGCCACTTCCTAAAATCCCAACATTCATGTATAAATATATAAACTAAAAATGTATAAAAAATTAGCAAAAATAAAATATTTACCAAATAATTTTGAAATTATTGAAAATGGAGATCATGTAATTTGTGCCATATCAGGTAAACCAATTGAATTAGAAAAATTACAATATTGGAATGTCGAACTTCAGGAACCATATTACTCCTACATAGAAGCTGCAAAGAAAAGAGAAGAAAAATAATTTATTTCCACCTATTATGAGACCAAATCCATTTTGACGGATTAAGTAATATCATTTGCTCAAGATTTTTATTTAGTTTTTGAGTTATCTCATTGATGGTTTCTTTTTCCTCAAAATTTAAAGGTTTATAAACTGTGACCTCAAAATTCACATTATTTTTTCTCTCAATGTAAATCGGCACAACTTTACATTTAAATTTTTTTACAAATTGTGCTGGAATAGTAGTCGTATATGCATCTTTTCCAAAAAAAGGAGATTGAATTGACTCACTTACTCTTTGATCAATCATTAAAGCTATAGAGTATCCGTCATTAAATAATTTTAATAAATTTCGAATATTTGATCTACCTTTTTTAATTTGATTTTTGCAAATATATTTTTTTCTTAAAATTTCTATTATTTTATTCATAAAAAGATTGTTCAATGGACGATAAATTGCAGCAAGTTTGATGCCTGATTTCTCTAAAGTCATTGCCATCAATTCAAAATTGTCAAAATGACCAGAAACAAAAATTACGTTTTCATTATTCTTTATAATATGATCAAGAATTTCTTTTCCCTTAATTTTAATCATTTCAGTCTTAGAATTATTTCGAAAATTATTCAAGAATGAATATTCAGCTAAAATTCTTCCATAATAATTCCACATTTCACTAATATGATTTTTGATTTCATTTGCACTAGCATGTGGCAAAGCAATTTTAAAATTGTTTAAGATAGTTCTTTTTGGTCTTAAAAGCGGTCCAATTAA
>CACOKI010000002.1 GCA_902627735.1 uncultured Pelagibacteraceae bacterium
TTGTACCAAAAATTATTTGCTGAAGAAAAAAAAACTGATGTAGTAATTATAGATATTGATGAAAAAAGTTTAGGTAAGTTTGGACAATTTCCATGGAATAGAAATGTTTTTGCTCAAATACTTGATCAATTGAACACTTCAAACCCAAAAGCTATTGGATTTGATATTTTTTTTACTGAAAAAGATAAACAATCGCCAGAAGAAGTATTTAAATCTTTTGGTTTAATTCCAGCTGATATAGCTGAACTTCAAAATTTAAAAAGTCCTGATGATGTATTTTCAGAAAAATTAAAAGAGTCTAAATCGATTATTGCAGTATTAGGAAGTAATGTTCCTTCACATTCAAATTATGATCGAAAAGCAAAAGCTAGATTTTTATCTAAAGGGGGTGACCCAAAACAATTTACTTATTCTTATCCTTATTCGATAGGTTCTTTAGAAAAGTTAGAAAAAAATGTAAAAGGTTTGGGATCTATTTCGTTTTTAGATCAATTAGATGGGATCATAAGATCTTTACCCTTAATCGTTCAGTTTAATAAAAAAATTTATCCAACCATGGGTTTGGAAATGGTTCGAGTAGGATCAAAACAAAAAAATATTTATGTTGAGTTAAATGAAGTTGGAATTCAAAGAATAAGTGCAAGACCTTATAAAATAGAGTCTGATCCAAATGGAATAATTTGGATAAAATATAAAAAATCTCAGAAAAAACAGTATATCTCGGCTGGAGATGTTTATGATGGAAACTTTGATAAAAGTTTTTTTGAAAATAAATATGTTTTAATAGGTGCTTCAGCTCAAGGATTATTCGATTTAGTAAAAACCCCACTTGGAGTAACTATTCCTGGAGTTGAAGTTCATGCAAATGTAATAGAAAATATTTTAGATCAGTCTTATTTAATCAGGAATCCAAATACTTATATTTTTGAATTATTATTTTCTATTATAGTTGCACTTATTACTTTTATTTTATCTCAAAAAATAAAACCAAAATATAGTTTATCAATTTTCTTTGGGAATATTCTAGCAACTTTAATTATTGGATTTTCAATTTATAAATTTAGATCAGAATTAGTAGATTTTAGTTATCCTATTTTTATTATTACCATAACTTTCCTGACTGGGCTGTACTTTAGATTTATTGAGGAAAATAAAATGGCATTAGCCAACCTGCAAAAAGAAGCAAAACTTTTAAAAGAAAGAGAGCTGGCTGCAGGAGTTCAAAAAAGTCTATTTCCAGATATTTCTAAATTTGAAAATTTTATCTTTGCTAAAAATGTGCCTGCAAGAGATGTATCAGGAGATTATTTTGATGTTGTAAGATCTACTCCTGAAGAATATTTTTTCACTTTAGCGGATGTATCTGGAAAAGGAGTTAAAGCTGGAATGTATATGGCAAAAGCATCTTCTATATTTAGAACCTTAACAAATTTAAAATTTCCACTGGAAAAAGTTGTCTTTGGAGTAAATAATGAACTTGTTGAGGCTAAGTTTAAAGGTATGTTTGTAACTGCTGTTTTTGGAAAATTGAATATTAAAACTGGAGAATTAGTTTTTATAAATGCTGGTCATGAAAGTATTCTAACTTTTGATAAAGATAAAAAATATGACTATATTAAATCGGATATGCCACCCATTGGAATTGTAAAATATTTTACAGAGTCGATGGTAAAATCAAATACTATAAACTTAAAAGATAAAACATTCGTCGTTTATACAGATGGGGTGACTGAGGGTTATTTAAAAAATGGTGAAGAATTAGGAGCTGAAGGAGTCCAAAAAATTATTGATAATATGTCAGAAGTAACTCCAAAAACTATTGTGGAGTCTATTGAGAAAGAATTAAATTGGGGAGCTGAAAAACTGAGAGATGATATTACTTGTATGGCAATAAATATTGAAAATACTGAGCTAATTAAAAAAAAATAATCAATTAACAACCCAATTTGGCTAATTTTTAGTATTTCAAATTAAAAATTTTTGAATAAATTATCTTGGTGAGAAAAATAATTTTACTACTATTGATTGTGCCTTTTTTGAGTAACTGCACTCAATACACTGCAATGGTTGGACCAAGTTTAACTTTTGCACAAACTGGAAACGTTATTCAAGCTTCAGCATCATTATCAAGCTCTTTAGCTATGAATAAAGTGACAAATGATTTTATAGATGAGCTAAAAGTTGAAAAAATTTGTCCAACAACTCACTCTTCTGAATTAAATCAAATCTTTTTTGAAACAATTGAACATATGGATTGTTTCTATGATCCTTTAAGTATTTTAAGATAAATTTTAATATATGAGAGTAATAGGTTTTACTTTCTTTTTATCGCCATAGCTAAACATGAATAGTTTAAAAAAATTTAATATTAAAAAGATATTAAAACCATCAAGAAAAGGAACTTTGAAGAAAAATATATTTTTTATCTTATTTGGAATGTATTTTTCAACATTAGCTATTGCAGCGACTTTATCTGTTCAATTTGTAGGCGCTTTAATTCCAGGTGGAAATAATAATACTCCAATCGGCAATACACCGAAACAACAGTGTAGAGGAAATGACACATCAAATACTCTTCTTATAAATGATAGAACAACTGCGCCAACTGACATTGAATTTGATGAGAATGGAAGTTTTGTTTTTACATCTAATAAGAATATGTTGGGAATGAGAAATAATTCAATAAGTCAAAATAAGCTTCTTGAAAATTATCAAATTTTATCTGACGCTATTAGGGCAGGAACTTTTAATTGTGATCACCTGAAAGGGGCAGACCCAAAAACTCAATCCGGAAATAAATTAGGTCAAAAATCACAGGATATAGAAATTCATCAACAAGGAAGATTATTTTTCTTTTTAGATGATAGTCAAAGACTTGGAAAGTTTACCGCAAGCAAACCTTACGATCTTAATACTTTAACATTTGAAACACATTTAACTTTAAACGGTGAAGAAAATAGTATTGAGTTTAATAGAGATGGAACAAAAATTTTTGCTTTAGATGAAGCTGACAATTCTCCAACTATTGCAACATATCAATTACCAGGAGCTTATGATATTTCTTCAAAAACAGAAATCCATAAAGTCGACTTATACGATCTCGATATTGAGGATGTTGCTGGTGAAGATGAACAAGGCATGGATTTAGAATTTAACTCTGATGGTAGTGTTTTGTTTGTTTTAATTGGTAACGGGGATAAAGAACAAGAATACATTTATCATTTTGATTTAGCAAAAAACTACGACATATCTACTGCCGTTAAAGCTGGGAGGTTTCATGTTGGTGCAATTTTTATGAACAGAGATGCCGGTGATCGATTCGGAGACCCTAGTGGATTTGGTTTTTCTAGAGATGGAATGAATTTGTATTTATTAGATAACGTAGGAGGTACTGGCACCCACCAGATAAACCAATTTAAATTAGACTGTCCTTATGGATTAGTAAAATGTTCATCTGACTCAACATCTTCTATTGGTTCTCAAGTAGAATTAGCAAAACAAAATATAACTTTAAATGTTTCAACAATTTTTAAAAGATTTGAATGGATTAAAAGAAATAGAGATGAAGAAGATTTAACCAGCCATAACTTCAACATAGATTTTCCAAATCCTCTATTAAAGTCTTTAGCAATGAGTCTTGAACCAAAAACAAAAAAAACTATTGCATCACTTGTTAGCGCAAATCAAAAAAAAGATAAAAAATCTAAATGGTCTACATGGAGTTTTGCTGAATTATCTATGAGTGATTTTGTTAAACTTGGATTTCAAAAATCAAAAAACATTAGAACAAAAGGCTTAACTTTTGGCTCTGATAGAAAAATTGGTGATACCAAGTTTTTAGGTTTAGCAGTTAGATATGCAGATAGCAAATCCAACATTCGCGACTCAATTCAGAATACAGAATTAGAGTCCTTAACTCTGAATTTATATGGAATTGCACCAATAAATGAAAATAGATATATAAATGCCGTTTTAGGTTTAAGTGCGTTAAGATTTGATAGTAAATATTTAGGAAATTTGTCAGGCAGTAGAAATGGAAAACAAGTTTTTACATCTATAAATTATAGGACCAAAAACACTTTTAGTGGTTTTAATTTAACACCTACTGGAAAATTCACTTATGGGGTAACCCGTTTATCTGAATTTACAGATTTTTTTAGTAAAGCAATTGATGGATCAACTAAAGACATTAGATATGCAGAGGATACGTTTAAAAGTGGAGAGTTTGCAGCTGGTTTTTTATTTAATGTAGATAAAATTAAAGTTGAACAAGGAACCTTTCAACCGATGGGTAAGGTAGAAATTCTTTATGATTTAACTCCAAATATTAATTATAAATATAATTATCAAGGAGAAACTCCAGTCAATAAAGATAAAATTATAGGAACATATTCGAAAAAAAGTTTGAAAACTAATATTGGTTTTGAAGCAATATATAAAAATGGCTTAACTATATCGCCATCCTATGAGAGGATCATGACAATGAATAATGATCATAGACCAGGTACAAGAAAAGAAAATTACTTTGAAAGATTTATTATAAAAGTTAGTCGATCAAAAGAGGAAGATGGTAGTCAATTTGCTTTAAACATTGATCCCATTTCAGAGAGTCCTTCATATTTAAATTATTCAAAAAAATATGAAAATTTTTTAATTAATTTTACTTCCAATTATAGTTTGTTCAGTAAAATCCCTGATTATGGTGCTAACATAGAAATCTCAGGGACTTTTTAATATATACTTTTTAATATTGATAATTTAGTGTTCACTAATGAAAAAGCTTTATGTATTTATATATTTAATTATTGCTACTGCTTCCAATTCTGGAGAAATTTCTAGCAAAGTTTCTGAATATGTTAGCAACCTTATTCCTGGTGAGGGTGATACAGAGGTAAGTATAGATTTAAGAGAAAATAATAAACCTGATTATAGTATCCTGGCTGTAAGAGAAATCCAAAAAACTGAAGATGGAAATTTTTTCACTCAATTTTCTTTTTTTAATACTGAAAAAAATAACGATGAGAGATTAGTTGGCAATCTAGGGTTTGGAAAAAGAATACTTAGTGATGATAAAACTATGATGACAGGATTTAATGCTTTTATAGATTATGATGACATTGGTAATGCTAGATCAAGTCTTGGTTTAGAGGCTAGGAACGCAGTTTTAGAATTTGGATATAATTATTACTTTGGAATTGATGATGGAACTGATGAAAAAGTTTTAGATGGATATGATTTGAGATTAGCTTCTCAAATCCCTTATATGCACTGGGCAGATATATTTATAAATGCTTATGAGTGGGAAGGTAGAGACAGGGATGATATTAAAGGAACTAAAATAGGTTCTGAATTGTTATTAAATCCAAATTTAAATTTAGAATTGGCATATGATGATAAAGATAAAGCTGGTTTAAAAGATGAGTGGTATGCAAAGATTATGTTTATACACCCTCCTAGAACTGGACCATCATTACAGGATGGTTTTTTAAGTAGTGATACTTGGAAAGAAGAAAAAAATATGTCAGGTGAACTTTTAACAAAAGTTAAAAGAAATAATAAGATTGTGGTTGAGTTTAAAGGCCTATCAACAATATCAAGAACAGATTAAATATGAATAAATTATTTAAAATTGTTATTTCAAATATTTTAATTTTATTTTTTCTCTCAGTTTATGCTTATGCTGTAACAGGAGCTGCAGATGTTTACAAAGTTACAATGAGAAAAGTTGAGTTATGCACAGGAAGCACAGGTGTTTCAAGTTGTGATAATGCAGTAGTAATAGGAACAGGAGACAAAGAGGTAGATATAGCATCTGTTGATGCTGGAGCATCAGCAGCAAGTTATGGTGAACCTGCCTTATTACCTCTAGGAGAAACTTATACTCATATGCGAGTTACTATTGACAGAAAATTTACAATTAAAAATTCTACTGCGATAGCAGCAGGAGAAAATGCAACAGCTTGTAGAACTATTGCGTCTACTGATGGAATGTATGTAACAGATGAGGCAACTGATAAGTATACGCATAAGCCTGTAGTTGCAAACAATCAAACAGCTGCAGAAATGAATGTATATTTAGTAAATGATCAGTATACTCGATGTAATCTTGCAAATTGTTCAAATAAAACAGATGATCAAAGTATTTCTTATGCACAAGGAACAGGATCTTCAAAACATCAAACACAACACGCTGATGGCAGTTCAGATGCTGATCATGTAATGATATATGAACTCACTTCTCCATATACTGTAGCATTGATTGCGCCAAAAATAGATATTTCTTTTGGAACTTCAGCTGCAGTTAGTGCACAAGAAGTAAATGAATTATGTCAAATTTGGGCTGAAGAGCCAGTTGTTACGATCACTATTGAATAATATTACTTAAGTAATTCTTGTAATTTATTTTCTTTTTCTAAAGCTCTAACTTCATCATAACCACCAATGTGTTGATCATCAAAAAATATTTGTGGTATTGTTCTTTTACCATTAGCTTTTTTAATCATTTCATCCATAGCACCATCCACTGTTGCAATATTAATTTCATTATAAGTAGCGTTATTCCTAGTTAATAATCTTTTTGCTGCATCACAATAATTGCACATTGGACCTGTATAGATTGTAATTTTTTTCATAACTTATAAATAATCACCTTTTTTAATTTTACTAGATATTTGTTTTCTAGAGTATTCAAATTTTTTTCTATGTTTAATACTTTTTTGATGGACTCTTTTTCTCCATAATCTGAAAGATGACGGTTTAAGAGACCTTCTCATAATTTTGATGACATCAGCTTCTGACTTTCCAGTCTTTTTTCTGATCTCTTCAAATGTGATCCTATCGGCCCAAGCCGCCCAAATGACCCAATCTGGATCCTCAATTTTTGGCTCAGGATTTTTGACTCGGGTGATCGGCCTGTGACCTTTTTTTTTCATAAATCCTTTATATTTGAAAAAATTCAATAATGCATTTTTTCTAAGATATGTTATATTATCCTAGATAGTCCTTCTTAGCCATCTTTAGCTCCCGGTTTTTAAGGACTATCTTTTTTTTTATATGCTCATTATAAAGTACCCAGTCTATGAAATTAGGATTTATAGGAACTGGAAAAATAGCATCCTCAGTAATCACTGGAATATGTAAATCATCAATTAAGTATAATAAGATATTCATCTCTTCTAGAAATAACAAAATTTCTAAACAATTAAAAAAAAAATTTAAGAGAATTTTTATAGAAAGAGATAATCAAAAGATTGTAAGTAGTAGTAATTGGGTTTTTTTAGCGGTTACACCTACAGTTGGTGAAAAAATAATTAGAAATTTAAAATTTAGATCAAATCAAACAATTATTAGTTTTATTTCAACCATAACTATTCCAAACTTAAAAAAAATGATTAAGGTTAAAGCAAATATCGTTAGAGCAATACCATTACCACCAATATCTTTGAAGAAAGGACCAGTTCCTATTTGTCCTCCAAACAAAAAAGTAAAAAAATTTTTTGATCAAATAGGTTCAACAGTTGAAATAAAAAATGAAAAATTATCTATTAATTTTTGGTCTACCTCTGGAATGATGGCATCTTATTATGAAATTTTAAATGTAATGAGTAATTGGTTAGTAAGCAAAGGCATTAAAAGATTAGATGCTCAAAAGTATATTACTTCATTGTTTTTAGCTTTATCTGAAGATGCAGTTGTAAATTCTAAAAAAGATTTAAAATATTTGGTAAAAGAGTCTCAAACACCTAAAGGATTAAATGAACAAGGTTTAAAAGAAATGAGTAAAAAACGTGTTTATAAATCTGTTATTAATACTTTAAATAGTATTCACAAAAGATTAAATAAGTAATTAATGTCTGAAAACATTTTAGAAATTAATAATTTATCAAAGTATTTTGGTGGGTTGGCTGCAGTTTCTGATTGCTCGTTAAAAGTTAAAAAAGGAACTATTACAGGTATAATTGGTCCTAATGGCTCAGGAAAAACAACTTTATTTAATTTAATTGCTGGAAATTTAAAATCTTCATCAGGAAACGTTTTGTTTAACAATGTGGATATTACTGATGTCCCATCTTATGAATTATTTTCCAAAGGTTTACTTAGAACTTTTCAAATAGCACATGAGTTTACTAATCTATCTGTTCTTGAAAATTTAATGATGGTTCCAGGCAATCAATCTGGAGAAAAACTAATGAATGCATTATTAAAACCTTCATTAGTTGCAAAAGAGGAAAGTCAAATTAAAGAAAAAGCTATGGAAGTTGTTGAATTTTTAAATTTGGCACATTTAAAAAATGAATTAGCTGGAAATTTATCTGGAGGGCAAAAAAAATTATTAGAATTAGGAAGAACAATGATGGTTGATGCTAAATTAGTTTTATTAGATGAAGTAGGTGCCGGAGTTAATAGAACTTTACTTAAAGATCTCGGTTCAGCTATTGAAAAATTGAATAAAGAAAAAGGATATACATTTTGTATGATTGAACATGACATGGATTTTATAGGAAGATTATGCGATCCAGTAATTGTAATGGCAGAGGGATCTGTTCTATTTGAGGGATCAGTTGAGGAAGCAAAAAAAGATGAAAAAGTTATTGAAAGTTATTTGGGCAGAGGTTCAAAGTTAAAGGATAATTAATAATGGCATTTTTTGAGGGTAATAATATGACAGGTGGTTATGGAAATGGCCCAGATATTATTAGTTCGTGTTCTGTTAATGTTGAAAGAGGGGAAATAGTTTCAATCCTTGGTCCTAATGGTGCTGGAAAATCTACAGCGATGAAAGCAATGTTAGGTTTGCTAAATTTAAAATCAGGATCTGTAATTATTAATGGAAAAGATATATCAAATCTTTCACCTCAAGATCGAGTCAAAGAGGGTATCTCTTTCGTACCTCAAACAAAGAATGTTTTCGCAGGAATGACTGTGGAAGAAAATTTAGAAATGGGAGCCTTTTTAATCAACAGTGATTATAATTCAGTCATTGATGAAATTTATGATTTATTTCCAATACTTAGAGAAAAAAAAAATCAGTTAGTTGGAGAGTTGTCAGGAGGACAAAGACAGCAAGTTGCACTTGGTAGGGCATTAATGATCAAACCATCAGTTTTAATGCTTGATGAACCTACAGCTGGTGTTTCACCAATTGTAATGGATGAATTATTTGATCATATAGTTAAAGTTAAGAGAACTAATGTTGCTATTTTGATGGTTGAGCAAAATGCAAAACAAGCTTTGAATATTTCTGACAGAGGTTATGTTTTAGTCACTGGTGAAAATCGATATGCTGGAACTGGAAAAGAATTATTAAATGATCCAAGAGTAAGAAGCTCTTTTTTAGGTGGTTAATATGGATTTCTTAAATGCAATTATCTTATTATTAAATTATATATTTGTTCCTGCACTTGCTTATGGCTCGCAATTAGCATTAGGTGCAATTTTTGTAACTTTGATTTATGGAATTTTAAGATTTGCTAACTTTGCAACAGGAGACATGATGTCTTTTGGAACAATGTTTACAATATTATTCACTTGGTATTTTCAATCAGTCGGTATTGGTCTTGGTCTATTGCCTACTGCACTTTTAGCAATTCCTTTTGCAATAATTTTTATGATTGGTTACATGCTTCTAATAGATAAATTTGTTTTTAAATATTATAGAGTAAACAAAAGCCCGCCAGTCCAATTAGCAATGGTTAGCATTGGTGTAATGTTTGTAACTCAAGCTGTTGTTAGAATAATAATAGGACCTTCTGATAGAAGATTTTTTGATGGAGAAAAGTTTTTAATTAAAGCAGGGGAATTTAAGGATATTACAGGTTTAAATGAAGGACTAGCAATTAAATCTACACAAGTAATAACTATTCTGGTTACTGTGGTTCTTGTTTCTACTCTTTTTTGGTTTTTAAACAAAACTAAAACTGGAAAAAGTATGAGAGCATACTCTGATAATGAGGATTTAGCTTTACTTTCAGGAATTGATCCAAAAAAAATAGTAATGATTACCTGGATTATAGCAGGTATTTTGGCCACAATAGGAGGAGCACTTTACGGTTTAGATAAAAGTTTTAAACCTTTTACATACTTCAATAATATGCTCCCAATATTTGCTGCTGCAATTGTTGGAGGAATTGGAAATCCTTTTGGAGCATTCTTAGGAGGTTATGTAATTGCTTTTTCTGAAATACTTTTAACATATGCTTATAAAAAGTTCTTTATGTATGTCTTGCCAGAAAGTATGGCGCCAGACGGTTTAATTCAGCTACTTTCAACTGATTATAAATTTGCAGTATCGTTCTCAATATTGGTAATTGTACTGTTATATCGACCATCTGGAATATTTAAAGGGAAGGTATTGTGAGAAAAAATTTAAACGTAATTGCAGCTTATAGTATCATGATGGGATTAATTATCCTTGTAGGAATATTTCAATCCTGGAATATTGCCCTGTCAATATTTAATCTTTGTTTGATTTCAGCTGTTATGACAATGGGAGCAAATATTCAATGGGGTTATGCAGGTCTAATTAATTTTGGAATAATGGGTTACACAGCATTGGGTGGTTTGGCAGCAGTTTTAATTTCTGTTAATCCAGTTCAAGAGGCCTGGAGTGCAGGTGGTTTGAATATTTTATTTAGTCTGTTTCTTATTATAGGAATGGTTTTAGCAATTCGATATGTTTTAAATAAATATGAAAAATCGAAAACAAGAACTTATATTATTGCCTCAATTATCATCTTAGGAATTATTATAATACGATTTGTATCTGAGCCTGGAATTGAGGCAATCGAAGAAGTAGATCCTGCAAAAACCGGTTTCTTAGGAGGTTTTGGTTTACCAATTATTTTTTCTTGGATAGTTGGTGCTTTATTTGCTGGAGGATTAGCATTTGTAATCGGTAAAGTTGCCTTGGGTTTAAGAGCTGACTACCTAGCTATAGCTACTTTATTAATATCAGAAATAGTTATAGCAATTATTAAACATGAGGATTGGTTAACGAGAGGAGTTAAAAACGTAATTGGATTAAAACGTCCTGCACCTTATGAAGTAAATTTGCAACAAACTGAATGGTTTATTAATTTAGTTGAAAAATTTAATGCTAGTAAATTAAGTTTAATCTCAGATTTAACTGAAAGACAAGCAACTCTTAACCAATTTGTTATTGAAGGATCATCAATTTTTGTAAAACTTTGTTACTCAGGTTTATTCTTAGTTGTTGTGGTTATACTTTTAATATTAACTCAAAAAGCACTTTACTCACCTTGGGGAAGAATGATGAGAGCTATAAGAGATAATGAGGAAGCAGCTAACGCTATGGGAAAAAATGTTGTAAAACAACATTTATTAATTTTTGTTTTGGGTTCAGCAATTGTTGGAATAGCTGGTGCAATGTTAGTAACTCAAGATGGATTATTTACACCAGGTAGTTACAGACCAATGAGATATACTTTTTTAATTTGGGTAATGGTAATTGTTGGAGGAAGCGGAAATAATTTTGGTGCAATTCTTGGAGGTTTCGTTGTTTGGTTTTTATGGATCGAAGCAGCTCCTATTGGATTATACTTAGTAAATTTAACAACTGCAGGATTAGATGACACTCACTTTTTAAAAGTTCATTTAATTGAAAGTGTACCTTATTTTAGATTTTTAATGATGGGTATGGGTCTTTTATTGATCATGAGATATAGACCAAGAGGTATACTTCCTGAAAAAATAGAAATAAAATAATCTTATGAAATATATAATTTTAGGTGCAGCTTTTGCTTGGGCTTTATATATGGCAGATAAATATTTATTTTTTTAAAAAAAAAACCCCCAACAAATTAATGCTGGGGGTTTAAATTTTAAGATAAATTATCTTTGTTTTTTTGTTTTGAATTTTCCGCCTTTAACTTCTTGTTCTAAGAAAGAACCTTCAGCTTCACCGACGCTAGTAAAAGTAACTCCAGTTGCACCCTCATAGTCAACTTTTTTACCTTTAGCTAATAAATCTAAACCTTTTTTAAGTTCACCTGGGTAGATTTTTGTTCCAGGACCATTAGCAACATCCATTACATTTTTTGCAATTGATGCTCTATCAGCTGAGTTACCTGCTTGCATTGCTAAGACAATTAAAGCAGCTGCATCATAAGACTCACCTGTGTAAGGACCAGAGCTATCGATACCAGCAGCACTTGCTACTTTAGAAAAGACGCCAGCTCCTTTTCCAGTTGATCCAGGCATTGAACCAAAAGATTTTCTTAAATCTTTACCAAATGCATCTACTAAAGATTGACCAATCATACCATCAGATAAAACAAATTTATCAAAAGCACCTGAATCCAAAGAAGCTTGAATAATACCCTTACCACCTTGGTCTAGGTAACCAATAACAGCCACTGCATCACCACCTGCTGAAGCAAGAGTTGCTACTTCAGACGAGTAGTCTGCTTTTCCATCTTCGTGAGCATTAACAGTTGTCACTTTGATACCATGAGCTTCAACAGCTGCTTTATAAACATCTGCTAAACCTTTTCCGTAGTCATTGTTTGTATAAGTGATTGCAACACTTTTAACTTTTCTGTCTTTAGTAATATCAGCTAAAATCTGTCCACCTCTTGCATCTGACGGAGCAGTTCTAAAAAAATATCCTTTATCATCAAGTGTTGTTAATCCTGGTGATGTAGCTGATGGTGAAATCATTACCACACCGTTAGGAACAGCAACATTTGAAGCAATCGCTCCAGTTACACCTGAGCAGTCAGCACCCATAATAGCTGCTACACCTTGTGAAATTACTCCTTCAGCTGCTGCAGTTGCTGCTGCTGAGTCAACACAAGTTGAATCTGCTCTTATTACTGAAATAGTTTCTCCACCTAATAGTGAACCTGAGTCAGATGCTTCTTTAAAAGCAAGTTCTGCAGATGCAGCCATAGCAGGAGTAAGAGATTCAATAGGACCAGTAAATCCTAAAATGATCCCCATTTTAACTTCTGCAAAAACATTTGTTGTAAAAGTAGAAACAAAAATAAATGCAGCAATAAATAGTTTTTTCATTATTTTCCTCTATTTGTTAACAATTTATAAAAGATAAATTAAATCTTATTTAAAAAGATTTTCAACAATCAAATTATCTTATTTTATAATATGTTTAATTAATCTAGACTGTTAATTAATGATTTATTATGAAATTAAACAAAATTGAGCCTCAATTTATCAAAAATTGTAATCCTAGAATTGGATTAATTGCTTTGGCAACCGATTTTATGATTGAAAAGGATTTTATTAATGTAATCAAAGATAAAGATATAGATTTTTTTGTGAATAGGATTGAATGTTATAATCCTCTTTCGAAAGAAAACTTAGTAAGAATGTCAGAGAAAGTAACTGAAGTTACAAATAATATTTTACCAAACGAGGAAATTGATTGCGTTGTATATGGATGCACATCTGGAACTATTGCTGCCGGTTATGAATCGATAGAAAAAAAAGTTAAAGCTGCAAAACCAAAAGCAAAGTTAACAACACCAAGTTCAGCTGCCATAAAGGCATTAAAAAAATTTAATGTAAAAAAAATTGCAATTTTTACTCCCTATAGCAAGAAATTAAATGATGAAGTTGTAAATTATTTTATAAAGGAAGGATTTAATGTTACTTCAAATTCTTATTTAGATATCAAAGCCGATTATGATATAGGAAAAGTAGAACAAGAATTTCTATATAATACTTTGTCTCAAATCGAAATGAATGACGCTGAAGCTTTATTCATTTCTTGTACTGCTTTGCCAGTATTAAATATTATTGATAAATTAGAAAAAAAATTGAATAAGCCAGTTTTATCTAGCAACCAAGCTTTAATTTGGGATTCTTTAGAAAGTATAGGCAAAAACAAATCTGTGATAGGTTTTGGGAAGTTATTTAATATAAACTAAGTATGCTTTTTACAACAGAAGAATATAAACAAAGATTAAAAAAAGTTCAAAAGATGATGCAAGTAAAAGGTATCGAACTTTTAATTTCACATGACACAAATAATATGAATTACTTAACAGGCTATGATGCCTGGTCTTTTTATTATGCCCAGTGTGTTATAGTTCATGTAAATGCTGATGAACCTATGTGTTTTGTAAGAGATCAAGATGCAGGTGGTGCTTATATTAAAACTTACATCAAAAAAGAAAATATAATTGTTTATGATGAACATTATATTCATACTTGGCCAAAACATCCTTATGATTATTTGGTAAAAATTGTTAAAGATAAAAAATGGGATAAACTTTCAATAGGATTAGAAATGGATGCTCATTATTTCACAGCATTTTGTTATGAAAAAATCAAACAAGGTTTACCTAATGCAAAATTAAAAGATTCAGAAAGATTAGTAAATTGGGCAAGGTTGGTAAAATCTAATACTGAAATTGGTTACATGAAATCTGCAGCAAAAATTTCTGAAATAGGAATGAAAAAAGCTTTTGAAGTAATTAAACCAGGTGTAAGACAATGTGATGCTGTAGGTGAAATACAAAAATCATTATTTTACGGAACACCTGAATTTGGTGGTGAATATGCAAGTATTGCAACTTTATTACCAACTGGAAAAGGAACTTCAGCCTCACATTTGACTGCCACTCAAGATAAGTTCGCAGAAGGTGAAGCAACGATTATTGAATTATCAGGAGTTTATAAAAGATATCATGCACCAATGGCTCGAACTGTTTTACTTGGAAAACCTGATCAAATAAAGATTGATACCATGAAAAAAACAATTGAAGCACTTCAAGCTGGAATAGATGCAACAAAACCAGGAAACACTGTTGATGATGTAGCTCAAGCATTCTGGAAAATTTTAGATAAATACGGAATAGAAAAAAAATCAAGAACAGGTTATTCAATTGGAATTGGTTACCCACCTGATTGGGGAGAACATACACTCAATATATATAAAGGAGATATGACACCTTTAGAACCAAATATTTGTTTTCATATGATTGCAGTTATGCAATTTGGAGATTGGGGTGTTGAGGCCTCAGAGGCTGTTAGAGTTATAGATGGAGGCGCAGAATTATTCTGTAATATGTCCAAAGAACTTCACGTTAAAAGCTAATTATTAAAGGTTGAAATTTATTCTAACAAATGTTTTAAATCACTTTAAATTTATGTCTGTAAATAAAGAATTCGTAAAATTTGATAAGGTTGATAAAAGCTATGACGGGAAAGTCTTAGTTGTTAAAGATCTTCAATTAGATATAGCTGAAGGTGAATTTATAACTATGTTGGGTCCATCTGGTTCTGGTAAAACAACTTGTTTAATGATGTTAGCAGGATTTGAAACACCTACCAATGGTGAAATTTATTTAGATGGTAATGCCATTTCAAGTATACCTCCTCACAAAAGAGGAATTGGGATGGTATTTCAAAATTATGCATTATTTCCTCATATGACTGTTTATGAAAATTTAGCTTTTCCACTAAGAGTTAGAAAAATTCCAAAAGATGAAGCAGATAAAAAAATCGATAAAGCGTTATCAATGGTATCACTTCAAGGTTTCGCCTCGAGAATGCCTGGTCAGTTATCAGGAGGTCAACAACAAAGGGTAGCAGTTGCAAGATCTTTAGTATTTGATCCACAATTAGTTTTAATGGATGAACCTTTGGGAGCTTTAGATAAAAATTTAAGAGAAAGTATGCAATATGAAATTAAACATATTCATGAAAGTATTGGAGTAACTGTTGTTTACGTTACTCATGATCAAAGTGAGGCTTTAACGATGTCAAATCGAATTGCAGTATTTAATGATGGAAAAGTTCAACAGCTTTCAAGTCCTGATGAATTATATGAAAAACCAGTTAACTCTTTTGTGGCAGAGTTTATTGGAGAGAATAACACTTTTAATGGTGAGGTTTCTGATATATCAGGTGGTAAATGTAAAGTTAAACTCTCTAATGCAGAAATTATAGCAAATCCTATATCTGTTAAGTCAAAAGGAGATAAAACTAAAGTATCATTAAGACCAGAGAGAGCTTTAATTAACCCAAAGGATAAAATGGATAACATTCATAATGGCAAAATCGAGGAAGTTATTTACCATGGTGACCACACTAGAGTTAGAATAAATCTTTTAGGTAATCCTGAATTCATACTTAAAGTTCCAAATAGTTCTGCAAATCTTGATATCAAGCTTGGCAATGAAATAAAAATTGGCTGGAATAGTCAAGACGCCAGAGCGTTAGACCCAAAATAAACATCTTAGAATTATTATAGAATAAGTAAAAAAGGGCTGTTGACTCTCACTCCTGAAGTTGTTTTAATTTGCTTTTACAAACGTTTAAACGGAGGAAAAATGAAAAAACTTAGTAAAATATTACTAGCTATTTCTTTTGTACTTTCACTAACTACTTCGGCATTTGCAACTACAGTGACTGCAGTGTCTTGGGGTGGGGCTTACACTGAGTCTCAAAAGTTAGGTTATGGTGATCCAACTGCTAAAAAACTAGGCATTAACATTGCTTGGGTTGATTATTCAGGTGGTTTATCAGAGATTAAAGCACAAAAAGAAGCTGGAAAGATCACGTGGGATATAATCGACGTGTTTGCAATGGATACTATTACTGGATGTGATGAAGGTTTATTTGTTGAATTTGATTTCGATAAAGACTTTCCACCAGCTCCAGATGGAACTCCAGCAAGTAAAGATTTCTTTACTGCAATGCCAAGTAAATGTGCTGTAGGAAATATTTTATATTCTTGGAACTATGCTTATAACACTGAGAATGTTAAAGGCACTCCAAAGACTATCAAAGATTTCTTCAACACAAAAAAATTTCCTGGAAAAAGAGCTATCTACAAAAGCGCTCTAACTAACTTAGAGATTGCTTTAGCAGCAGATGGTATTAAGCCAGGAAAAGGTGGAGCAAAAATCTATAAAGCTTTAGAAACAGAAAAAGGTGTTGAAAGAGCAATGAATAAGATCAAAAAACTTTGCACAGACCCTAACGGTGGATGTGTATTTTGGTCTGCAGGTGCTCAACCACCAGAACTGTTAGTATCAGGTGAAGTAGTAATGGCTACTGGTTGGAATGGTAGATTCTTCAATGCTGAAATTGGAGAAGGTGCACCAATCAAACAAGTTTGGGATGGCCAAGGTCTTGACTACGAATATTTCGTTCAAGTTAAAGGTGGACCAAACGATGCTAATGGTATGGCTAAAAAAGCTTTAGCTATGATGACTAGTGCAGAGATGTTAGCAGGAAGTGCTAAATACATCGCATATGCGCCTTGGAGAAAATCTTCAATCGCAATTATGGAAAAAGGTGAGCCGTGGTATAAAGATGGTAAGACTAACATGGTACCACAAATGCCAACTGCACCAGCTAACACTAAAAACTACTTCCTAGTAGATCCAATTTTCTGGGCTGATAACGGAACAGAGCTTGGTGAAAAATGGGAAGCTATGAAAGCTGGTCTATAATTTAAGTTTTCATAAACTTAATTATATATTATAATTTAAGGGCGGTTATTTTTAACCGCCCTTTTTATTTATGAGCTCAGAAACAAAACAGATTTTAACAACAGATGGCATACCTTTAGAGGTAAGTCTTAAAAAAGCTGAAAAAAAAAATAAAATCAAAGCTTTCTTGCTTGTTGCTCCTTTATTATTTTTTTTAATTATCACTTATGTTTTTCCAATAGGTGACATGTTGTTCAGAAGTGTTGATGATAAAATGGTAACACAAATGCTTCCAAAAACTTTTAAAGCTATGGAAAGTTGGGATGGTCAAGAATTACCTGAAGAAGAAGTTTTTGCTGCTTTTCATGAAGATTTTATAAAATTAGTTGAAGATAAACGTGAGGGTAAATTATCTACTCAGTTAAATTACACAAAGAATGGATTTAAAAGTATTATTAAGAAACTTCGTAGAGCATCAAAAAAATTTGAAGAAGGAAATTATAAAGAACAAATAATGTCAGTGCATAAACGATGGGCTGACGTTGAGTACTGGAGAGCGATTCAAAGAAGAGCTCCTGAATTTACAGGTCAAAAATATCTAAAAGGAATGGATATGTATGTAAATGAGGAGGGGAAAATAGTAAGTGTTGAGGAAGATAGAAGAATTCATAGAGTGTTGTGGTTAAGAACTTTGGAGATTGCATTCTTTGTAACAGTCTTTTGTTTCTTAATGGCTTATCCAATAGCTCATTTATTAGCTACTTTACCTATGAAGTACAGTAACTTATTAATGATCTGCGTACTGCTACCGTTTTGGACTTCATTGCTTGTACGAACTGCTAGTTGGATGATTTTGTTACAACAGCAAGGGATTGTAAATGATTTCTTTGTCGGAATAGGTTTGGTAGCAGACGATAATAGACCTGAGATGATGTACAACAAGACAGGAAGTTATGTTGCGATGACACAAATATTGCTGCCATTTATGGTTTTGCCACTTTACAGTGTAATGAAAACTATCTCACCTAGCTTAATGAGAGCTGGAAAATCATTAGGTGGAACACCATTCGTTGCGTTTTGGAAGGTTTATTTCCCATTAACAATACCAGGAATTGGTGCAGGCTGTTTATTAGTATTTATTTTAGCGATTGGTTATTACATAACCCCAGCTTTAGTTGGTGGTGCATCTGGGACTTTAATAAGTAACCAAATTGCCTTCCATATGAAAAGCACGTTAGATTGGAGCTTTGCATCCGCGATGGGACTAATGTTATTGAGTGGAGTGTTAGTGATTTATTGGCTTTATAATAAAATAGTTGGAA
This sequence comes from uncultured Pelagibacteraceae bacterium, assembly GCA_902627735.1. Taxonomy (GTDB): domain Bacteria; phylum Pseudomonadota; class Alphaproteobacteria; order Pelagibacterales; family Pelagibacteraceae; genus Pelagibacter. The sequence goes on from CACOKI010000002.1 coordinate 18,746, forward strand.
TAGATAATATTAAATTAGGATAATTAAGATGGCTTTACCAAAATATACCGAACCTCATTATAGAATTTGGCATTATATTTATCTAACAATTTGTGGTGCTGTTTTCTTTTTTCTAATTGCACCTTTATTTGTGATCTTCCCATTATCATTTAATGCAGAGGAATTTTTAAGTTTTTCTGATGGAATGAAGCGTCTAGATCCAGATGCCTTTTCTTTAAGGTGGTATAAAGACATGATCTATGGAACTAAAAATCCATGGGGATTAGCTGCTAAGAATAGTTTTATAATTGCAATTTTTGCAACTATAGGGTCAGTGATACTTGGAACAGTTGCCGCTTTAGGATTAAGCAGTAGACATATGCCTTACAAAGGTTTGATAATGGCTGTTTTAATTTCTCCAATGATTGTGCCATTAATTATTTCTGGTGTTGCAATATTTTTCTTTATGGCAAAAGCTGGTTTGGCAGCAACTCACACAGGTATTGTTCTTGCTCATATTATTTTAGGAACACCTTTTGTTGTAATTACAGTTACAGCTACTTTGTCAGGATTTGATCATAGTGTTACAAGAGCTGCTGCAAGCTTGGGAAGTGATCCAGTAAATACTTTTATGAAAATTACTTTACCATTAATTTTACCAGGAGTTATATCCGGAGGATTATTCGCTTTTGTGACCTCATTCGATGAAGTTGTTGTAGTTTTATTTTTAGCTGGATTAGAAAATACCACAATACCAATTCAAATGTGGACAGGTTTAAGAGAACAGCTTAGTCCAACAATCTTGGCTGTAGCTACTTGTTTGATTATATTATCAACATTAATATTAGTAACTGCTGAGCTTTTAAGAAGAAGATCTGAGAGACTCAGAGGAATAAATCAATAATAAAATTGTTTCATGAAGATTAAGAATGTAGTGGTGATAGGTTCAGGTACAATGGGTAGTGGTATAGCCGCACACCTTTGTAACGCAAATATTCCTGTTACCTTATTAGATCTAAAAACTGAAATAAGTGAGAATGCAAGACATAGAATTCATAAATCAAGACCACCATTATTGATTGATAAATCTAAAATAAACAATATTAAAGTTGGAAATATTTCTGATGATTTTTCTGTTGTTAAAAAGGCAGATTGGGTTGTTGAGGCAGTTGTAGAGAGAATTGATATTAAACATCAAATTTATGAAAAAATATTTAAAAGTCGAAAAGAAGGTGCGATAGTTTCATCTAATACTTCATCGATTCCAATTAAAATTTTATCTCAAAATTTAAATAAAGAACAAAAAAAAGATTTTTGCATTACCCATTTTTTTAATCCAGTTAGATACATGGGTCTTTTAGAAATTGTTAAGAATGAAGATAATGATCTAGATAAGATTAATGAATTAAAAGAATTTTGTGAAATTGAATTAGGCAAAGGAGCAATTGTTTGTAATGATACACCTGGATTTTTGGGAAACAGAGTAGGTGTTTACGCTATGCAAATTGCAATGACTGAGGCTTTTAAGATGAAACTTTCTATTGAAGAGGCTGATGCAATATTTGGAAGACCAATGGGTATTCCAAAAACAGGAGTTTTTGGTCTTTATGATTTGATTGGTATTGATTTGATGGCTGATGTTTTGAAAAGTTTTATTAAAGAACTGCCAGAGTCTGATGAGTTTCACGAAGTTGCAAAAGAAATCCCATTAGTAAAAAAGTTAATTGAAACTGGTTACACAGGAAGAAAAGGCAAAGGTGGCTTTTATAGAATGAAGAAAACCGACAATGGAAAAATTATGGAAGCTATAAATCTTCAAACTGGAGATTATTCACCAAGTAAAAAAATCGATATAAAATCTGATAAAGTTGATTTAAAGGGTCTTATTAATAGAGGTGACAAATATGGCGAATATGCTTGGTCTGTTTTAGAAAAAATAATTAAATATGCATCTTCATTAGTTCCTGCAATTACAAAAGAATTCAATGATATTGATGAAGCTATGAGACTTGGTTTTAATTGGGCCAAGGGACCTTTTGAAATGCTTGAAGAAATAGGGGTCAAAAACTTTTTTGAGAAAGTTGATAATTTTAAAGGTAATAAATTTTTAGAAAATTTATCTGAAACAAAAAATGAAAATTTTTATGGTGAAAGACAAAAATACACTTCTATAGAAACCCTAGGAAAAGTTAAGAAAACAGCATTAAGCATTGATGGAAATAGTTCTGCATCAATTTATAGATTTAATGATTATAATATTGTTGAATTTACGACTAAAGCAAACGCATTAGATTACGATTCAATGGATGCACTTAAGAAAGCAACTGATAAACCACTAATCATAATAAATGAAAGTATGCAGTTTTCAGCAGGAGTAAATTTAACTTATACAATGCAATTTGCAGAAAAGAATGATTTTAAATCAATTGAAAAGTTCATTAAGTACTTTCAAGAAACATGTAAACATCTAAAATATTCTAAATATCCAGTTATATCTGCACCATCGGGTCTCACATTGGGAGGTGGTTTTGAAGTTCTAGTTCAAAGTAATTTTGTAGCATCACATACAAATATAGTAATTGGTCTTGTTGAGACTATTGTTGGTTTAATCCCTGCAGGTGGAGGATGTAAAGAAATGTTAGCTAGATGGCTAAATACTAATGAGGCAAAAGAAGATCCTAACTTTGCTCCTTTAAAAGTTTTCGATATTATTGGATATGGAAAAACAGCCACTTCTCCAATTGAAGCAGAACCATTAAAATATTTACTTCCAGAAAATAAAAAGATTATGAATAGAAATAGCTTATTAGAAGTTTCAAAAAATATTCTAAATGAGAACAAAGATTTTAAAGCACCTAATGAACTAAAATTTAATTTACCTGGAAAAGCAGTTATTGGAGAGATGAATAAAATATTAGATAAATTGTATAATGAAAAAGTTATTTTAGACCACGGTTTAACTGTTGCAAAAGAATTGGCTCATGTACTTAGTGGTGGTGAAACAACAATGGATAAGACTTTATCAGAAGACAATTTATTTGAACTAGAACTTAATGCTTTTATGAAATTAATTGAGATGAAACAAACTCAAGATAGAATTAGGCATACTCTTGCAACAGGTAAACCTTTAATTAATTAAACAATCTTAGAGAATTTATAAAATCTGGTCTTAATACATATTCAGACTTATCTAAGTATTTTATTTTTTCTAATACTTCTATTCCATAAATAACTTTACCAATTGGAGTATATTCACCTTCATACAAAGGCTCATCTTGGAGAATAATAAAAAATTGACTGTCTTCTGTGTTATATTTTAAAGATCTCGCTAACCCAACGCTACCTCTTACATAATTAAATTCTTTATCAACTTCAGATTTTATAGTGCCTAAACCAGATTCACCTGTTCCAATTTTTCCATAATCTATATTTCCTTTTTTTCCAAATTCCAAATCACCAGCTTGAACAAGTTTATCTTTAATGACTCTATGAAAAGCAACATCATCATAAGCTTTTGATTTAATTAAAGTTTTAAATCTTTCAACTCCATTAGGAGATACATCTGGGTATAATTCTATTATTACATTACCACAACCAACATTAAGAATTGCAACATTAGCAGGATTTTTAAAATTAATTTTTTCAGGATCATAATTTTTAACAAACAAGCACTTATTTTTTAATAAAAGAAAAGAAGTAAGTGTGAACAATCCTAAAATTAAAATGAAAATAAATATTAATTTTTCAGAAGTTGAGGCTTTAATCTTTTTAATCATAAAATAAAATTTTCATCAATTTTTAGAATACTTTTTTTAATAAATTCTATTTTTTGCTCTAAAATAGGATCAATCTCATCAGGTAAATTTCCATACATTAAGTGAGAAAAAACTTCAGCCATATCTTCCGATGCTGTAGATCGTGAATATTCTGTTATAAAACCATTAGGTTTCGTGTATGTATCTAATCCAATTTTCTTTGTACATGTGGAGCATTCGGCATAATTAAACTCTACAGGGTTAAAGGAAGACCAAACTTTTTCATTAAATAATTCTTTGTATGTATCATTAATAATATGAAATACCTCATGATGTAACACTCGCTCAAAATATTTTTCATTAAATTTTATATCTACAATTAGAGTTTTCATTATATTATCTGGGATACCTGCAGTTCCTATTCCAGAAATTGATAAATCTTCACATAAAACGATATATCTTAAATTTATTTTTTTAAGAAAATCCTTTGAATATCTATTAAGATTTTTTTCTATAATAACATATTTTTGATTTAAATCTTTTTTTGTTGAATTGAAGCAATTGATATTATTATTTACACCGATTGTAAAAGGTTGCTTGGCATATAAATATCTCAAATTATTTTCAGTTTTTATATTATAAACCTCAAGATTAGGTATTTTAATCAATTCAAAAATTGTGTTTGAATGAGCTTTAGAGAACAAAAATAAACACAATAAAATTAACTTAAATAATTTCATAATTAGTATTATTGAAGATATTCCAAATTGTAAGAATGTGATAGACTTTTTACAATGAAAAAAAAAAGTAGTAAAGAACCTATCCAGCCAGTAAGCGGAACTAAAGTACCTAGGTTTGCTGGACCATCTACTTTTGCAAGATTACCAGAGTTGAGAGATGTCGAATACTGTGACGTTGCTATTGTGGGAATACCCTTTGATGCCGGAACAAGTTATAGACCAGGTGCAAGATTTGGTCCACAGAGCATTAGACAGGCATCGAGACATTTAAGAACAAATTATCATCCAAATTACGATGTAGAGCCTTTTAAAGTACAACAAGTTGCAGATGCGGGAGATATTTCTTGCAACCCTTTTAGCATCAATGAAGCAATAAAACAAATTGAAGATGGGGCAACAGATTTATTAAAAAAAACTGGTGGCATTATAAGTTTAGGTGGTGATCACACCATCGCATTTCCTTTATTAAAAGCAGTCAATAAAATAAACAAAGGTCCAGTTGCTTTAGTTCACTTTGATGCACATTTAGATACATGGGACACCTATTTTGGAGCACCTTATACACATGGAACTCCTTTTAGAAGAGCAAGAGAAGAAAATTTATTTTTAGATGACGCGTCTATGCATGTAGGAATTAGAGGACCACTATATAGTAGAAATGATATTAAAAATGATGAAAGTTTTGGATTTAAAATAATTCACTGTGATGAATTTCAAACAGAAGGAACTGATAAAATTGCTGAAAGAATTAGAAAAAGAGTTGGAGACAATGCTTTATATTTATCCATTGACATAGATGTTTTAGACCCAGCTTTTGCACCTGGAACCGGCACACCTGAAATAGCTGGAATGACAACAAGAGAAATGGTTAATGTAATTAGAGGTTTGTCTGGAATGAATTTAATATCAGCTGATGTTGTTGAAGTGTCTCCAGCATATGATCATGCAGAAGTAACTGCATTGGCTGCAGCAACAATTGTTTATGAATTAACTAATTTGTTTGCAAAAAAACAAGGTTAGGTTAGTAGTCTATTATGCAAGATAAAAAAAATTTTTATATTGATGGAAAATGGGTACCTTCAAAAAGTAAAAAAGAAATTAAAGTAATAAATCCTGCAACAGAACAAGAGTGTGCAGTTATTTCTTTGGGCTCTAAAGAGGATATTAATAGTGCAGTCAGTGCTGCAAAAAAAGCTTATAACTCTTGGGCATTTTCTACAAAAGATGAAAGAGTAAGTTTATTAGAAAAACTCTATGAAAATTATAAAAAAAGATGGGCTGATATTGCAGAAGCAATTACAACTGAAATGGGAGCACCAAAAGATTTTGCAACAAAATTACAGGCTGGAACTGGAGCGGCTCATCTAAAGTCATTTATTAGATACTTAAAAAATTTTGAGTTTGAAAAACCATTAGGAGATCACGCCCCAAATCAAAGACTTATTTATGAACCAAAAGGAATATGTGCTTTAATTACTCCTTGGAATTGGCCGATGAATCAAGTTTGTTTAAAAGTGATGCCAGCAATAGCATCTGGATGTACAATGGTTTTAAAGCCATCTGAACTTGCTCCATTATCTTCAATGATTTTAGCAGAATTAATTGATGAAACTGGTTTTCCACATGGAGTATTTAATTTGGTCAATGGAGATGGCGCAACTACTGGTGACGCATTAACTAGTCATCCTGATATAAACATGATTTCATTCACTGGTTCAACTCGTGCAGGAGCACTTATTTCACAAAATGCTGCAAAAGATTTTAAAAGAGTAAGTCTAGAACTTGGTGGCAAAGGTGCAAATATTATCTTTAAAGATGCAGATCCTGAAGCGATAGAACGAGGTGCCTTAAGATGTTTTAGAAATTCAGGTCAATCTTGTAATGCTCCTACAAGAATGCTTGTTGAAAAATCTATGTATAGTGAGGCTGTAAAAAGATTAAAAAAATACACTGAAAAATTTGAAGTCGGTGACCCCAAAAAGGAAGGAGAGCACATTGGCCCTGTAATTTCTGAAACTCAGTATAATAAAATTCAATCTTTAATTAAAAAAGGTATAGATGAAGGTGCTAAATTAGTTGCTGGTGGACCCGGTAAACCTGAGGGTTTACAAAAAGGTTACTTTGTTAAACCAACAGTTTTTGCAGATGTAAATAATGATATGGAAATTGCTAGGACAGAAATTTTTGGTCCAGTTTTATCTGTAATGCCATTCGAGACTGAAGAGGAGGCTATTAAAATTGCAAATGATACACCTTATGGTTTGACTAATTACATTCAAACTCAAGATAAAGAAAAAGTAAAAAGAATTGCAAGAAAATTAAGATCTGGAATGGTTGATGTAAATGGAGCTGGTATAGCAGTTGATGCACCATTTGGTGGATTTAAACATTCTGGAATTGGTAGAGAAGCTGGAGAACATGGTCTTGAAGAATTTCTAGAAGTGAAATCTGTAGGTGGGTGGACAAATTAATTTATAGTAGATTTAGATTTTATACCGTTCAAAAAATTCAAACATTTTTTAATTTCATTCAATTCAATAAACTCATCAACTTTATGTGCTTGTTCGATTGACCCAGGACCACACACAACAGTGCTTATTCCTATTTCTTGAAATAAACCTGCCTCAGTCCCAAACGAAACTACTTCTCTTGAGTTATCGCCTGTCAAACTTGAAACTAATTCACATGCATCAGATTTCTCTACACGATCAAATCCTATTACCTCTCCAATAATTTCTTTTCTTATATTAGATTGAGGAAATATTTTTTTCATTTCTGGTAATAGAACTTCATTGGCATATTTATCTATTTGTTGATTTAGAAAGACACCATCTTCTTTGACAACTGGTCTTGTCTCCCATTCAACACGACATTTGTCAGCTATTACATTATGAGCTATCCCTCCAAATATACCTCCAACTTGTAAAGTTGAAAAGGGTGGATCAAAAATAGAGTCTTTAGGAACTCTTTTTTTTAATTCTTCTCTCAGTTCAATTAATTTATTTGCATACCTTGTTGCAAATTCAACTGCACTTACACCTTTGTGTGGCATTGAACTATGACCTGCTAAGCCTTCAAAATAAGTTGTGTATTCATAACAACCTTTGTGAGCATCAATAATTTTCATTTTTGTTGGTTCACCAACTATACAAATTCCCTCTTTAATATTTCTTTTTTTTAATTCCTTGATGAGTATGGGTGCACCTAAACAAGCAGTCTCTTCATCAAAAGTAAACGAAAAGTGAATATCTCTATTCAGGTTTGTTTGTGAATAAATTGGAGCAAAAGCCAATGCACATGCAATAAACCCTTTCATATCACATGACCCTCTACCGTAAAGTTTATCTCCCTTAATAGTTGCTTTAAAGGGGTCAGTGCTCCAACTTTTTGAAACAGGAACTGTATCTGTGTGACCTGATAAAATTATTGGTTTTATACCATTTGGTTTCTTTGCTTTAATAGTTGCAAAAAGATTTACTCTTTTTTTTTCATCATCAAATGTTTTAAAAGATGTAGCCCCTAATTTATGGAGATATTCCTCACAATAATTTATTAGATTGCTATTATCTTCTCCAGAGATAGTTCTAAAACCAATTAAATCAGTTAAAATTTTAATCGAATTATCGAATAATTTTTCTAAATTAATTTCTGTACTCATCTTCAATAACTAATATATATACTGATTTTATGAAAGAACAAATAACATATGATATTTTTGATAAAGTTGATATTCGAGTAGGAACAGTGATTTCAGTAAAAAAAAATGAAAAAGCTAGGAAACCATCTTTAGTTGTTGAAGTAGATTTTGGAAAAGAGATTGGAATAAAACAATCATCTGCTCAAATCACTCATTATTATAATGAAGATAATTTGAAAGGAAAACAGGTCATTGGAGTATGTAACTTTCCAGAAAAAAATATAGCTGGTGTAGTTTCTCAAGTTTTAATTTTAGGCTCTATCGACAAAGAAGGTAAAGTAATTTTAGTTCATCCTTCTCAGAAATCTGAAAATGGTTTGCCAGTAGCTTAAATATGCATCCTGAAATTTTATCCATTTCACTATTTTGGTTTGTTACAGCATATACTCCTGGTCCAAATAATGTTGTAGCATCTTATTCTGGTTTTAATTTTGGAGTTATAAAAACTATTCCACATATTCTTGGTGTAACTTTAGGCTTTACTTCATTAGTTCTCTTTTTAACTATTGGCTTAATCAATGTATTTAAATTATTTCCAATTATACAAATTATAATTAAATATCTTGGAACATTGTTTCTAATTTATTTAGCATATAAAATTGCATTTTCGAAAGGATCAAATGACACAAAAAAAGAAAATCCGGTAAAGTTTATAGAAACTTTTCTTTTTCAATATCTTAACCCTAAAGGAGTAACGGTAGCTATAATTGTTGTATCAACTTATGTAGAGCTTGGGGCGAATTATCTTAGTTACGCGACTCAAGTTGTGTTTCTTGCATTCTTGTTTTCAGTTACAAGTATAACATTATGGACTTTTATTGGAAAATTTTTGAGGAAATTTGCGACAAATGATAAATTTATTAAATACTTTAATTATGCTATGTCAGGGCTTCTTCTTTTGAGCATAATTACATTTTATATATAAACTATGAAACCAGGCACAAAGAACTCTTATAATTCTCTCTCAGAGATTAATATAGATGGTAAAAAATTCAAATTTTATTCATTAAAAGAAGCAGAAAATAATGGTTTAGATGGTATTTCGAAATTACCAAAATCATTAAAAGTTCTGTTAGAAAATCTTTTGAGATATGAGGATGATATTTCTGTTACAAAAAATCAAATAGAAGCAGTAAAACACTGGTTGAATGAAAAAAAATCAAAAACTGAAATAGCTTACCGGCCAGCAAGAGTTTTGCTACAAGACTACACTGGTATACCAGCAGTTGCTGATTTAGCTGCCATGAGAGAAGCTGTAAAAGAAAAAAATAAAGATCCAAAAAAAATCAACCCACTTTCATCTGTTGATCTTGTTATAGATCATTCAGTTCAGGTTGATCAATCAGCAAAATCAGACTCATTCGATAAAAATGTTGAAATTGAGTTTGAAAGAAATGGTGAAAGATATTCATTTTTAAAATGGGGGCAAAATGCTTTTGATAATTTTAGGATTGTTCCACCAGGAACAGGAATTTGTCATCAGGTAAATCTAGAATATTTATCTAAAGTAGTTTGGAATGAAAAATTTAAAGGCGACGACTACCTTTTTCCAGATACGCTAGTAGGCACAGATAGTCATACAACAATGGTTAATGGACTGTCAGTTCTTGGATGGGGTGTAGGCGGTATAGAAGCAGAAGCTGGTATGTTAGGCCAACCAATATCAATGCTAATTCCAGAAGTTATTGGGTTTGAAATGAAAAATAAGATGCCTGAAGGGACTACTGCAACTGATTTAGTTTTAACAGTTGTTAAAATGCTAAGGGACAAAGGTGTTGTTGGAAAATTTGTAGAATTTTATGGAGATGGTTTAAAAAATTTAACGTTGGCTGATCGTGCCACTATTGCAAATATGGCACCTGAATATGGGGCGACTTGTGGTTTTTTTCCAATAGATGAGGAAACACTAAAGTATTTAAAATTTTCAGGCAGAAGTCTTAATAATGTGAAAATAGTTGAAGAATATGCAAAAGAACAAGGGTTATGGGCAAGTGAAGAAATTGAATTTTCAGATACCTTGAAGTTAGATATGTCTACAATAGTCCCAACTATTTCTGGGCCTAAGAGACCTCAAGATAAAGTTTTATTAACTGAGGCAGCACAAAGTTATAAAAAAAGTTTTACGGAAACCACAAAAAGAAAAGATTTTATTTCATCAAAAGTTGAAGGCACTGATTTTGATATCAAAGATGGTTCAATTTTAATTGCAGCAATAACTTCATGTACCAATACATCTAATCCAAATGTATTAATTGGTGCAGGATTATTAGCAAAAAAGGCAGTTGAGAATGGTCTTGAGGTAAAACCCTGGGTAAAAACTTCATTAGCACCAGGATCTCAAGTTGTAACAGATTATTTGGCAAAAGCTGGTTTAGATATATATTTAGACAAGTTGGGTTTTAATCTTGTAGGTTATGGGTGCACAACATGTATTGGTAATTCTGGTCCATTAGATGAAAATATAGTAGATGCAATTCAAAAAAAAAATATTTATGCAGTATCTGTTTTATCTGGTAATAGGAATTTTGAGGGAAGAATTTCACCACATATAAAAGCAAATTATCTAGCATCTCCACCATTGGTTATTGCTTATGCGTTGGCAGGTAAAATGGATTTTGATTTATATAAAGATTCATTAGGAAAAAATAATCAAGGTAAAGAAATTTATATGAAAGATATTTGGCCAAGTAACAAAGAGATCGAGGAAACTTTAAAAAATTCGTTAAGTGCTGATATGTTTATCAAAAGATATTCGAATGTTTCAGAAGGACCAAAACAATGGCAAAATATCAAAACAGAAAAGAGTAGTATTTATAATTGGGAAGAAAATTCTACATATGTAAAAAAACCACCATTTTTTGAAAATTTAACAGATGAACCAGAGGGATTTTCTGAAATTAAAAATGCAAGACCTTTGTTAATTTTAGGTGATATGATTACAACAGATCATATATCACCAGCAGGAAGCATTCAAAAAGAAAGTCCAACTGGAGAATATTTTATGAAACATCAGATATTACCAAAAGATTATAATTCTTATGGATCAAGAAGAGGAAATCATGAGGTAATGATGAGAGGTACTTTTGCTAATATAAGGATAAGAAATGAAATGGCACCAGGAACAGAAGGTGGGTTTACAACACTATATCCTGATGAAAAAGTGATGTCTGTTTACGATGCAGTAGTAGAATATAAGAAAAGAAAAATCGATTTAGTTGTGATTGGTGGCAAAGAATATGGAACTGGCTCTTCAAGAGATTGGGCTGCCAAAGGAACAAAACTGTTAGGTGTTAAAGCAGTAATTGCTGAAAGTTTTGAAAGAATACATAGGTCAAATTTAGTAGGTATGGGAGTTCTACCCCTTCAGTTTACAAATAATGTAAATAGAAAAAATTTAAATTTAAAGGGATCAGAATTAATTAGTGTTATTGATTTAGAAAAAGGACTAAATCCTTCTGATAAAGTAAATTTAGAAATAAAATACGCATCAGGTGAAATTAAAAGAATTGAAACATTGTGTAGGATAGATACTAAAAATGAATTAGAATATTACAAAAATGGAGGCATCCTTCAATATGTCCTTAGAAATATGATTTAAAATATGGATGAAGATATAGAAATTATCAATACAAATACTCGTAGCGAAAAGATTAAAAATTTTTTTATTGATAACAAAAAAATACTTTTAAGTATTATAGTTATTATTATTTTATCTTTATTAATATTTTTTGGGTACTCTGAATTTAAAAAAAATCAAAAAATAAAATTATCAAATTTGTATAATTCAATAATTATAGAATATGATGATACCAAAAAAATAAAATCAGCTGAAAATTTAATTGAAATAATTAATAAAAAAGATCCAACTTATTCACTATTATCTTTATATTTTATAATAGATAACAATTTAATAAGTGACAAAAATCAAATAAATACCTTGTTTGATATATTAATAAAAGAAACTTCTTTAGATAAAGAGATTAAAAATTTAGTTATTTATAAAAAGGGATTATTTAACGCTGATGAAATCAATGAAAATGAATTATTAAGTATTCTGAATCCCTTAATAAAATCAGAAAGTATTTGGAAATCTCATGCTTTATATTTACTTGCTGAATTTTTTTATTCAAAAAATGAAAAACAAAAATCGAAAGATTTTTTTAATCAAATTTTAAACTTGAAAAATTCAAATCCAGACATTTTAAAAGAAGCTCAAAAAAGATTAAATAGAGATTTAAGTGATTAAGATTTCAGGAATAATATTTATTTTATTTTTATTTTTATCGTGTTCATTTCATAATAGTGGTTTTTGGACAAAGCAAGAGAATCTAGATAAAGAAAAAAATGAATTTAAAAATGTACTATTAAAAAAAAAAATAGTCACACAAGAGTTTAATAAAAACTTTAATTTTTCAATTGATAAATTAAAAATTAAAATCAATTCTTTGTCTGATTTAAATAATAATGATGGTTATTTATCTTTCAATAATAATTTAGAAAAAATAACAAAATATAATTTTTCTAAAATTAAGAATTATTCACTTTTTGATCCAAATTTAATCTTTTATAATAAAAACGTAATTTTTTTTGATGACAAAGGAACAATTCTCAATTTTGATAAGAACTCAAAATTAGTTTGGAAATTTAATGATTATAATAAAGAAGATAAAAAATCAGGACCATTAATAACTTTTGCCAATACAAAAAATATATTAATCGCAGCAGATAATCTTGCTAAAACTTATGCTATAAATATCAATAATGGTAAAATTTTATGGTCAAAAAAAAATAAAACTTCCTTTAATTCTGAAATTAAGATTTATGAAAAGAATTTTTTTGTTGTAGATACAAGTAATAATTTACATAGTTTTTCATCAGAAACTGGAAAAAAAAATTGGTCTTATATTACCGAAAAGTCATTTGTTAATTCTTTTAAAAAACTCTCTATAGTTATTAAAAAAAATATCATAGTCTTTAATAACTCCCTTGGTGATATTACTGCTCTCGATTTAAATGATGGAAGTTTATTATGGCAAATATCAACTCAAAACTCAGAAATATTTGAGGACATAATGAATCTTAAAACATCTGAATTAGTTGAAAATGAGAGTTCTTTGTATTTTTCTAATAATAAAAATCAATTTTTTTCTGTTGATATAACTTCTGGTGCAATTAATTGGATTCAAAATATTAACTCGGAAGTTAAACCTGCCATTGTTGGAGATTTAATATTTACTATTTCAAATGATGGTTTTCTTTTTGTAATAAATAAAACAAATGGGAATATTTTGAGAATAACAGATGCTATCAACAAAATTAAATCAAATAAAAAAGATAGTGTTTACCCAACAGGCTTTATTTTGAATTCAAAAAATGTTTATGTTTCTACAGATAATGGTAGATTAATTGTAATAAAAATTGAAACAGGTAAAATTGATAAAATTCTCAAAATAGATAATAGTAAAGTTTCAAGAGCATTTGTTAATAATCAAGTAATGTATTTAATAAAAGATAATTCAATAGTTAAATTAAATTAAAATGTTTTTAAAATTTTTAGAATTTTTAGGCAGGAAAAAAGTTGTTTTAGATAGAGGCCCTTCACATCCTAAATTTAATGAAGCGAAACCATGGATGAACAGATATTATGTTCTTTTTAGACATAGACCCAAATGGTTTCCATTTAACATATTAATTCATGAAATGTTAGCTGATGATCATGGCGAAGGTGTACATAATCATACATTTCCTTACATCACCATAATTCTAAGACACGGATATTGGGAAACATTGAGCACTGGAAAATTTTGGCGACCTCCTGGATATATAGGTTTTAGATCTGCAAATAATTTACATCGAGTAGATTTAAAACCCGGCACCAAACCTTTAACATTGTTTTTATCTGGTCCATTTGGTTTAAGAAAAGGACCGAGGTCTGAATATGGAATTGATTTTAAAAGTAAAAAAAATTAATGGCTATTAATTTTGAGAAAAAATTTATATCTCATTGTAATATAAAAAATTTAGAATTAAATCCAAATCAGATTTTTTTAGTTAAATACCTTGAAAACTATTACAAAGAAAATTTTAAGAATTTCTTATTAAATTTTTTTTCAAAAAAAAATTCTAAAAAAGGTTTTTACCTCTATGGAGATGTTGGAGTTGGAAAAACTATGATTTTGGATTTTTTTTTTAATTTAGTTGATAAAAAAAAACATCGTCTTCATTTTAATGAATTTATGTTAAATTTTCATGATTTTGTGCATAAAAATAAAGATAAAAATAATGAAGAGAATCTGATTACTTTTTTTGTTAAAGATTTAAAATCTAAATTTTCTTTAATTTTTTTAGATGAATTTCAAGTTACAAATATTGTAGATGCTATGATATTAGGAAAATTATTCCAGGAAATATTTAGTCAAAATATAAAAGTTATTGTGACCTCTAATACAAAAATATCAGACCTTTACAAAGAAGGACTTCAAAGAGATCAATTTAAACCATTTGTTCAAATAATGCAGGAAAAATCGATAGAACATGAACTTATAATTGAAGATGATTATAGAAAAAATAAAGATAATCAAAAACAAAGATATTTTTATCCTTTAAATCAAGAAACCAATTTTAAGATTAATAAGTTTTTTAGAATAATTACCAAAAATAAAAGACTATCCACTAAGGTTTTAAATATAAAAGGAAGAAATTTTGAGATTAAAAATTTTTATGAAGGAATTTCAAGATTTAACTTTGATGAATTATGTGATCAAAATTTAGGAGCTGAAGATTATTTAAAAATTGCTGAAAAATCTAATTTTATAATAATTGAAAACATACCAAAATTTAATGATATCAACTCAAATCAACAACAAAGATTCATCACACTTATTGACGTGATATACGATAAAAATAGTGCTGTTGCGGTAACAGCTGAACAAAGTTTAGAAAAATTAACTAGTTCTAAGTCATTAGAAAAACCATTCAAGCGTACAATTAGTCGTTTATTTGAGTTAACATCAAAAGATTTTTAATTATGAAACAAGAATTTTACAATTTACAAATAGATACCAATGGCCAACGATTATATGAATTTACAACTCAAACAATTGAATGGATAAAAAAGAATAAGTTTAAAAATGGCATAATTAATCTTAGTATTCAACATACGAGTGCATCTTTAATTGTACAAGAAAATGCAGATCCAGATGTTCAAACTGATTTAGTAAATTATTTTAACAATTTAGCTCCAATGAATAACAAATTGTATGTCCATACTACAGAAGGAGAAGATGATATGCCTGCTCATATAAAATCAGCATTAACAAACAATCAAATTTCTTTAAGTATTAAAGACAAAGAATTATTACTTGGAACATGGCAGGGAATTTATTTGTTTGAACATCGTATTGAAAAACAAAAAAGAAAAATTATTCATCATTTTATTGGAGAATAATAAAAAATATAATTCTTGTGAAAAAAGAGATAATGATAATCATTCTCAAAAAAAGATTGAGATTGATAATCATTCACTTACTTTAAAGTTGAAAAATATTTATTTAAAATTATCTTATTAACTATGGAGACACAAAACTATAGCTGTAAAAAATGTGGATTAACAGTTTCATCTATTTGCTCTAAGTGTGACAGAGTAGTAGATGTAAAAGTTCTTGATAATGGTTGTATAGTGCAGAAGACTAAATGTTCCGATTGTGCAAATGTACCAGTTATTAAAGACGTCTGTTCGCAGAAATAAAAAAAAAAATAATAATAAAGATTTTAAATCTGTTTTTGTAAATATTGAAAAATGGAATTAACTACAGGTATATTTAAATCAGCCAAAAATATTTTTGATAATAACAAAGGTTCCATACTAAGAACCATAGTTTATACAATCGGACACTTTGCTATAGCGATTATAGTTCTCATGTTAATTGCCGACGTTTCTTTTATGATAGCATTAACTGATGCAATTGTAGAACCCTTAGCTAATGCAATTTGGTATTTTATATTGGATAAGTGGTGGGCAAGTAGAACAAGATAAAATTTAAATAAGTATTATTTTTTTAGAGATTGAAAAGCTAATAATGCAGCTTTTCTAGCCTCCTCATGAATTACAATAGGTTTTGGATAATCTTTTCCAATTATAGTCTTAATAGCTTGTTGGTATTTTGTTTCCATTTCCCAGGGTTTATGAATAAATTTTGATGGAACTTTATTTAATTCTGAAACCCATTTTTTTACATAAATACCTTCCTTATCAAATTTTTCTCCCTGAAGAATTGGATTAAATATTCTAAAATAAGGAGCGGCATCAGCTCCACAACCGGCGACCCATTGCCATTGAGCTACATTATTTGCTTTATTAAAATCTAATAAACAATTTCTAAAATGTTTTTCTCCCTCTATCCAATTTATTCTCAGATGTTTTACTAAAAAAGATCCTACAACCATTCTTATTCTATTGTGCATCCATCCAGTTTCATAAAGTTCACGCATCCCAGCATCAACAATTGGATAACCAGTCATTCCATTTTTCCAAGCTTTAAGAAACTTTTCATTTTTTACCCAAGGAAATTTGTCAAATTCTTTTCTAAAATTACCTTTTAGAAATTCTGGGAAATAATTAATCAAACTATGAGAAAATTCTCTCCATCCTAATTCATTAACATATTTTCGATAACCAATACCTTTTGATTTAATCTCACTACACTTTTTCCATATTGTTCCCACATGAATTTGACCAAATTTTATATAAGGTGATAATTTTGAAGTACCTTCAACAGATGGTATATCTCGAGACGTTCCATAATTTTTAATTTTATTTTCTATTAAATTATTGAGTATTTTTTTTGAATCATTTTCTGAAATTTTCCAGTATTTTTCGAATTTTTTATACCAATTTTTTTTTGGTAAAATTTTTTTTGGCTCAACTGAATTCTTAAATAAAGAAATTGTTTTTGTCTTTTTTTTTACAATATAATTTTTACTCGGGGGTAAACCTAAAAATTTTTGTTCAGCATTTCTCCAAAAAGGAGTAAACACTTTAAAAGGGGTTCCATCATTTTTAGTAACTTCTTGAAATTCATTTAATATATTTCCTTTAAAATATTTAAACTCAATTTGATTTTTGATAAAAATATCTCTTATTTTTTTTCCTTTAGCAATTACATCAGGCTCATAAATTTTGTTCCAATATATCGAAATATCATCTTTTTTTTTTAATTTGGAAAGTATATCTAATTCATCTCCCTCTAATATTTGAAGATTAATTTTGTATTTTTGTAATTCTGATTTGAATACCTCTAAAGATTTAGAGAGCCACCATTTTTGGGCTTCTCTTTTGTTATCGAAGTCAGCTTTGTTATAAATGTATAAAGCGATTACGTTTTCATGATTTTGAGTAGCATATGCAAGAGCAGGATTATGTTCTATTCTAAAATCTTCCCGAATCCATGTAATTGCATTTTTTGTCATAGAGAATCTTATTTTCTACCTTTAGATAGCAGTTGTTTGTAAAGTTTTACATCTGCATTACCTTCGCAGCCAATTACCAAGATATTTGATTTTTTATCTATATTAAGGAATTTTTTTGCTTGTACATTGTTGCATAATCCAATCAAAGCGATAACTCCAGGTGCTGCACATTCACCACCTATAATAGAAGTTTTACTAAATTTTTTATCTTTTAAGCCAGCCACAGTTTTAGCTATATTTTTATCAGATATTGAAACGCAACAATTGCTTGCATTTTTTAATATTTGCCATGGCACGAGAGACATCTCGTTACATGACATTCCACCCATAATACTTTCTTTTTTTATTTTAATTTTTTTTAACTTATTGTCTTTTATACTCTGAAGTACACAATCTGCCTTATCAGGTTCAACTATGATAATTTTTGGTATTCTTTTAAAATATTTTGCTACTCCAGCAACTATTCCAGCTGCCAATCCTCCAACGCCAGCTTGAAGAAATATGTGAGTTATATATTGGTTCGTTTGTTTAGAAATTTCTTTTATCATAATTGAATATCCTGCCATAGTAAGTTGAGGTATATATTTGTAATTTTTTGTCGATACATCTTGAACAATTTTCCAATTATTTTTTTTTGATAATTTTTGACATTCTTTTAAAGAATCTTCATAATTTCCCTTAACTCTAATAACTTCCGCACCAAATTTTTTTATTTCATCCACTCTAGCATCGCTGACATATTGGCTAACAAAAATTTTACATCTTAACTTTAATCTTTGTGCACCCCACGCAACCGATCTACCATGATTACCAGCAGTAGCTGACGATATAATAATATTTCTTGTTCCCTTAGAAATTTTTTCTACGGCATAAGCACCACCTAAAGCTTTAAAAGATTTTAAGTGAAATCTTTTTGACTCATCTTTGTAAAAAATATTCTTAACTTTCAAATTTTTTTTTAATTTATCAAGAGTTAAAAGGGGACTTATATTATAACTTTTCCAATTAGAAATAGAATTATAAGCATTAGCAAGCATAGTTGAAGGCATATAATTTAAAACATGACTTCTCTTAAATTGAAAGTTTTTGTTAATTAAAAATTTTGTTAACTTCCAACCTTTAATCTTCTTTGAATAACTCACTCTAGCAGTCTAAAGTATTTTGGCTTTCCCATTCGGTAACGGGCTTTGATTTATCAAATTTTTCTTTACTATTAAATTCTTTTATTTCAGAACTTCTAAGCTTTATAAAGCTATTTATAGTATCTCTCCCAAAACTTTTATTCATCTCCTTATTATTATTTAATTGCTCTAAAGATTGTTTAAGTTCATTAGGAAGTTTTGGTAGATTAGGGTATTTTTTGTAGTCTGTGTACATATTACAATATAAAGGTTTTCCAGGATTGATTTTATTTTTTAAACCATGTAGTCCAGCAGCTAGAACTCCGGCTTGTAATAAATATGGATTAGCAGATCCATCCATTAATCTTAATTCAAATCTTCCAGGATCTGGAATTCTTATCATGTGGGTTCTGTTATTTCCTGTGAAAGAAATACTACTTGGAGACCATGAAGCTCCTGATTTTGTTGGTGGAGCATTAATTCTTCTATAACTATTTATTGTAGGATTGAAGAATGCAGATAATGATGAAGCATTTTTAATTACTCCTCCTAAAAAATTATATGCCATTTTACTTAAACCAAGCTTATCTGTTTTATCTAAGAATTTATTCTTTTTACCTTGCCAAACGGAAATATGTGCATGACAACCATTGCCTGTTAAATTTTGAAATGGTTTTGGCATAAAAGTTGCTCTTAGCCCATGTTTTTCTGCAATTGTTTTTACCATGTATTTAAAGAATGTATGTCTATCAGCTGTTGTTAAACAATTTGAATAATTCCAATTCATTTCAAATTGTCCATTAGCATCTTCATGATCGTTTTGGTAGGGACCCCATCCCATTTCAATCATGCAATCACAAATTTCTTTAATAAGTTCATATCTTCTCATCAATGCAGATTGATCATAACAAGGTTTTGATTGTGTATCTCTTGGATCTGCTATTGATTTTCCGTCTTCAGAAATCAAAAAATATTCACATTCCACACCAGATTTCATTGTTAAACCTTGTTTTGCAAGTTCTTTAATTTGTTTTTTGAGCATTACTCTAGGTGATGCTTCTACTGGTTTTCCATTCATCCAAAGATCAGATGCTAACCAACCTATTTCTTTTTTCCAAGGTAGTTGAATCAGACTATCTGGGTCTGGAATTCCAAACATATCAGCATCAGCAGGAGACATATCTAACCATGCAGCAAATCCGGCAAATCCTGCACCTGTCTCTTGCATTTCTTTAATTGCATGCGCTGGAACTAATTTTGATCTTAATACACCAAATAAATCTACAAAACTTATGAGAAAGTATTTTATTTTTTTTTCTTTAGCTATTTTGAACAAATTTTTTGGCATCAATTAGATTATCATATTCATTTAAAAAAAGATAAAATTGTTTCCTTGTAAAAAATTATATTTACAACAATGATTACAATGACTGCTAATATTGCACCATATTTTGCTTTTGGAAATGCAACTCCTCTCATTTTACTAGGTCTCAATTCTTCGTTATTATTTTCTTCAGACATTATTGATTTTGATTTAAAAATGGGCGCTAGAGTATCCTAGCGCCCAAATTTTATTATATTATCTTACCATTCAGCCATATTGCTTTTATGGTCATTAGCCCCATGTCTTTTTCTTGCAAGTCTTTCGAGTTCTTCACTCTCAGATTTGGAAGTTAAAACATGCCAACCAACCCATATAATGATGGCAAGTATCACTAGTATTCCCTCACTAGATCCAGCACCAGGATAAACTGCACCCGCAACTTGTTCTGCAGGTTTGTTAAGGTGATCGATCCAATTTGTTACTGTAGCCATATTGTTTCTCCTTTACCTGGTTGCAGACGAAACAGCTCTTTCGTCTTTTTTAGCAGTTTCCATTATTTCATAGTCTAGTCCAGCTATTTCCACTTCACGTGGGATTCTTAATTTACCCATTCCATGAAGCACTTTAGCTATAACATAACCTGGTATTAGTCCAAGAACTACGAACATTATTAATGCTCCCAAGAACTGTCCTAACGGATTAATTGATGCATAAGTAGTTCCATCCCACATAGCTCCAACACTATATCCAGAAGCTGGATAACCATTTAAAACAAAACCGCAAATTATTAAACCAATAAATCCAGCATAACCATGAACTGCTACTGCACCAACCGCATCATCAATTTTGAACTTACGTTCAACCCAATAATGAAGTTTATATGAAAGTACAACTCCGATCATACCAATGATCATTGCTTGAATTGGATGATATAAATCATTTCCAGCTGAAGCACATATGATACCAGCTAGTCCACTTGAGTATGTCCAGAAAGGATCACCTTTTGCAATCCAGTATCCAGCTAATAAGCCTCCTGATAATGACATCAAGAAGTTAAAAGTAATACCACTAAGTGTAGTAGGAGTTACATAAATGTTTGTAGCTGTCCAATAAGATATACCTTCCATACCATATTCAGGTCCAAGATCAAATATTGGAATATTACAAGCCGCATAAAATCCCCAGAAACCAGTATAAATTAGAAACAATCCAATTGTTACTAACCAAGGATTTCTTGGTCCTATGTTTCTTGGCTCACCACTTGATGAGAACTTTCCAATTCTTGGTCCTAAAACCATTAGTACACCTAAGGCAAATCCACCAGCGATTGCGTGAATTACCCCTGAAGCGTAAGCATCATGGTAACCTAATAGTTTAAGCATCCAGCCATCAAAGTGCCATCCCCAAGCAGCATCTATTACCCAGAAAACAGAACCAATTGCAATTGCTAAAATTCCAAATGCAAAAGTAGTAATTCTCTCGATGATTGCTCCTGAGACTATTGAAGCAGCGGTCCAAGAAAATAAAAGGAACGCAGCCCAAAAGACACCCGAAATGTGGTCACCTAAGTTAACAGCCATTAATTGGCTTGTTGCAGTATAGAATTTGGCACTGAATGCCGAGTCATCGGTAATTAATGCAGTGCTTTCATTCATTATTGATGGCGCTAATCCCGGTCCTGTTGGGAAAGCCCAATAAATCCACCAACCAAACAAAAACCAAGTTACTGTTACCAAAGGTATCAGCATCGTGTTTTTCATTAGAGTATGTTGGTGATGTTTGTATCGCGAAGCTCCAACCTCATACATACAGAAACCGACGTGAATTAAAAACATCAGTACTACTGTTACCCAGTAATAAAATTCTGTAAATATGGTAGTAAGAGCTGCTAACTGATCAGTCATATCCTATCTCCATATTAGTTTCTAAAACCCTATAAAATTTCTATGGGTGTGACAAATGAAACAATAAAATAAAACCTAATATTGACAATAGATTTTAAAATAAAATCAACTTAAGATTGTGTAACTAGAATTTTAGGTAAGCTTTTTTCAGATCAACAAGAGGATGTTTTGGAGACATTTGAAATTTTACTAAAAGCTCTCTTGCTATCATATCTCTATCTTGTTGATTGTTAGGTAATTTAATTGATTTTGGAATTGTAACCCAACCATTAGCATTTCTACAAAATACTGCTGGTCTTCCTTCTTCATAACCCATATGTACATCTTCTAACCAATTAAGATCATCCCAGCCCATCGCTTCGATATATTTTTTTAAAAAAGGAGTGATCTTTTTATAGTCTGGAAGAAGATTAACGTCATATCTATAACCGATAGATTGACCAATCATTTTTTCTCTAGCTGTTTCTTTTTTCTTACCTAACTGTTGGTCTTTGACGGCTACTGATTTTGTAACTTTATTTTTATTCTTTTTTTTAACCATAGTTACCTTAAATTTTATGGAAGTTATCAACCCCAACAGTATAATTAGTACCTGCCAAAGGAACTTTTGCTAAAGCAGATGCTTCAGAAGTTAGAGCTGCCAAATCTTCGGGCTCAAGAGAATGAATATTAGTTTTACCACATGCTCTAGCTAATAATTGTGCTTCAAGAGTCATTGAGTGAAGATAATTATAAACTCTTAGAGCAGCATCATCAGGATTTAATCTAGCTCTAAGTTTTGGATCTTGAGTAGCAACACCTACCGGACATCTTCCAGTATGGCAATGGTAACACTCACCAGCTTTTACACCCATCTCTTTTTCAAAATTTGCTTCTGGAATATCTTTATTGCAATTAAGTGCGATCATAGAACCTGTTCCAATAGCTATTGCATCTGCACCCAAAGCTAATGCTTTAGCCATGTCAGCACCATCTCTCACACCACCAGCATAAATTAATGTTACTTTCCCAGTTTTACCTACATCATCTAACGCTCTTCGAGCCTCTCTGATTGCAGCAATACCTGGAATACCTGTATTAGCTGCTGCGATGTGCGGACCTGCTCCTGTTGATCCTTCCATACCATCTAAGTATATAGAGTCAGGATCACATTTCGCTGCCATACGTACATCATCATAAACTTTAGATGCACCTAATTTTAATTGAATTGGAACTTTATTTTTTGTCAGTTGCCTTAATTCGTCTACTTTTAAAGCTAAATCATCTGGACCCAACCAATCAGGATGTCTTGCTGGAGATCTTTGATCAATACCAGATGGTAATGATCTCATCTCAGCAACTTGGTCAGTTACTTTTTGACCCATTAAGTGTCCACCCATCCCAACTTTTTGTCCTTGCCCAATAAATACTTCTATTCCATCTGCAAGTTGCGCATGATGTGGGTTAAATCCATATCTTGATTGAATACATTGATAGAACCATTTTTCTGAATATCTTCTTTCATCAGGTATCATTCCACCTTCACCTGAACATGTTGCACTACCAGCCATTGTTGCTCCTCTTGCAAGAGCTGTTTTAGCCTCGTATGATAATGCTCCAAAACTCATACCAGTGATGTAAACTGGGATATCCAACTCAATTGGATTTTCACATCTTGGACCAATTACAGTCTTTGTCTCACATTTTTCTCTATAACCTTCAATTACAAATCTAGTAAGAGTACCTGGTAGGAAAACTAAATCATCAAAAGTAGGAATCTTTTTCATTAAAGCCATTCCACGCATTCTGTATCTTCCTAATTGAGATTTTATATGAATATCATCTATTACTTCTGGAGTAAAAATTGCATTATGACCAAGTAGACTTTTATTTCTTGATCCATTACTACTTAAATGAACGTCAGCTTTTCCGCCAACATTCCCATTAGTTTTTAATTTACCGTTTTTTTTCTTTTTTTTCTTTGGCATTAAATTGCTCCTTTTTTCTCAGTAGGTTCTAAGTTATCGTAGTTCCATAATTTTTTACCAGCTACAATTTTTTTCATTTTGCTCACATCAAAATTGTCACCAATTTCAGCAACCTTCAATTTTCTTTTTAACCAATCTTGATCACTTTTAGTTAATTCAGCGTCAACTGCATCACTACCATAAGAACCAATTTCTCCACCTACGAAAATTGTCCCATCATACATTGAGTCACCTAAATTTATCCCTACATTACCCAAGATAATTATTCTTCCTCTTTGCATCATAAAGCCTGTAAAAGCACCAGCGTCTCCACCAATAATTATAGTTCCACCCTTCATATCAATACCAGTTCTAGCACCAACGCTACCTTTACATATTAAATCTCCGCCTCTAATGGCTGCTCCAAAACAAGATCCAGCATTTTTTTCAATAACCACCTTACCAGCCATTAAATTTTCAGCACAAGACCATCCAACTCGACCATTGATTCGAACTATTGGTCCATCGCAAGAACCTATTCCAAAGTAACCTAAACTACCCTCAAAAATTAAATTTAGTTTATTTAAAATTCCAACACCAATACTGTGCTTACCTTGTGGATTCTTAATAACTATAGTTCCATAGCCTTGGCTCATTAAATTATCAATTTCTTTATTTGCATCTGCTGCTGTCATATCTTTAACATCAAGATCTGTTCTTTTATTGAAATCTACATCGTACGTTCCAAAATAATAAAAATTTTCAGCCTCATCAGGATTAAAAAATTTTTGTTGCGTTCTACCTGTTAAAACTTCAGTATGCATACCCATAGCTTGGGCCTTAGTTTTTTTTGTAACATTTTTTAAATTTGCCATACCTTTACCTCTCCATCAAACGGATCATAAGTATCTATTTCTTGAGGCAATATTGATCTTATTGCTATTTCCTCAGAGCCCATTGCTACCAACTCATCAGACTCATATAAAACTAAAGGTTTTGCAGCCATTGTATCCTTTGCCATACCCAATGAATCTTTTGTTGCAACAAAATAAGTAAACACACCATCTAATCCAGTTAATGACTCTTTCATACCTTCTTCTAGTGAAGCCCCATCTCTCATTTTTTCTGCCAAATAAACAGCGATAAGTTCTGAATCACACTCTGACATAAATCTCATTCCTTTATTTTCTAAAGCACGTCTATTATTCCAATAATTGGTTAATTGACCATTGTGAACTACTGATACATCACTAAATGGGTAGCCCCAAAAAGGGTGAGCTGACTTAATATCTACCCCAGACTCAGTAGCCATCCTCGCGTGACCAATAGCATGGGTTCCAATAAGTTTATCTAAATTATATCTATCACACACCATTTTGGCATTACCAAGATCTTTTATTACTTCTAAAGATTTACCCATTGAAAGAATTTCAACACCAGGGATACTTTCTATTTTTTGTGAAAATTCCAATAAATCTTTTTTATTGTATTCAATTTCATATCTTAAAGAGTATGGAAGAATTCTATCTTCTTTAATAATTTTTGCTCCCATTTCTGAAAGGTAACTATCTACAATCTTTTTTCTTTCATCATAAACTGATACATCTTCTGCAACTGATGTACTACCTTCACCAACATTTTCACCTACTTTGAATCTCATGATGAAATTTTTTCCATCAGTATCTCCATATAATGCATAACCAGTAGAGTCTTCACCCCTATGCTTTAAGGCTTGTAACATACCTTGTAATTCATGACCAACTTTTGAAGATTTTCCTCTATGAATTAATCCGGCTATTCCGCACATATACTTTTCCTCTTTAAATTTATTAAGGCAAACAATCTAGATATGTATCTAGATCCCATTGTGTTGTTGCACCTAAAAATCTTTCCCACTCATCATTTTTGTACCAGTGGAAAACTTTATACATTTCATCTGGCATTGCAGATTTGATAACTTCATCTTCAGATAATCTTTCTAAAGCTTCACCTAAACTTAGAGGTAGTTTCTTAACATCTTTACCTGCTTTTTGAGCTTCATAAATATTTCTAGATTCTGGGTCTGCTGGTTTCATTTTATTACTAATTCCATGATCACAAGCTTTTAGTAAAGCTGCACCTAATAAGTATGGATTATGCATAGAGTCTACTGATCTGTATTCAAATCTTCCAGGTGCAGATACTCTTAATCCACAAGTTCTATTTTGATAACCCCAGTCAGCATAAACAGGTGCCCAAAAACCTTGGTCCCATAATCTTCTGTAAGAGTTTACTGTTGATGAACCTAAAGCAGTTAATGCAGGTAAATGTTCCATGATACCAGCTATCGATTGCAAACCAATTTTACCTGGCAACTGCATATCTTTTGTATCTGGCATAAAGGTATTAGTTCCACCTTCAACATAGCTAAAAACCTCTTCAACACCTGGTAAAGTTTTATTTCCAAGTTTATTTAGTTTAATTTTTCCACCTTTCCATAAAGACATGTTTGTATGACATCCACTTGCTGAAACGCCCATAAAAGGTTTAGTCATAAAACACGCAATCAAACCATGTTCTCTTGCAACTTGAGCACAAATTTGTCTGTATGTAGATAATCTATCTGCATTTCTTAATACGTTATCGTATGTCCAGTTTAATTCTAATTGACCAGGAGCATCTTCATGATCACCTTGAATCATGTCTAGACCCATTGCTTTTGCATATTCTATTACCTTCATAAATACTGGTCTTAAAGACTCGAATTGATCTATGTGATAACAGAAGGGTTTAGAAAACCCTTTACCTGTTGGAGTACCATCCTGATTTTTTGTAAGCCACATCATTTCTGGTTCAGTTCCAACTCTTAATTCAAGACCATGTTTTTTTTGGAATTCATCCATAAAAATTCTTAAATTTCCTCTGCAATCAGAAGTTAAATGACCACCTGGATTATTTCTTTCTTCTCTATTTCTAAAACAAGTTACAAAAACTCTGCCTACTCTTTTATCCCAAGGTAATTGACAAAATGTTTCAGGATCAGGAATACCCACAAGCTCCATTGCTTCAGGTCCATACCCAATATAATTGTTGTGACGATCTAAAAATAAATTTGCTGTAGCTCCATATACTAATTGAAAGCCTTTTTCTGCTGTTCTTTCCCAATGATCTGCTGGAATTCCTTTTCCTACTACTCTTCCTGTTACTGAAATAAATTGATAATAAATATATGTTATTCCTAACTCGTTAATTTTCTCCCTTACTCTTTTAACTAATTTAGCTCTACCTGGTTGGTTAACATGTTTTTCTAGATCCGTCATTTTCCCCTCAATGAATTAATATTTACTCAAACGTAGCTGAAAAATTTATTAGTGTCTAGGCTTGAAGTTTAACTCCAAGGAAAAGGACTGTTCGAAGTAGGGTGAAGTTCACCCTTCTCGTAACGGTTGAATCTAAACGGTTTTAATAAATCACTTTCAGTACCAAGAATTTCTTTTGCTACAAGCTCTCCAACTCCAATCATTTTGTATCCATGATTTGCATCAGCTATCATATAAACATTCTCAAAAAATCTATCGAAGATTGGAAACGAGTCCGGGGTCATACATCCAAGTCCTCCCGATGGACCTTTTCGATATAAATCAGATTTTCCCTCAAATCTTTTTTGGCAATGAGCTAGTGCTGAACACCACATTTCACTAAATGCATCAGTAGTTTGATATTCTGGTGACTCAATTCCATACGGATCAACATTAACTTTATCAAAATGTTTTTTTACTATGTAAGGAGATGTTCCACCCTGAACTCCTAAACCTTCAATATCTGGTTTGTAATAAATTCCCCATATTTTATCTGTAATTAATTTTTTTGTTTTGTCAGAATATAGTGGCGCAGTAGAATCTACATGAACAACAGGTGGTTGTTTTCCATCGTTTGTTTTTAAGAAATCAGCTTCAACTCCAATAACACCTTCTTGAAGCATCCAATAAGTCCACATATCAGTAACATGCATTTTACCATCTTTACCTTTTATATTTGCAGTTTTAGGCAATTCTAACATATTCCAAAAATCTCTAGCCCAAGGTCCAGCTCCAATAACCACTTGTTCACAATCAATTGTACCTTTATCTGTTTCAACACCTGTTACCGCTTTACTATTACTTCCTCTTTTAAAACCTGTAACTTTTACACCTTTCATTACTTGAACACCATTTGAAGTGGATTTTTTTTCGAGAGCTTTAATTGAGTCTTTATTAAATGCATAACCACCTTTTTTTTCATGAAGAATTGATGTGATGCCTTGTGCCTGCCAATCATCAAAAATACCTTTCATATAATTCGTGCAATCTTTTTCACCTTCTATAAAAACAGATTCATACCCAATAGCTTTTTGTTGTTTGTAAATACTTGCTACATCCTCATGCATTACCTCTGGTGAGATTTGTAAATATCCTACTGGATTGTATTTAAATGCTTTTGGGTCACTTTCCCAAACAGAAACTGAATGAGCCATTAATTCTCTCATTGCTGGTTGGAAGTAATTATTTCTCACTACACCGCAAGCTATTCCGCTTGCACCAGCAGCAGTATCTTTTTTTTCTAAAACTATTATGTCACCGGGATTTTTATAAGTTTCTGATAATTTCCAAGCAGTACTTAAACCGTGGATACCTCCACCAATTATAACTACTTTTGCTTTTGTCGGTAATGACATACATGCATCTTTATTTTTCATGCGACGTAAATATATAATTTTTTATATATATAAAATATATAAGTAATTAATTACTTATCCTTTAGAAGCTAAGATTTTTAAGCGTAGCCAAATATTGATTGAATTCCTCAATGAATGCTTCACTAGGTTTTATGTGTTTTTTTCTTTGATCACCAGAAGTTTTTTCAAGGAAAAAAAAACCTTTTTCACATGCCTCATTTATCATTAAAGCAGACTTTGGTCGTGAAGTTTTAAACAATTTTGTCTTCAATTCCTCAACAGTCAGATTTTCTTTATATTTAAAAGCATGCATTACAAGAAGCATCATATGATAATGTGATGGTGATTTTCTAAAAAAGTAATTACTAGACATATGAGATAGTTTCATTTGATCTTCCCAAAACTCTAATAAATCTTTTGTAGTTTTTGCCATTAAGATCTTACTCTAGTCTTTTTGGGGTCAAAATGAGGAAATGCTACAACTTTTGCAGAAATTCTTTTTTGATGACCATCAATTTTTCCAACCTCAACTTCTGTTCCAGGTTCTGAATATTGAGTATCAATTCTGCATAAAGCTATATTTTTATTTAGAGTTGTTGATAAACAGCCACTTGTCACTATTCCAACTTGTGATCTTCCAACATGCACACAATCACCGTGACCAGCATGTTCTTTTCCAATAAGCTCTAAACCAACAAGTTTTTTTTGAGGATTTGCTTTTCTTTCTTTTAAAATTTCTTTTCCTATAAAATCTTCCTCTTTTGTTTTTAGGGGTACTGCAAAACCGATCCCAGCTTCAAAGGGATCTTGTTGACCATCAAACTCATTACCAAATAAAATTAAACCTGCTTCAATTCTTAATTTATCTAAAGCTGCGAATCCTGCAGGAATTAAACCATGATCTTTTCCAGCTTCCATGAGTTTATCCCACACCTCAGGCGCATTTTTTGGATGACACCAAACCTCATAACCAAGCTCACCTGTATAACCTGTTCTTGAAACTATTAGTGGAATACCTTGAAGTTCTTCAACTCTACAAATTGTAAACCTAAACCACTCTAATTCATCTATTGATGGTTGAGTAGGAGGAGTAAAAATTAATTTTTTTAGTATTTCTCTACTTTTAGGTCCTTGAATAGAAACATTGCTAATTTGATCTGTAGAATTTTTTACATTTACTTTAAAGTTTTTTTTCTTAGCCACTTCCTTTAACCATTCACCAGCATATTCATCACCACAAATCCATCGAAAACCAGTTTCGCTTAATCTTAACAATGTACCATCATCAAACATCATTCCATTTTCATAACACATTGCAGAATAAACAACCTGGCCAACTGAAAGCTTTTTGATATTTCTTGTTAATGTGTAATTCATTAACTCTTCAGCATCTGGTCCAATAACTTCAAATTTTCTTAAAGATGATAAATCAATTAGTACAGCTTTTTCCCTACAAGCATTATATTCTTCAACTACACCATGTTTAGTGTAGTCGTTAGGTAACCAAAATCCTCTTGCATCAATAAAGTTTCTCGTTAATTTCGATGTTCTCTCATAAAAACCAGAATTTCTTGTTAGTTTTTTTTCAGAGTCTGTTTTCATTCTAAAAGCAAATGATTTTGAAAATTCTTTTTTTTTGTCATAAGTTCTAACAAAAATATCAGTTGGATTCCACGAATTACATGCATCGATATCACTTGGACATGCAGTAGTTCCAATGGTTAAATCCTTTAGAGCTCTAAACATTACATAGTCGCCAGGCCTTGCAAACGATTCATCAGAAATAACAGAATTTAATCCCGAAGATGAAGTATTAAAAAATAAGTTGATAGCATGCCAACCTTTTTGTTTTTGAACACCATATTTAGACATTGAATTTGTTAAGTTATCTGAGCAATTTGAGTGACCAAAATATCCTGCATCTTCGTAATATTTTGAAGTACAAGCTAAGTTAAATGTATCATGTTTTCCAACTGTGTCTCTGATAACTTCAACAAGGGGTTCATGATCAGTATCATAGAATTTTGAAAATAAACCTGGTCCTGGAAAAGTATTACCCATAAATGTTCTAGTTGTTTGCCAATCGAGACCCTTTTCAATTTTTTTATCCAGCTTTCTAGTATCAAATGCTACAAAGTCAGAACATTGTCTTCCTGCCGGGCTAATAATTTGAATATAATCACCTTCTTTAACTTGATAAGAAATTGAAGTCATTCTATCTATATTTTTTTCATAATTTGGTTCAAAAACTGGATCAGGTATAATTGATAATTCTTTATCATTAATAATTTTGGCTCTTTTTATAAATATTGTTAAATCACTTGAGGGATTTTGTTCACTTACTAGCATATCATTTTGTGGGGCTGAAAAAATTACATAGCATTTATCTTTTGATTTGATTTTTATTTTTTCGCCACTAGGAGTTTTTTCATCAAATAAAATAGATGATTTGGATTTATTAATATCTAAGTTTCTTTTTTTTAATTGTAGATTTGTAATTAAGGAACTTTCATCTTTTTTTTTTAGTATTTCCTTAATAAAACTTATTTTGCCATTTTCTTTTTGATTTAGAATTCCAAGTTCAGATTTTCCATCTTTATCAAAACAAATTATTTCACAAATTTGATTTCCTTCATCGTTTATTATTTCTATTTCATCATCAGGAAAAATTTGTAAACCAGTAAGACCACCAGCATTTACAACGTGCCTTTCAACTCCAGGTGGTAGCACATTTAGTCCCGGCTCTTTAATATCTAAAGTAGTTTGCGACATTTTTTATAATCTATTGTTATATTATATAAATATCTAGTAGTTGACTATCATTTTACTTAAGCACATACTAACGTCACTTAATATTAAGAAAGGGGAATAAATGCGAAAAATAATATCATTATTATCTGCTATGATAATCTCAGCAGTAAGTTTTGCTGGAATTTCAAATGCTGCAGATAGTAAAAAGCCCATCGTGATCCCAACTCATAACTGGTCAAGCCAAATTGTAATGGCTTACGTTATTGGTGGAATTATGGAAGATATGGGAAATAATGTTAAATATGTTAACGCTGACTCACAAGCAGTTTACGAGTCAATTAGAATTGGCGATGTAACTATATCTCACGAAGTGTGGGAATCAGCTTTTGGTAAATCATTCACAACAGCATTGGATAAAGGTGGATTGCTTGACTGGGGTGACCATGAAGCAAGAACACTTGAAGATATGGGATATCCAAACTGGGTTGCTGAAAAAGGGTTATGCCCTGGATTACCAGACTGGACTGCTTTAAAAAATCCTGACTGTGCTAAAAACTTTACAACACCTGACTCTCCAGATGGAAAAGGAAGAATGTTGGAAGGTCCACAAACTTGGCATGGTGACTTAATTCCACAAAGGGTTGACGCTTTAGGTTTAGGAGATCTTTGGTGGGTTAAATTTGCTGGAAGTGCTGATGCACTTTGGGCAGAGTTAGCAGCAGCTGAAAAAGAAGGAAGAGGAACAATCATCTTTAACTGGACGCCTAACTTTACAGATGGTGCTGGTTTTACATTTATAGATTTTCCTCCATACACAGCAGGTTGCAGACCTGAAGATGGTGGAGATGGAAAATGTGG
This sequence comes from uncultured Pelagibacteraceae bacterium, assembly GCA_902627735.1. GTDB lineage: Bacteria > Pseudomonadota > Alphaproteobacteria > Pelagibacterales > Pelagibacteraceae > Pelagibacter. Next base: position 50,982 of record CACOKI010000002.1, read on the forward strand.
TTCGCCAGATGGTTATTTGAAAAAAGCAGTTAACGCTGATTTTCCAAAAACTCATCCAAAAGCAGCAGCTATGTTCAAAAAACTTTCTTTCACAACAAGTCAAATTGGTGCAATGGCAGCTTTAGTTGACATTGATAAGATGACTCACGAAGATGCAGCTAAGAAATGGCTGAAAGATAATAAGAAAGTTTGGAAAGCTTTTACTAAATAAGGATAAGAGCTATTAAATCTTTAAATCTCCCCCAACAATGTTGGGGGAGATTTTTTTTTTAAAAATATGAGTAAATACTTTTTAAGCATATTCATTAGTTTATCATTTTTTGGTCAAACTTTTGCAAAAGATGTAAGTATTAATGAGAATATTGATCTTAAGTTTGTTTGTGATTTAGAGAAAAAAATAATTAAAAATTCAGAATATAATTATCAAACTTTTTTAGCCAAAGATTTGAATGAAAAAGGTTTGGATAAATTTGAAATTCAATCAAAACAACCAGAGACACTTTTAATTAGAGGATTATCATTATTTCTCTCCGATACAAAAAAATTAAATGTTAAGGTTGTTAATAAAGATGTGGTTTTATTTAAATCGATTGATCAAGAAAAAAATTATTCAGAGTCAGGTATTATCACGAGAAAAACAGGAGAGTTAATTCATGAAATTACAAGAAATATAAAAAGTGAAAATGCAGAAAAATATATTTCAATATATTCATGCATGAAACATGATCAAAAAGTCTGATTTTTTTTTGGTAAATTTTGTGTAAAGTGTTGTTATGAAAAAATATCTTCTCAGCATAATTTTAAGTTTATTAATTACATCAGTTGCTTTAGCACGAAGTACGGGCTGCAAAGAGGGCAATTGTGAAAATGGTTTTGGTAAATGGGTTTATACAGATAAAACTACTTATGAAGGAGAATGGGTAGGAACTAAAAAAAATGGTCAAGGAGTTGAAACTTGGCCTAATGGATACATTTATAAAGGTGAGTTTAAAAATAGTGAATGGAGTGGAGTAGGTGTTCTAACTTTTCCTGATGGCTCAACTTATGAAGGTGAATGGGCCAAAGGATTTATGAATGGAAAAGGAACTTTTACCTCATCAGATGGCACACAGAAATCAGGCACATGGAAAAATGGAAAGCTACAAGAATAATGTCAAAAGAAAATTATTTAAACAAAATTAAGGATTTGCCAGAAACTGTAAAACAATTTGGAGGTTTAGTGTTAATAGTCCTTATCATATTTTTCTCTTTTTCAATTTTAAACATAATGTTTGGCGGGGGTGATGAGTTAGTAAGAAAAATGAAATTGGAGGAAGAGAGAATTGCTAAAGAAAAAAAATTAAGTGAATTAATATCTAAATTACCTTCTGGAATATTAGTAACTTTTGATGGTACTGATCATTATAAGTTAACAGATGAAGTATATGAACAGGTTTGTAAAGCAACAAAACTCATTCCTCAAAGAGCAATTATGGGTGCAAATTTTTTAAATTTTAGAGCACACGAAATTTACACAATTAATGGGAATAAAATTGATGAAACTTTTGTTAAGTGGGATGAAGAAAAAAATAAATGTTACGCAGGTTTTACAGTAAGTGGAGATAATGTTGGAGTTAATGAGTCTATAAGTGTGAGTGGTGAGGCATTAAGTTTTTTAAGCACAGGAATTGATACTAGGGTTTATTACATTAAAAATTTTTAAGGAGGAAAAACGTTAATATTATGGATTTAATTTTATCTTAATTTCATATAACTTGATTAAAATTTATGTCTGAACCAGTAATCAAATGTGAAAATGTTTATAAAATCTTTGGCGCAAATGCTCAAAAAATGCTCCAAGATTCTAATGGGAATGTTGACGCTAAAACTTTTCAAGAAAATGGATGTATTGTGGGAGTTAATAATGCTTCATTTGAAGTTTCTAAAGGTGAGATGTTGGTTGTAATGGGTTTATCTGGCTCAGGAAAATCAACTTTATTAAGATGTATTTCAAGATTAACTGATGCAACAGGTGGAAAAATTTTTATAGAAGGTCAAGATTTATTACAATTAAACAACAAAGATCTCATTGATCTTAGACGAAATAAAATGGGAATGGTTTTTCAAAGTTTTGCTTTGCTTCCACACAAAACTGTAGTTGAGAATATAGCTTTTCCACTCCAAATTAAAGGAGTGAAAACTGAAGAAAGTATTAGTAAAGCAATGGACATGGTTAAGTTGGTCGGACTTGACGGAAGAGAAAATTATTTCCCAAGAGAATTATCAGGAGGACAACAACAAAGAGTTGGTATTGCAAGATCGTTAGCAGTTGAACCTGATATATGGTTTTTAGATGAACCTTTTTCTGCTTTAGATCCATTAATTAGAAAAGAAATGCAAGATGAGTTTTTAAGACTTCAAGAAAAGTTACAAAAAACAATCATGTTTATTACTCATGACTTTGATGAAGCTTTAAAACTTGCAGATCGTATTGCAATTATGAAAGATGGTATTATTGAGCAGTTGGATACTCCAGCTAATATCGTTTTAAATCCGGCTACTGAGTATGTAAGAAAGTTCACTGAGGAAGTACCTAGAGAAAAAGTTTTATTAATAGAAGATGTTATGGATAAATCTAAAGACAACTTAGGTGATTTAAAAGTTTCGAAAGATGAAATTATAGAAAATGTTGCTGAAAAAATTCTTACTCAAGAAAAATCAGTAGCAGTGGTGGATAGCAATAAAAATATTATTGGTTCTATCAACCCAGCTAAAATAATCAACACAGTTTTTGGGGGAAGAAAAAATAATAATTGATTATGGAACTTTTAAAGAAATATCCCAAAACATTTCAATGGTTATTTTTATTAGTTGTATTTTTTGCTTTGTGTTTTGCAATCGAAGTTCCTGAAACATATAAATTTATTAGAGGTCAAGCAGAATTTGTAAAAGATCCCAATCAGAGTAGCTATGTATTTTTAGGTAAAGAAGTAAGATACTATGCTTTTGATGTTTTTTGGAGATTACCTCCATTGCTTGGATGGCTACCTATTTGGATAAACGACTCTTTATTTTTTCTAATGAATGAATGGATGCCAATTGAAGTTTGGAATGAAGATACTCAAGAATTTAAAAGTCGTCCGATAGTTTTACAAATAAGTAGAAATTTAACAGCATTCATGACTTTTCTAATACAGTTAATCAGAGAAATTTTGTTAGGAGGTCTTGAAACTATAGTGGCTTTTACCAGTTGGGATTGGATAGATAAAAATTCTTGGGCAGAGTTGCCAGGATTACCATGGACAATTGTTGCAGCAGGTGCAGCATTACTTTCTTATAAACTTAGTGGTAAAGGTTTGGCTTTATTCGCAGGGTTGACCATGGTTTATATTTCTGTCTTTGGTCAATGGAAACCATCAATGCAGACTCTTTCATTTATATTGGTTGCAGCACCGTTGTCTTTTATTTTTGGTTTAGGCTTAGGAATTGCAGCATTTAAAAGTAAACGAGTTGAAAAAGCTTTATATCCAATATTGTTAGTAATGCAGACAATGCCACAATACGCAGTATTGGTTCCTGCATTAGTTCTTTTTGGTGTTGGTGATCATGCTGCAGTAATAATAACTATGGTTGTAGCTGTACCACCAATGATATTATTGACTATACTAGGCTTAAGAGCTGTACCACCAGAAGTTATTGAAGCTGGTAGAATGAGTGGATGTAACAATTTTCAATTAATGTTTAAAGTATTAATCCCAACTGCAAGAAGAGATATCTTAATTGGAGTTAACCAAGTTATCATGGTTTGTTTTTCAATGGCAGTTATTTCAGCTTTTATTGGTGCAAAAGGTTTAGGATTCAATTTATTATTAGCATTAAACCAGTTAAATATTGGATTAGCACTAGAGGCAGGATTATGTATTAGTTTAATTGCAATTTTATTAGACAAGATGTCATTGGCTTGGGCAAATAAACAAGAAGATTATTTTGGCAACTTAACGTTTTTCCAAAGAAATAAAAATTTACTATTTTTTGCAGTAACAGTAGTGGTTGGAATAATACTTGCTTATATCGGAACATTTTTGTTCAAAGGTTCATTCAATTATTTGTTTGAGATTCCGCACAATAAAGGAATATCAACTGCTGATTTCTGGAATAAAGGAGTTGATTGGATTTTTGATACTTTCTTTGTATATATCAAGGCATTCAATACTTGGTTAATTAAAGAAGTGCTTCAACCAATGAGAGCGCTGTATTTAAGAATGCCAGCAATAGCTACAATAGTTTTAGTTGTTGGTGCAGGATATTTAATTGGTGGGTTACGTTCTGCTTTGGTTGTTTGTGCTCTAACTTTATTTATCGCATTTAGTCCGTGGTGGGATAGAGCGTTAGTTACAGCATATATGGCAACTTTTGGTGTGGTTGTTTCTTGTATTATTGGATTTACTGTTGGAACTTTATGTTTTCAAAATAAGCATTCGGCAAACTTTATGTTGGGTGTATGCGATATTTTTCAAACATTCCCATCTTTTGTATATTTGATACCTGTCATGATGTTGTTTGGTATAACTGATACATCAGTATTAATTGCTGTAATAGTTTACGCAACAATACCAGCAACAAGATATACAATTGAAGGACTTAGAAGTGTTCCAGCTGGTTTACATGACGCAGCAACGATGTCAGGTGTAAATAAATTTCAAAGATTAACAAAAATAGAATTTCCTTTAGCATTCCCACATATGATGCTAGGAATAAATCAAACAATCGTATTTGCTTTATTTATGGTAATCATTGGAGCATTCATTGGTACAGAAGATTTAGGCCAATATATTTTAAAAGCATTATCAGATAAAAAGGGTGCAGGTATAGGATTAACACTTGGTATATGCGTAGCCTTCATAGCTTTGATATTTGATAATTTAATAAGAGCCTATGTTCAAAAAAGAAAAAAACACCTAGGGATTGATTAATTCTAATTTATTTATCTAAAAAAGTTTTTAATGAATCATCCATAGCGGTTGCCCATGGAGTATGATGAATTGGTGCAACAGATCCTGTCACAGGTGAAGAAAAAGATTTGTTTCTATAAGTTAAAATATCCTCAACTTTATGATGTTCCCATTCTTTAAAATGTTTTCTTATCAATTCAAAATCTATTTTTGGATAATCTGACATTTCATGGAGCTCTTTTGTGTACTCTGTTTGAAAATCGATCATTTGATCTGGATTTTCTAATTTTTCCTCCATAGCAACCCATTTATTAATATCAGTTTCAATTTCTTTATCATTTGGAATCTTTATTTTATTCATTATCACATCTCTTGCATACCAAGCCTGACAATCAAACATGTTAAATGTATGAAATTGATCTTGCATACCAAGGTATAAAAGTTTGTGATTATCTTGCCAAACAACACCTTTGTATAGTTTTGGTGGATAAAGTCTGTTTCTAGTTTTTAATTGTAGACTTTCTTCTAAAAAAGGAAAATGATGAAGATAACCAGTACATAAAATTACAACATCTGCTTCTTGTTCTGTACCATCTTTAAAAATTGCTTTTTTTCCATCTAATCTATCTAAGTAATGAACTTCCTTCATTCCTTTTGGCCATTTAAATCCCATTGGATTATGTCTATATCCAATAGTTACACTTTTAGCGCCATATTTATTACATTGAAGGGCCACATCTTCAGCAGAATAGCTGCTTCCTAAAACAATTACATCTTTATTTCTAAATTCCTCTGCATCTCTAAAATCATGAGAGTGCATAATTCTTCCAGGAAAAGAATTCATTCCTTTATATTCTGGGATGAAGGGAACTGAAAAATGTCCAGTTGAAACTACTACAAAATCAAAATTGTCTTTTAATACTTTATCGTTAACTTTATCTTGATAACTTACTTCAAATTTATCATTTTTATAAATTGTATTTACCACTCTAGTATTGAATTTGATTTTACTTTTCATATTTCCTTTATTGACTCTTCCAATAATATAGTCATACAAAACTGCCCTAGGAGGAAAAGATGGTATAGGTTTTCCAAAATGCTCATCAAATGAATAATCCGCAAACTCTAAACATTCTTTTGGTCCGTTAGACCAAAGATATCTGTACATGCTATTATGAACTGGATCTCCATATTGATCTGAACCAGTTCTCCAATTATAATTCCATAATCCTCCCCAATCTTCTTGTTTTTCAAAACAAACAATCTCTGGGATTTTCTCACCATTTTTTTCAGCTAATTCAAAAGATCTGAGCATAGACAAACCACATGGTCCAGCCCCAATTATTGCAACTTTTGTCATTTATTTATTAACAATTTTAAAATTTTATAAAAGCATTTTACTAACAAATTATTAAAAATTGCAATAAAATAAATTTTAATATGAAAAAATTTATAATTTCAATTGATCAAGGAACTACTTCTAGTAGAGCTGTATTATTTGATCTTAAAGGTAAACCAATATTTATTTCACAATTAGAATTTACACAATACTTCCCAAAGGACGGTTGGGTTGAACATAATCCAGAGGAAATTTGGTCAACAACAAAAAAAGTATTAATAAATGTAATTAAAAAAAGCAAAAGTTTAAAGGGTAAAATCTTAACAATAGGTATAACTAATCAAAGAGAAACAACCATTCTTTGGGATAAACATACAGGCAAACCAGTTTACAATGCAATCGTATGGCAAGATAGAAGAGCAGTTGAATACTGTAATAAACTTATCAAACAAAAAAAAGAAACAATTATTTATAATAAAACAGGCTTGTTAATCGATGCATACTTTTCTGCAACAAAAATTAAATGGATAATAGACAATGTTTCTAAGGCTAAAAAATTATTAAAACAAAAAAGACTTTTATTTGGCACTGTAGATTGTTTTTTGTTATGGAGACTTACAGGAGGCACAAATCATTCAACAGATGCAACAAATGCTAGCCGTACAATGTTATTTAATATTGTAAATAATAAATGGGATAAACAGATCCTAGATATACTAAAAATACCTGAACATATATTACCTGAAGTTAAAGATTGTTCAGATGATTTTGGTCACACTGATCCTAAGATTACAGGAGAGTCTTTTTCGATTACTGGTATGGTTGGTGATCAACAATCTGCAACGATAGGACAGTGTTGTTTTGAGCCAGGATCATTAAAAAGCACTTATGGCACTGGAGCATTTGTTTTATTAAATACTGGAAATAAAGTCATTTATTCTAAAAATAGACTTTTAACTACAATCGGTTACAGAGTAGATGGAAAAACCACTTATGCTTTGGAAGGTTCAATATTTGTTGCAGGAGCAGGGGTTCAATGGTTAAGAGATAAAATTAATTTTATTAAAAAAGCATCTGATACAGAAAAAATTCTTAAAAGTCTTGAGACAAATAAAGGTATTTATTTGGTACCAGCGTTTACAGGTTTAGGAACTCCATATTGGAACGCAAAATCAAGAGGGGTGTTGAGTGGATTAACAAGAGATACTGGAATTAAAGAAATTGTAAGAGCAACAGTAGAGTCAGTTGCTTATCAAACTTATGATTTATTTGAGGCAATGAAAAATGATGGTTTGAGACCTAAGATAGTTAGAGTAGATGGTGGTATGGTAAAAAATAATTGGTTTTCTCAATTTCTGAGCGATATTGTTAATGTGAAAGTTTTGAGACCAAAAGTAGACGAGACAACTGCACTTGGAGCTGCATTTATGGCAGGACTTAAAATTGGAGTTTATAAATCTTTAAAAGATATTTCAAAAAATTGGTCGTTAGATAAAAAATTTTCTCCACGAATGAAAAAATCAAAAAGAAAATTAAACGTTCAAGGTTGGGGAAAGGCTATAAAACGAAGCCTAATCACTTAGTTCAACTAAAAAGTGAAAACAATTTTAACTCTTTACACGAGTATTAAATTCTTGTTAGACTTTATTTTTAAAACACAAACAAGGGGAAAAATAATGCTAAATAAAATAAATAAGATCCTTGCTTTTGTAGTTACATTCTCAATATTTGTTACATCTTCTTATGCTGATGCTATTAAGAAGTATGCAACAGGTGAGTTTAGTCTTTCTACTTTATCGGAGAAAGAAAGAATTAAGGAACTAAAATGGTTTCAAAAAGCTGCAAAGCCTTTTAAAGGAATGGAAATAAATGTCCTTTCTGAAACAATTCCTACTCACGAATATGAGTCTAAAACACTAACAAAAGCATTTGAAGAAATAACAGGAATAAAAGTAAATCACCAACTTTTAGGAGAAGGTGAGGTTGTTCAAGCTGTTCAAACACAAATGCAAACTGGAAGAAACTTGTATGATGCTTACATAAATGATTCTGATTTAATTGGTACTCACTCAAGACTTCAACTTGCTGTAAATTTAACAGACTGGATGGCTGGTGAAGGTAAAAAAGTAACTTTACCAACACTAGACGTTGATGATTTTATTGGTAAATCATTTACAACAGGTCCAGATGGAAAACTTTATCAGTTACCTGATCAACAGTTTGCTAATCTTTATTGGTTTAGAAAAGATTGGTTTGATAAACCTGAAATCAAAAAAGGTTTTAAAGCTAAATATGGTTATGATTTAGGTGTACCAGTTAATTGGTCTGCATATGAAGATATCGCTGAATATTTTACAAATGATGTAAAAAATATTGATGGCGTGAGAGTTTATGGACACATGGACTATGGTAAAAGAGCTCCTGACTTAGGTTGGAGAATGACTGATGCATGGTTATCTATGGCTGGTGCAGGTTCTGTTGGAAAACCAAATGGTGTTCCAGTTGATGAATGGGGTATCAGAATGGAAAAAGGCACATGTAATCCAGTTGGAGCAGATGTAGCTAGAGGTGGAGCTGCAAATGGTCCAGCGGCAGTGTATGCAATCAGAAAATGGGATGAATGGTTAAGAGCTTATGCTCCTCCAGGTGCTGCAAGTATGGACTTTTATCAGTCTCTACCAGCATTATCATCTGGTAACGTTGCTCAGCAAATATTCTGGTATACAGCGTTTACTGCATCGATGGTTGCTCCGAAGAGTTCAGGTAATAAAACAGTTGATGACAATGGAAATCCTTTATGGAGAATGGGTCCATCACCAAAGGGACCTTATTGGGATGAAGGTATGAAGCTTGGTTATCAAGATGCTGGTTCATGGACTTTGTTTAAGTCTACTCCAGTTGATAGAAGAAAAGCTGCATGGTTATATGCTCAATTCGTTGTATCAAAAACTGTATCTCTAAAGAAAAGTCATGTTGGTTTAACTATTATAAGAGATAGTGATATCAATCATAAATCTTTCACTGAGAGAGCTCCAAAATTAGGTGGATTAGTAGAATTTTACAGATCGCCTAACAGAGTATTATGGTCACCAACAGGTATAAATGTTCCGGATTATCCGAAACTTGCTCAAATCTGGTGGCAACAAATTGGAGATGTAAACTCAGGTGCGTTTAGTCCACAAGAAGCGATGGATCGTCTTGCTGAAGAGATGAACTTAGTAATGTCACGTATGGAAGCTGCTGATAAAGCAAACAATACATATGGTGGATGTGGTCCAAGATTATCTAAGCCGAAAGGTGCAGATTATTGGTTAGGTCAACCAGGATCACCAAAAGCTAAGCGTAACGAGAAACCACAAGGTAAAACAGTTCCTTACGAAAAAGCTTGGAACTAATTTTATTTTGTAAAAAATCTATTAATAAAGAGGGGTATAAAAGCCCCTCTTTATTTTTTTAATCAAAAAAAATTTATGAGTCTAGAACTTAAAGGAATAGAGAAAAAAATTGGAGAAGAGACTCATATTTATACCACAGATCTTAAATTCGAAAAAAATACAATCAATGTTTTGTTAGGCTCAACATTAGCAGGCAAGACAACTCTAATGCAAATAATGGCTGGTTTAGACAAACCTACAAAAGGTGAAATTTGGTTCAATGATCAAAACGTAACTGGAGTAAAAGTTCAAAAACGAAATGTATCAATGGTCTATCAACAGTTTATAAATTACCCAAATTTTACAGTTAAAGAAAACATTGCATCTCCACTAAAAATTACTGGAATAGATAATCAAGAAATAGATCAAAGAGTTAGTAAAGTAGCTGATTTATTAAAATTAACTCCAATGCTTGATAAAAAGCCAAATGAGTTATCGGGAGGTCAACAACAAAGAACAGCTTTAGCAAGAGCTTTGGTAAAAGACTCAGATTTAATTCTGTTAGATGAGCCTTTAGCTAATTTAGATTTTAAATTAAGAGAGGAACTTAGAGAAGAATTACCAAAATTATTCAAAGATAGAGACTGTATAGTTGTGTATGCAACAACTGAACCATCTGACGCTTTATTGATTGGAGGTTACACAGCCACTTTATTAGAGGGAAAAGTTATTCAGCACGGTAAAACTCTGGAAGTTTATAATAAACCAAACAACTTAGACTCTGCAAAAGTATTCAGTGATCCTCCTATGAATATTGCAAATATAAATAAGAAAGGGGAAATTTGCTCCCTATTAGCTGACAATGTGACTTGGAAAACAAACTTAAATTTAAGAGATGGGAACTACAAAGTTGGTATTAGACCACACAATATTACAACATATAAAGAGGGAAAAAATTCAATTGAAATTAGTGGGAAAGTTTTAATTTCTGAATTAAGTGGATCTGAAAGTATGATTCATTTTACTAACGGAGATTTGAACTGGGTATCATTATCTGAAGGTATTCATCAAAAGGATGTTGGAGAAGAAACAAAATTATTCATGAATTCTGATGAGTTCTTGTATTTTGATAACAACGATAGATTGGTAGGCAATGTCTAAAATTACTCTCCAAGATTTAAGTCACAGTTATTTACAATCTCAAAATAAAGATGAGGACTGGGCAATAAGAAATGTAAATATTGATTGGCAGGACGGAGGTGCTTATGCCTTGTTAGGACCTTCTGGTTGTGGAAAAACTACTCTTTTAAATATTATTTCAGGGTTAATAAATCCAACAAAAGGAAAGATACTTTTTAATGATGAAGATATAACAAAAAAAAATCCAGTAGAAAGAAACATAGCTCAAATATTTCAATTTCCTGTGATTTACGATACTATGACAGTGTTTGAAAACCTAGCATTTCCACTAAGAAATAGACAAATTCCTGAAGATGAAATTAATAATAAAGTAAATGAAATTGCTGAGATGTTAGAACTTACATCTACTTTGAATAACAGAGCTTCAGGTTTAACAGCTGATGGAAAACAAAAAATTTCTCTAGGAAGAGGATTAGCAAGGTCAGATGTAAATGTAATAATGTTTGACGAGCCACTAACAGTTATTGACCCACACCTTAAATGGATCTTAAGATCAAAATTAAAAGAACTTCATCAAAAAATTAAAAGAACAATGATATATGTTACACATGATCAAACGGAAGCTCTTACTTTTGCGGATCAAGTAGTCGTAATGCATGATGGTCAAATAGTTCAGACAGGAACACCTGTAGAATTGTTTGAGAAACCAAAGCATACATTTGTTGGTCATTTTATAGGCTCTCCAGGAATGAATATTTTGTCTTGTCAAATAAACAACGGTTCAGTTGCAATAAATGGCACAAAAATTGAAACTTCAAATTCTAAAATTGGTACTTCAAATTTTTCAAAAATAGAATTAGGCATTAGGCCAGAATTTATTTCCTTTGATAAGAAGGGTTTACCAGTAAAAATATTAAATGTGAGTAACACCGGAAAAAATAAGATTATAGAAACGGAAAGTGATGGTGGAAAAATTAAATTAATTATTAAAGCTGCAGAAAAAGTACCTGAAGGATCAGCTTTCTTAACTTTTAAAAAAGATTACACATATGTTTATGGAGATGACTGGATAATAGAAAAATGAATAAAACTGTAAATCAAAAGGCCTGGTTTTTTGTAATACCTGTTTTTGTTTTAGTTGCATTTAACGCAATTATTCCTCTTATGACAGTTGTTAATTATGCATTTCAAGAAACTTTTGGAAATAATCAATTCATGTGGGAAGGAACAAGATGGTTTAAGCAAATATTAGTTTCTGAAAGATTTCATGCAGCACTTGGACGACAAGTACTATTTACATTAATAATTTTAGTCATACAGATACCTCTTGGAATTTTTATTGCTCTTAACATGCCAAAAGAAGGAATTGGTGTTCCAATTTGTTTGGTATTGATGTCTATGCCACTTTTAATTCCATGGAATGTAGTAGGAGCAATGTGGAATATTTTTGCTCTTCCAGATATTGGTTTTCTTGGTCATTCATTAAATGCAATGGGATTCGATTATAATTTTACACAACAAAGTGGAGATGCATGGTTCACAACAATATTAATGGATGTTTGGCACTGGACTTCATTAGTAGTTTTATTGTCATATGCAGGACTAAGATCAATTCAACCTGCTTATTATCAAGCAGCAGAAATTGATGGTGCAACAAGGTGGGCAGTATTTAGACATATTGAACTTCCTAAAATGAAAAAAGTTTTAACTATTGCAATTTTACTAAGATTCATGGATAGCTTTATGATTTATACTGAGCCTTTTGTTTTAACTGGTGGTGGGCCTGGTAATGCAACAGCTTTTTTATCTATCGATTTAGTTAAAATGGCATTGGGACAGTTTGATTTGGGACCTGCTGCTGCAATGTCTTTAATTTATTTTTTTATAGTATTAACTGTTTGTTGGGTTTTCTATAATCTAATGATGAGAAATGAGAGTAAATCATGAAAAAATTTAAGTGGTTAGTACCTACAATTTATATAATTTTTTTAATGTTACCAATTTATTGGTTATTAAATATGTCATTCAAAACTACAACTGAAATTATAAATACTTATACATTGTGGCCACAAGAATTTACTTTGGATAATTACAAGAAAATTTTTACTGATAGTACTTGGTACACAGGATATCTTAATTCAATATATTATGTTGTATTAAATACATTTATATCGGTTGCAGCTGCACTTCCAGCTGCGTACGCTTTTTCAAGGTACAAATTTTTAGGAGATAAACATCTATTTTTCTGGCTTTTAACTAATAGGATGGCACCTCCCGCAGTGTTTGCATTGCCATTTTTTCAGTTTTATTCATCAGTAAATTTATTTGATACGCATGTAGCTGTAGCTCTCTCGCATTGCTTATTCAATATACCTTTAGCTGTTTGGATTTTAGAAGGATTCATGTCTTCAGTGCCAAAAGAATTAGACGAGACTGCTTATGTAGATGGTTACTCGTTTTGGAAGTTTTTTTTCAAAATTTTTATCCCAACAATAACTGCTGGAATAGGAATTACTATGTTTTTCTGTTTTATGTTTTCGTGGGTAGAATTATTACTTGCAAAAACTTTAACAGCTGTCGCTGCAAAACCTATTGCAGCTACAATGACTCGAACTGCAAGTACCTCAGGTTATGAACTAGGATTGTTAGCAGCTGCTGGAAGTTTAACTATTGTGCCTGGTGCGATAGTTATTTATTTTGTAAGAAATTATATTGCGAAAGGTTTTGCGTTAGGAAGAGTATGATATTTACTAATTCATATGCCGCAAACTCTTGGGATTCTGTTGCCAAATCACAAGAAAAAGGATTTTTTGACTTTGAATTTATTACTTGGATGGCATGGACATGGCAAACTGCAGCTTTTTTTTTGTTTATTGTTCTTTGTTTTGTAGTCATGATTATTTGGGAGAAGAAAAAGCCTGGAGGTAGTCCAAGGAAAGGTATTTTAGGATTAGATACGACAAGAGGAGATAGATTGTTCATATCATTGTTAAGTTCTGCTTATATTCATTTAGGATGGCTAGGACTTATCGGTCCAATGTTGTGGATTGCAACAATAATTTCTTTTATTTTTGCAATTTTTGTTTTTAGGTTTGTTTAAATTATATGAAAAAAATAGTGATTATTGGAGCAGGTGCAATGGGTTCAGCTTTTTCTGTTCCATGTGCTGATAATTCTCACGAAGTATTTTTAGTTGGTTCTTTTTTAGAAGACGATTTAATAAATGAAATTAATAAATTAAACAATTTTCATCCTATATTAAAATGTCAACTGCCAAAAGAAGTTAAAGTAATTAAATTCTCAGAATTTGAAAAGGAAATTAACAAGAAAATTGATTTATTAGTTGTTGGTGTAAGCTCCAAAGGTATTGATTGGATTGGAGATGAAATATCAAAATTTTATAATAAAAACACTAATATACTTCTATTAACAAAAGGTTTAACTATAATTGAAAATAGATTTGAAACTTTAGCTGAAAAATTAAAAAAAATTTTAATTAAAAAAGGTATTAATGACTCAAAAATTTCTGCAGTAGGGGGACCTTGTCTAGCAAACGGTTTGGCAAATAGAATAAACAGTAGCGTAGTTCTTGCTAATGAAGATATCAATATTGTTAGCGAAATTGGTAAAATAATTTCCACTAGTTATTATTCTACAGAATATTCAGATGATTTAATAGGAGTTGAGGTTTGTGCAGCTACAAAAAACATTTACTCTATGCTAATAGGGGCCTCAGAGGGCTTAAGCAGCAAATCTCAGAGTAATGAGATTAAAAATAAATATTATTTAAATACTGCTGCCTCTTTAGCCTACAAAGCAGTTTCAGAGATGAAAAATTTAACAAAAAAATTAAGTGGCAAACAAGAAACGGCATATGGTTTGGCAGGACTGGGAGATTTATATGTAAGCTCTGCTGGGGGAAGAAATAGTAAGATGGGATATTATTTAGGTCAAGGACACCTATTTAAAGATGCAAAAGAAAAATTCATGAAAGAAGTTACTGTTGAAGGAGCAGATCTTGCTTTTGCTATTGGTTCAAAAATTTTAAAAGAATTTAATAAAGAAGAATTCCCACTATTATTAAGTATGGTAGATTGTATTTTTAACAATAAGAAATTAGAAATTAATTGGTAAATTAGAATAGTCCTTCAATCTCACCTTTTTTATTAAGTTTTATTGAGTCAGCAGCTGGAACTCTAGGTAAGCCTGGCATTGTCATTATTGACCCACATACAACAACTACAAATTCAGCTCCCGAAGATAGTCTTACCTCTCTAATTGGTATTTCGTGATTTGAAGGTGCGCCCTTAAGTTTAGGATCTGTAGAAAAGCTATACTGCGTTTTTGCAATACATACTGGTAGATGTCCATGGCCATTGTTTTCAAAAATTTTTAATTGCTCTTTTACTTGATCGCTAGCTGTAATATTACTAGCTTTATAAATTTTTTTGGCAATTAATTCAATTTTATTCCATAATTTAAGATTATCTTTATATAAAAATTGAAATTTATTTTTACTTTTTTTATTATTGCAAATCTTAACAATTTTTTTTGCAAGATCTGTTGTTCCTTTACCACCTTTTGCCCAATGTTTACATTCACTTACTTTAACTTTTAAATTCTCACAAAATTTTAAAACTGTTTTAACTTCTTTTTCAGTATCTAATGCAAAATGATTTATTGCTATAATTGGTTCTAAACCAAATTGTTTAATATTTGAAATATGTCTTTCTAAGTTTACTAATCCTTTTTTTAATGCCTTTACATCTTCATTTTTTAAATCCTCTTTTTCAACTCCTCCATGCATTTTTAGAGCTCTGATAGTAGCAACGATGACTACACAACTTGGAGTGAGACCTGCTTTTCTACATTTAATATTTAAAAATTTTTCAGCACCAAGATCTGCACCAAAACCCGCTTCAGTTACAACATAATCTGATAATTTAAGTGCTGTTTTGGTTGCAATAACAGAATTACATCCATGTGCGATATTTGCAAAAGGACCCCCATGAATTATTGCAGGGTTATTTTCTAAACTTTGAGTTACATTTGGTCTTATCGCCTCTTTTAATAGAACGGTCATTGGACCATGAGCATTTAAATCTCTTGCGTAAATAGGATTTCCCTCTTTATTGTAGGCGATCGTGATGCTTCCAATTTTTTTTTCTAAATCATTTAAGTCATTAGACAGACAGAATATTGCCATTACTTCAGATGCAACGGTAATATCAAAACCATCCACTCTCTTGAAATCTTTAGCTACTCCACTTGTATTAATATCAATAAACCTTAGAGCACGGTCATTCATGTCCATCACACGCTTCCATACAATTCTATTTTCATCTATATTCAGCTTATTCCCCCAATAGATATGATTATCAATCATTGCTGACAATAAATTATGAGCTGATGTTATTGCATGAAAATCACCAGTAAAATGTAAATTTATTTGCTCCATAGGAACAACTTGAGCATAGCCTCCTCCGGCCGCACCACCCTTCATTCCAAATGATGGGCCTAGACTTGGTTCTCTAAGACAAACAATTGATTTTTTCCCGATTTTATTTAAACCATCACTCAAACCTACTGAGGTTGTGGTTTTTCCTTCACCAGCTGGTGTAGGAGTAATGGCAGTGACTAAAATCAAATTGCCATCCCTTTTTTTCTTAAGTTTGTCTAAGAATTCAAAATTTATTTTGGCTATATGTCTACCCATTGGGCTAAAAGCACTGCTTTTATCTGGAACATTGATTTTAGATAAAATTTTATTGATTGGCTTCATTTTAGCTTTTCTTGCTATTTCTATATCTGATTTAATTTTTGCCATTTGAAGATTTTATTTAAATATAAAAGCTGATTAGTATCTCTTTTTAGAGGCTTTGGAAATATCTAAAAATTATATATAAAAAAAATAGGAACTATTTATATTCATTATTATAAAATTCTTAAATGCAAAAATACTCAATATTTAGCTTAATTAAAAACGCCTTTTCTAATCATGAAAAATGGGATTTGGCTTGGAAAGACCCATCTCCAAAGAAAGAATATGACGTTGTTATAATTGGTGGTGGAGGTCATGGCTTAGCAACAGCTTATTATTTGGCAAAAGAACACAAAATTACAAATGTAGCTATAATTGAAAAAGGATGGATTGGTGGAGGAAATATTGGAAGAAATACAACAATCATTAGATCAAATTTTATGTACGATGATAATGCAAGATTTAATGAGTTTGGAATGAATTTGTGGAGAAATATGAGCCAAGAATTAAATTTTAATGTCATGTTTTCTCCAAGAGGAATAATAAATTTAGCTCATTCTGATGCACAAATGAATGCATATGCTCGTAGAGGTAATTCTATGAGATTAAATGGTATTGATGCTGTTTTACTTAACAGGGAAGAAATAAAAAAAATTATTCCTATGGCAGATTTTTCTGAGGATGTTAGATATCCAATTTTTGGTGGATTAGCTCAACCTAGCGCTGGCACTGCAAGACATGATGCTGTTGCGTGGGGATATGCCCGGCAAGCTGATTCAATGGGTGTAGATATTATTCAAAATTGCGAAGTTACTGGGTTTGATGTTTCAGGTGGAAAAATTCAAGGAGTGAGAACTTCAAGGGGCGATATTAAAACAAAAAAAATTGGTCTTTGTGTAGCTGGCAGTACAAATGTTTTAGCAGAAAAATTAAATATAACATTGCCGATTGAGACACATCTTTTACAAGCATGTGTTTCTGAACCAGTAAAACCTGTCTTAGATGGGGTAGTAACTTTTGGTGCAGGACATTTTTATATAAGCCAATCAGATAAAGGTGAAATGGTAATGGGTGGAGATTTAGATGGATATAACAGTTATGCTCAAAAAGGAAATTTACCAACAATTCAACATGTATTAACTGGTGGTATAGCATTGTTTCCTTTTTTAAGTAGGTTGAAAATGCTTAGAACATGGGGAGGTATAATGGACATGTCTATGGATGGATCGCCAATAATTGATAAAACTCATATTGATGGATTATATTTAAATTGTGGTTGGTGTTATGGAGGATTTAAATCTGTACCATCATCAGGATGGACTTTCGCTCATACTATTGCTCAAGATAGAGTACATGAATTAAATGAGGGTTTCAGTTTAAATAGATTTGCAAAAGGATATTTGTTGGACGAAAAGGGACTTGGAACAAAAACTTGGATTTCGTAAATGCTTAATATCAATTGTCCCTACTGTGGAGATAGATCTCAAAAAGAATTTGCTTATGGCGGAGATGCAACAGTAAAAAGACCAGAATTAAATAAAGAAGTGTCAGATGAAAAATGGAATGAATTTATCTATTTAAGAAAAAGTCCAAGAGGAAAACATATTGAGTTATGGCATCATATTGCTGGTTGTAGACAATGGTTTAAAGTTCAAAGAGATACAGTCACACACGAAATTTTTAAAACTGCAAAAATGAATGAAGAAATAAAATGAGTCAGTCATATCGATTAAAAAATGAAGGTTTAATAAATAGAAATAAAGAAATAATTTTCAAGTTTAATGGAAAAAAATATAAAGGATATGAAGGAGATACTTTAGCTTCAGCTTTACTTGCAAATGGAGTTCACTTAGTAGGAAGAAGTTTTAAATATCATAGACCAAGAGGTTTCTTTGGTGCGGGCGTTGATGAACCAAACGCGAAGTTGCAAATCCAATTAAATGGTCACTCAGAACCTAATGTAAATGCTACAGAATTTGAATTAGTGGAGGGTGTTGAAGCTAGTAGTCAAAACTGCTGGCCTTCAGTAGAATTTGATATAGGAGCTGTAAATAATTTTTTGAATAGATTTTTTCCTGCTGGTTTTTATTACAAAACATTTATGTGGCCAAAAAGCTTTTGGTATAAAATTTATGAACCATTTATCAGAAAAGCGGCTGGACTTGGTATTGCATCTGTGGAGAAAGATAAAGAAAGATATGAACATAAATATGAATATTGTGATTTACTTGTTACTGGATCTGGCCCTGCTGGTTTATCAAGTGCCTATTCAGCTGCAAAGAATGGAGCAAAAGTTATTTTGGCTGAGGATAAACCAAGGTTTGGCGGGTCATTACTAACAGATGATGTAACTATAGATAATTTATCAGGTAAAGACTGGGCAGATAAAATTATTACTGAGCTGAAAGAAATGCCTAACGTGATTGTTAAGAATAGATCACAGGTTTTTGGTTACTATGATCATAATATGATGGTTATGTTTGAAAGAACAGGGGATCATTTGAATGATAAACCTAAATATACTCCAAGACAAAGGTTATGGTATGTAAGAGCTAAAGAAGTATTGTTGTCCACAGGTTCAATAGAAAGACCGATAGTCTTTGGAAATAATGATACCCCTGGAGTATTTTTATCAGCTGCAGCAAAAGAATATATAAAAGTTTATGGAGTTTTGGTTGGTAAAAAACCTTTAATATTTACGAATAATGATAGTGCATATGAAACTGCCTTAGAGTTTAAAAAACAAGGTATTGAACCTATAATTTTAGATACAAGGGAGGAACAATCATCTGAATTAATAAACAGTGCAAAAAATCAAAATATTCAAATAAAATTTTGTCATGCTGTAATTGCTGCAAACGGATATAAAAAAGTTAGATCGGCACAAATTGGTAAATTGAATAAAGAGAAAACAGGATTTGAAAATATTCAAACTATTGAATGTGATTGTATATGTGTATCAGGATTTTGGACTCCAACAGTCCATCTAGCATCACAATCAGGTAATAAACTTAAGTTTAATGATGATATAGATGCTTTTATTCCTGATAAATCAAAACAAAACGAAAAATCTGTAGGAGCTTCGAATGGAACTTTTACATTAAAGAAAACTTTAGAGGATGGATTTAAAACTGGATTTGAAGTCTCGAAAAATATAACTAATAATAACATTTCAACCTCAACTCCAAATTCAAATGAAACTAAGAAAAGTGTACATGATAAATTTTGGTGCTCTCCGTTACCTAATGGGAAAAACTACAAACGTTTTGTAGATTTTCAAAATGATGTCGCGGTTTCAGATATTGAAGTTGCTTTACGGGAAGGTTATAGATCAATTGAACATGTTAAAAGATATACAACATTAGGAATGGCAACCGATCAAGGTCGTACTAGTAATCTTAATGGTCTTCAATTGGTTGCAAATGTTGAAAAAAAAATTGTTCCACAAGTTGGCCATACAACTTTCAGACCACCATTTACTCCTATTACGATAGGTACAATTGTTGGAAGAGAAATAGATATGGAATATATGCCAACAAGAAAAACGCCAATGCACACATGGCATGAAAAAAATAATGCAGTTTTTGTTGATGCGGGTGCTTGGAAGAGACCAAGATATTACAAACAAGGTAATGAGTCTTTATTTGAGGCTTCGAAAAGAGAAGCAAAAAATGTTAGAGACCATGTAGGTATTTGTGATGTAACTACTTTAGGAAAAATTGATATTAAAGGACCAGACTCAGCAGAATTTTTAAATAGAGTTTATACCAATGCATGGTTAAAGCTTCCAATTGGTAAAGCAAGATATGGCGTTATGCTGAGAGAAGATGGAATAGTAATGGATGATGGAACTACAACTAGAATTTCTGAAAATCACTATCACATGACAACGACAACAGCACAGGCAGCGAATGTGTTGTCTCATTTGGAATATTATCTTCAAATTGTTTGGCCAGAGTTAAATGTAAACGTTATATCAACAACCGAGCAATGGGCTGGAGCTGCACTTGCAGGCCCTAAATCAAGAGATGTATTAGCAAAATTATTTCCTAATCTTGATGTAACTAATGAATCTCTACCATTTATGGGTTACATGGAAGGAGATTTATTTGGTGTAAAAGCAAGAATATTTAGAATTTCATTTTCAGGAGAGCTTGCATACGAAATTAATGTTGAGTCTGATTACGGTCTTTATATGTGGGAGAAAATGATCGAAATTGGTAAAGAATTTAATATCCAGCCTTATGGAACTGAAGCATTATCAACATTAAGAATCGAAATGGGTCATGTAGCTGGACCTGAACTCGATGGAAGAACTATTCCTTATGACGTTTCTTTAGAAGGTTTACTGTCAAAGAAAAAAGATTTTATTGGTAAAAGGTCTTTGCAAAAAGAAGCATTTAATAAAAATGATAGGCAAAAAATAGTTGGTCTTGTTCCAACAGATAAAAAATCTAGTATACCAGAGGGCTCACATTTAGTTTTAGATAAAAATGCCAAACTTCCGAATCCAAAATTAGGACATGTATCTTCATCTTGTTGGAGTGTAGAAAATAATAATCCTTTTTCTTTGGCAATAGTAAAAGATGGAAAAAATATGATTGGTAAAAAATTATTTGCAGTATCTCCATTAAAAAATACCGCTATAGAGGTTGAAATAATCTCTTCTCATTATGTTGATCATGAAGGAAAGAGAGTTAGATCATGATGAATATTTCAGCTCTAAACTTTATTCATAAAATTGGAAAATTTGGCGATCATAATGGAAAAAATGATGAAACTTTATTAAAAGTCTCTGAATTAAATAAATTATTGATATTTCAAATCGCTAAATTTAAAAATTCTGATTTTGATATTTCTAAAATAAAAGTAGATGGATTAAATCTTCCATCATCATTAAAATCATCTTCTAATTCGAATACAAGGGTATTATGGTTTGGGCCTGACAATTGGTTAGTTTTTTCATCTGATTTAAATTTAATTGAAAAAGAAAAAAAACAATTTAATGAATTAGACTTTGCTATAACTGATATTTCACATTCAAGAGCTATAATTGAATTAGAAGGAAATTTGGTTAACGAAGTTTTAAAAAAAGGATGTCCTTTGGATATTAATTCTTTTAAAGAAGGTGATTGTGCAAACTCAGTTTATAACGGAATAACAGTTACAATTGACTTTGTCTCAGATAATCCTAAAAAAGTAAGAATATCTGGTTTAAGAAGTTTTGGTGAATCTCTTCATCACTCAATTACTGACTCTTGTTTAGAATTTGGATATAAATCAATTTAGATTTATTTTCGGGTAGCAATATAAACTCCAGTAGATGCAATTAGAAAACCAACAAGATCTATTTTAGTTAATATTTCATCAAGAAAAAACCATCCCATAAAAGCAGAAACTGCAGGAATTAAAAAAAATATTGAAACTGTTTTACTTGCAGAATTTTTTTTGATTAAAAACATTAATATCGTAAAAGCTCCAAAAGAGACTAAAAATATTTGGTGGCTCATAGCTATTATAAAGGTTGTTGAAAAATTTATAAAAGGTTTTGCAAAAAAAATGACTACTAAAACATGAAATAAACATCCACCAGCAGCTTGATAAAAGTTACTAACTGATAAAGGTAACTTATTACTTAATTTCTTTTGCCAGATTGTAGACGTAGTAATTGAAATCAAAGCGATTACAGTCGCTACCAAACCTAAAACAGGTATTTTTGAACCCAAATCAAAACCTAAAACTAAAATAGCACCAACAAAACCAAGAAGTGCACCAATCCACTGTTTGATTGTAATTTTTTCATTTAAAATAGGGCCACTAAGTACATTTGTTAAAATTGGTTGTAGAGTTACTATTAAAGCAGCTATTCCAGCAGGCATCCCAATCGAAATAGAAAAAAAAACTCCCCCTAAATAAAATCCGTGAAAAAGAACTCCACT
Organism: uncultured Pelagibacteraceae bacterium; assembly: GCA_902627735.1. GTDB lineage: Bacteria > Pseudomonadota > Alphaproteobacteria > Pelagibacterales > Pelagibacteraceae > Pelagibacter. The sequence goes on from CACOKI010000002.1 coordinate 73,466, forward strand.
AAGAACCGACTCTATAAGATTATCTCTTTTGATTGTGATTGAATTTTTTGAGTAAAGACAAAAAAAATAAAATCCAATAGCCACTAAGAAAAATCTAAATGCTAGTGCAGAAAATGGATCACTATTATCTACAATTGGTTTGGTGGTTATGAAAGCTGATGACCATAACAAAATAAATATAAACGGATAAATTCTGATCATTTTAGGTTTTATAAAAAAATTATGCTTACATTTGATTCTCAAATTTAGTTAAATTTGTCCATGAAAATAAAGCTTTTAAAGATTAATTTAAATACTACCTTGAGTTGTAAATTAAAATGCTTAAAGTTCTTTAAAATGATTTATAAAAAAATAACTTTGGGATTATTTTCTTTGATATTTTTAGGGGCTTGCACAACACCTACAGCTATGTTGGGACCAGCTTATACTCTAACTTCATCAGGTAATGTGCTTCAAGCAGGTTTCTCTTATGGATCTAGTGAACTTGTTACAATGTATACTGGTAAAACACCGATGGAAAATGTAATTGAAATTACTTCAATTGAAAATAATATTCAAAAGAATACTCTTGAAAGTCATGATTTCAAAGCTTTAGTCATAAGTAGAGTTGAAAAAGCTAACAGAATTTTAAATAACTCTAATCGATAATATTTAATTCAATTAAATCTATTTGTTTAGTTTCTTTGCACCATAATTCATAGCTTTCACACATTCTCCAGAGATGATCAAATGCTCTTTGAGAAATTTCTAGAGGAAAATGACTTTTTGCATAATACAAATTAGGAAATTGAATTAATTGCTTAATCATCATATCTTTCTGTATGTTGAGTAATTTTATTGTTTCATTAGGTATTTTTTTTTTAGTTTTTTTATCTACAAAATTATTTTGCTCTAATTCTTTGAACCATTTATCATGGAATTTACCACTACTAACAAGATTATAGGTATCTGAACCAATGAATGTATCAAAAGCATCTAAAGTTGATAAATCAGGATTTTTTTTTTTAATTTCTACTATTTCATCATAGATTTTTTTAGCAACAAACAAAATATATGGACGATCTTTAGATTGTTTCATCTATTTTTTGTATTTTTTCATAGCAGCATTAGCTAGAATTAAATTTGGATCTAAAAAAATTTTTGAAGATTTAACAGTTTCAATCGATTTAAAGGCAAAAATTGCTATTGGTAATTCAGTGCAGCCAAGAATAATTTTTTTACATTTATTTTTGATTAAATAATTTATTGCGGGTTGAATTACTTTAGAGGCTTTTTTAACTTCACCCATTTTTACATATTTAATTGCTTTATTTACACATCTTTTTTGAAGATTGTTATTTGGAAAAAATAATTCATAGTCATTATCAAAAATTTTATCATAAACTTTAGTTTTTAAAGTACCTTCTGTTGCCAACAAACCTATTCTAGAATTTTTTTTGCAGTTTTTCTTGGTATGATTGAATACTTCTTTAGGCATATTTATAATTGGAATTTTTATTTTTTTTTGAAGATCTTGGTACCAATAGTGAGCAGTATTACATGGTATCACAATAAATTTACATTTTGATTTTTCTAATTTTTTACATCCATCAATTAAACTATCTAATACTTTTTCATATTTTCTTTTTGAAGAAATATTTTTTGATTTATCAGAAAGCACACCTGTAGTTTTTCCAATAGACTCTGGTCTTCCAGGGATATTAGATTTATTATATAGATAAAATAATGGATAATCTTGATCAATCTTTCCTCTGTATTGGATCGCTAATTTATTACAGAAATCCAATCCAGCTTGTGTTCCCATCCCTCCAAGAATACCAATCATAATTTTAATTTTATCTAGAATAGATTATTGGCTATAAAAATAAACAATTCTTTAAATTATTAAATCGATATAGCCAATAAATTATATAATGAAAATTATGCAGTTTTTAAGTTAACTGCTGAAGGACCTTTAGGACCATCTTCAACATCGAAAGTCAAAGCTTGACCCTCATCTAAACCGTTCATACCAGCATCTCTTACTGCTGAAACATGTACAAACACATCTTTTTCTTTATCTTCTCTTTCAATAAAACCATATCCTTTGGTTGGATTGAACCACTTTACTTTTCCTTGTAGACTCATATTTTTTTCTTACTTATTGTTACGTTAATTTATTACTTATAATTAAGTAATTTACGCTTTCTTTAGAATTTTATGACTTTTGTCAACAAAATAGATGTATTTATGAGTATTTAATCTTATTCGTTGCTTATTAGTTTCGTTAAATAAAGCGAATTAACATCAGTTTTGTAATGTGCAAATGGCTCACATAATTCAAAATTGCATTTTTTAAATAGTTTTCTTGCTGGCTCAAAAAATTTTCCTGCTCCAGTCTCAATACTTATTCTCTTTATATTTAGTTTTTTTGCTTCACTTATAAGGTGATTTATTACTTTTATGCCATTTCCTTTATTTCTAAAATTGTCATGAATTCTAATAGATTTAAATTCACCATGCTCCTCATTTAAAAACTTTAACGCACCACAACCCATCAATTGGTCATTTTCCCATAAACTCCAGAATTTTATAGAAGATACTTGTAAACCAGGAATATCTAAAACATGCGCACTTCCTTCTGGTGATGCTGCTCTAAGTTCGATAAAATGTTTACTAAGAAGTTCGTTAACTTCGGGATGATCAAAATTTCCTTCAACTGATTTAATCATTTGTACAGAGTTGTTATATGACCCATTTTTCTTTTATTTTTTACCTCTTTTTTCAAATAATCAAAGAAAAATTCATTATCATTAAACTTTATTTTTTTTCTATAAGGCTCTATTTGATCACCTATTAGATTAATCATTTTTGCATTAGATAACTTTTTCAATGGAATTTTTTCAAGTGAGCAAACAGCTCTAATGTGGTTTTCAAACTGACTTATATTATATGCATTAATGGTCAAATGACCTGAATTATGAACTCTTGGAGCTATTTCATTAACATATAAATTTTCATTTCTATCTATAAAAAACTCCACACATAAAGTTCCAATATATTTTAATTCCTCAGAAATATTAATTGCCCAATCTTTTGATTGGTTGAATATATCTTTACTAATTTCAGCTGGTATTTTTGAATATTTTAATATTTGGTCCTCATGAACATTTTCTATTGGTTCATAAACTACATAATTATTACTACCAAATCTTGTGACAATAACTGAAATTTCTTTTTTAAGTTTTACAAGTTTTTCTAAAATATATTCTTTTGAAAAATCAATTTTCAAAGATTGAATATCTTCAATTCTTTTAATTGGGTATTGACCTTTGCCGTCGTATCCTAAAGTAGTTGTTTTTAAAATCCCTGGAATAAAATCTACTAAAGATTCTAATTCTGATTTTTTTTTAACAGATGAATATTTTGTAGTTCTAATATTTAATTTATTTATAAAATCTTTTTCAGATAATCTATGTTGTATCAATTTATTTATAGAAGGTTTTGGTAAAACAGGTTTTTCTTTATTGATTTCATTGAGAGTTTCGTAGGGTATATTTTCAAATTCATAAGTAATTAAATTTACTTTATTAGCAAATTCCAAAATTTTTTTTTTATCATCATATTTACCAAATATGAATTCATCACAAAAATTTTGTGCAGGAGCGTTTATATCATCACAATAAACAATTGTTTTAATATTTATCTTTTTAGCTGCAGCTGACAACATACTCCCAAGTTGACCACCACCAATAATACCCAAATATATTTGAGACATATATTTTATTTAGGTTTCTTTTTAACAGATTTTGTTTGTACTAATCTAAAATTCTCTATTTTTTTTCTTACCTTTAAATTATTATTTGCAATTATAGAAGCTGCTAGCAGAGCTGAATTAATTGCTCCATCCTCGCCAATAGCTAAAGTTCCTACAGGAATACCTTTAGGCATTTGGGCAATTGATAACAGGCTATCTATTCCTTTAAGCTTTTTACTCTCAATAGGAACGCCAAGAACTGGAATAGTTGTTAAAGCTGCAATCATACCTGGCAAGTGTGCGGATCCACCGGCTCCAGCAATAATAACCCCAAATTTATTTTTTTTAGCCGAAGTTGCAAATTCATACATTCTTTTTGGAGTTCTGTGTGCTGAAACTATCTTCGTTTCAAATTTAATACCAACATTTTTAAGTACTTTTTCAGCTAATTTCATTGTTTTATAGTCAGATTGGCTACCCATAACAATAGCGACTTTAAGATTTTTATTCTTTTTCATGAGTTTTTTTAGTTTAAAATTTATTTCAATATTAAATTAAAATTTCAATAAAATAAATAGAATTTAAAAAAACATATTGATATGGTTTAAACAAAATTAACAAAATGAAATTTAAAATTGACAATCTGCAGTATTGTAATTGGACAAGAGATGTATTTCAGATAAATAGAGAAGCAGGTCTTGATGCAGTGCACGTTACAATAGTCTATCATGAAGATTTTAATGAACTTGGCAATCAAATTAAGAAGTGGGACAACTTATTTAAAGATAATTCAGATCTAATATTTCAAGGTAAAAATTTTAAAGACATAGAAAAAGCAAACAATGAAAAAAAAACAGCTATTTTTTTTGGTTTTCAAAATTGTTCTCCTATTGAAGATGACATCAATCTAGTTGAGAAAGTTCATGAATTAGGGTGTCGATTTATGCAATTAACTTATAACAATCAATCATTATTAGCTACGGGTTGTTATGAAAAAATAGATAGTGGTGTTACAAATTTTGGTAGAGAGGTAATAAAAGAAATGAATAGAGTAGGCGTTGTAGTTGACATGTCTCATTCAGCTGAGAAGAGCACCTTTGATGCTATTGATCTTAGCGAAAAACCTATTGCGATAACACATGCCAACCCTTCATTTTGGCATCCAGCCAAAAGAAATAAATCCTCGGAATTACTAAAAGTTCTAAGTGAAAGTGGTGGAATATTAGGATTGTCTTTATATCCTCATCACTTAAAAAATAACACAAACTGTACCATTGAAAGTTTTTGTGAAATGGTTGCTAGAACAGCAGAGATAATGAATATCAAAAATATTGGAATAGGATCTGATCTTTGCTTGAACCAACCAGATAACGTTGTTGAATGGATGAGAAATGGAACATGGTCGAAAAAAAAAAATTATGGAGAGGGTACTAAGAATAAACCTGGTTTTCCAAAACAACCAGAATGGTTTGAAGATGCTAGAGGTTTTGTAAATATAGAAAAAGGATTAAGAAAAATAGGTTTTAAAGAAACGGAAATTGACGGAATACTTGGTAATAATTGGTATAACTTTTATAAGATAATTTAAGCATGGAAATAGAATTAAGAGATCCTAATATAATCATGAAACTTTCAAGGCTAGGATCTTTTCATCAGTCTAAATTATCATTTCTGAGAAGTTTTTTATCTGAATTTAAAGATTGGGAATATAAAAGAGATTTATTTGATTTAGATAAAAATGGATTTGGTGTTGCAGTTTATTCATTTAAAAAAAAAGATAGAGTTTATTCTTTAATATGTTTTGCAAATAAAATTCAGGATGATGAAAGATCAGATCGAGTAATTGCTACAAAATGGGATGCAGCTTTTACTTTATATGATGGTATTCCAAGTAATAAAGATATTGAAAGGTTAAAACAGGAAGTACCTAAACAAGAAGTTGGTAGATTGTCTTACAAGGAATTAACTTTATCGAGAGCAAATAAATCAGTAAGAGTTTTTGATCATGTTGTAGAAAGTTTAAGTAATGGCAAACAACCAAATTTAGATTTATTAGAAAAAGTTGGTTATCTTTATAGAACAACTGCGGTTTACGGTTCTGGTAAATTTGGACTTGCAGATCGTTTTAGAATAAAAAACAGGGAAGAAATTAATGGTCCATTTAGATTAGAAATGATGCTAGTCTACCTGGTAAGACAATTTACTTTCGATCAAGTTAACCATGTAGCTCAAAATAAGAACCCAGAAAAAGCTGTTAAACTTGATGCTAAAATTTGTAAAAATCTTGGTATTGGAAATTCGACAGGCTTAGGAATGGCTCCATTTATAGTTAATCATCCAACCTTATTGAATAATTGGATAATGAGTAGAGAAAAAGCACTAAAAAAAATTAGAGAAATTAAAAAAATAGATCAACAAGATAGCGATTTATTTAAACAATGTTTAAGAAATTCAATTAAAAATATAACAAGTTGGAATACTGAAAGTGAATATCAGTTAAAAAAGATAAAAGATTTATTAAATGATTTAAAAAAATTTTTAGATTTCATTGAGACAAAGTTTGATTTTGAAATAGATTATGCATTTAATCAATTATATTTGTGGGTTGAGAAAGAAACTTGCGAAGAATGTATAGAATTTATTGTTTCCCTTATGATGGAACCATACAACAAAATTATCGCACCACTTGTAAAACAAATGAGTTCTGAAGAGGATAAGTATTTCACAATACCTACAAATAGAAAAGTTCAGGAATTAAAACTCATAATTGATTCAAAATATTCAAATATTTTATCTGTTGATTTTGAAAAAAAACAAAATTATAAAAAATTTTGGTTTATTTCAAAAAATAAAGAAGAGCCTAGAATTGCTGATAGATTTGAAGAAAAGGGATGTGAATTAGAACAACCACTTGCAATCGCTAGGGATATAAAAAAACTATACGAAAAATTATTAATTACAAAAAAAGATATGAAAATTGATAAATTTCTAAGTGAAAATGCAGATTTAAGACATGTAGTTAGAAGAGCTTTTATAATTGAAAAATTTCCTTATTCTGAAATCCAGGACAATACAATTAGTCAAAATACGATTCCAATAGATATGTTAAGATTAAAACTATCTTTTTTTGGTGCATTAAAATTTGATCCCCGGTCTGATAAATGGCTTAGAATATGCATGTTTCAGGGTGCACCATTACCCAATGAATTAAAAAATTATGATGACCATTGGGTTTATAAAATAAACTCTTAAGTTATGAAATCTCTTAGTGAAATAGAAACTACATCAAAAAGAGCAACTAGAGCAGCTGGATTTTCATGGGGTGTTTCTGAAGAAGTTGGGAAATGTATTAGATTACTAGAACTTTTTGGTCTTCCTGGCATAAAAAATTTAAATTCTTATTTTAATGAAAAAAAATTAAATAACTTTGAAGATTTAAAATTGATTAGTAAAGAAAATCAACCTAAAAAAAATATATTTTGCCCAATAAATCTTGGAGTAAGTTTTTTAGACCAAATTAGAACTTTAGAAACATTCAAGCATTGTTCATTTAAAGATATCGCCTATCCAATTTTGTTTTTACCTTTTTTAAGTAGGGCTTCAGAGGTGATTGGAAAAAAAATTATTTTTAATTTTGATAAAAATCAATTTTTATTGAATTTTAATACAAGTATCTCATCAAATTTTACTCAAGAACAATGCCCTTTAATAGCGAAAGATATAAAAATTAATTTTTTAGATAATAAAGATAACTTTAGTGAATTAGAATGGATAAATCTTTACAAACTTTCTGAAGAAACCTTTGTTGAAGAAACAGATAGTTTAAAACAAGGTGCTGCTGGAGCTGGATTAACTGATAATGATTGAGGATGAAGATTTAAAAGAAAAAGATCTGAAGGAATTAGATAATATATGTGATGAATGTAAAGAAAAAGATGAGAGCGTTTCTCAAAATTTGATTTTAACAGGTTTTAAGATTTGCAAATCTTGCAGAGTATCAAAGACTATATTTCCAATTTAGCTTATAACACCATTTGCACCTTGAAATAGTGAAAGTATATACAAAAAGAAAATAATCTGAGGAGCTAAAGAAATTAATGTGGTTTTAAAATAATTATCATAATTCAAAATTATATTTAAACCAATAATTAATGAAATATTATACCATACGTATGAAATTAGAATAAAAAATAAAAACACTTGATTAATTACAATAAAATTTAGAAGTAACGGAGATTGTGCAAAAGCAACTAAAATAATAATTTTTCTAAAATTACAATTAGTTTTTTTATTTGGAAATAAAGTTACTCCAACAAAATACAAATAAGTTGTTTTTAGAACCCACATTATAAAAGAAGACAACATTACAGCTTTTAAAGTTGGTCCTTTAATTACTCCCAGATTAAAATTAAGATTCATGTAGTTGAGGAAAGAACTATTAGGTATAATACTTATGATTGATCCAAGTAAAATAATTAAGATTGCATAATAAATAGATGCTTCACCAAAGTTTTTATTATCTTTATAGAGTGATTTATCTAATTTAATTGATCTTAATATTATACTTAAAAATTCTGCTAACATTTATTTTTTGTTATTTTTTTGATCCTTATAAGAAACTATCAATGGGAAGATTATTAATGCAATAATAATTATAATGCAAACTGCAATTAAAAAAACTTTAGACATTGAAGTGAAAAAGGGAGGGGATTAACTCCCCTCCCAAGAAATATTAACCTTTAACAACTTCTCTAGTATTAGCGTTGAAAGACTCTTTAAATGGTATATCTACTATTACAGCATCTACAGGTTTGCCTGGAGTCTCCGAGTATTTTTCAGGTAAATGAACTTTATATTTTGTTCCAACTTTACCTTTTGGAAACCCATTGGCGTTTAATGTTCCATCAAAAGGCACATAACCCATAGCAATATTTGTTTTTTTCTCTGGGTGATACCAAGGTGACGTTACAAAACCTATTGGATCACCACCGTTTGCGCCTGAAATTAACCAAAAATCTGGTGCATAGTCCTCAATTGGTTTTCCACCAAGTTCGAAACCAACTAATTGTAATTTGTATGGTTTTTTACCATCTTTCAGTTCTTTACCCATTTTTTCTAATGCAGCCTTACCAACATAATCACCTTTTTTATTCCATTCTCCTTTTCCAGATAAAGAAACTTGATAACCTAAATTACATTGAAAAGGATTATGTTGCTGATCCATGTCTTGTCCCCAAGAAAGAATTCCAGCTTGAATTCTTCTGTGGTGCGCTGGCGCAATAACCATAAGTTTATGTTTTTTTCCGGCTTCAAGAACTGCATTCCACATATCTTCTGCATATAGAGTAGCATTTCTTAAATAAATTTCATATCCAGCCTCTCCTGAAAAGCCTGATTGTGAAATTACACAACTTCTTCCTCCAACCTTCACCTCTGCTAAACCATAGAAAGGCATGTTATCAAAATCAACTTGATCTCCACATAAATCTTTCATTAAAGCTTTTGATTTAGGACCTTGAATTTGAACAGGACATGCATCTATTTCTTCGACTGTGCAATTAAATCTACCATCAGCATTAACACCTTGAAGATACATTCCAATGTCAGAGTCTGATAAAGAAAACCAAAACTCATCTTTTGAGATTCTCAAAAGAATTGGATCATTTAAAACGCCTCCATATGCATTACATAGGATTACGTATCTTGCTCGCATTGGTGAAATTTTTGTAGCATCTCTAGTTATGACATAATCAACAAATTTTTCTGCATCTGGACCTTTAACCTGGATTTGTCTTTCAACAGCAACGTTCCACATTGTTACATGATTTACGATTGCATCATATTCCACCATTGCTCCACCATCTTCAGGTTTTACATAACCCCTTGGATGATAAATTCGATTGTATACAGTTGCTCTCCAACAACCTGCCTGCATTGATAAATGCCAATAAGGCGATTTTCTTACCCTTGTTGAAATTAACATTTCAACTTTAGTCGGCCCACTTTGTCTTAAATTGTATGGTACTTTCCGATCTGATTGATCAACAGAAGTAACATGTTTTAGTTTAGTATAGTCAAATTCTTTAGACATAACCATTCTCCTTCAACCACTTGTTAGTTTCCTTCAAGCCGCCGAATGTATAAATGTGGAAGAAATCAGTATGCGATTTAACTTTCCCAATTAAATCATTAGGGTCTTTAGGTTTCAATAAATCTAATGCCTTATTAAAATTAGACTTAAGAAAGTTAATGGAATTTTTTGCTCCAACAATATTAGCAAATTTAATCAAGCTTGATATTTTTAGAGGTCCAGTAATTCCAACATGCACTGGTACGCTTTGTTTAGAAATAAAATCTATGATAGGCTGAGGATCTAATAACCACTGGGTTACAATATAGTCAGCATAAGGCTTTTTATCTTTCATAGCTTTTTCTAAATCTGAGTCGGATATATCAGGACTCCCCTCTGGGTGTCCAGCAATTCCTATTGTCATCTTCTCAAAATAACCAGTTTCTAAAAGTTGAAATGAGCTATCAAATTTACCAAGAGGCTCCCTTCCTCCACCAATTATTAGAACCTGTTTAACTCCTCCATCTTTGCACCTTGATACGTAATCTTTTAGCTGTTTTTCATCATGCATTGATCTGGCAGGAAAATGAGGTACTGGATTAAAACCTTTTTTAACCAACTCAACTGCTTGTTGAGCCGTTTCTTTGTAGTCTCCTCCAGGCAACATTGTGATGTAAATATCATTTACTGGTGGTACTGTTGATAGGTCGGTTTGGGGACCAATTTCCAAAGAAAATTTCATTTTAAGATCATTATCTTATTTGAAAAAGCTGTCAAAGAAATTCATTGTAGAGTGTGACGAAATTTGTTGCCAAAAAATATGCTCATGTTAATTTTTTTTGTGGACCAAAATATCAAAAATTTCCCTCTCTCAAAAATACTAGATATTGAAAAACTAAATAATGTTGATAAACCAATAGAAGTGGCCAATGGCCTTCCCAATGAGTGTTATACTAGTAAAGATTATTTTATACACGAAAGGGAAAAGGTTTTTTTCAATAAATGGACTGTTGTTGGGGTAGCAAGTTCTTTACCTAACCCTGGAGATGCTAAACCTTACAGTCTTTTAGGTATCCCATTGATTATTTTAAGAGATAAAAAAATGCAGATTCGTGTTTTTCATAATGTATGTAGTCACAGAGGTTTTAAACTTCTAGATGAAACATGTACTTTAAAAAATGTTCTCAGATGTATGTATCATTCTTGGTCTTATGATTTTAGTGGTAAACTTGTTGCAACACCACATATTGGTGGATTGAATAATCATAAATCAAACAATTTTGATAAAACAAAAAGTAATTTAAAAGAAGTAAAAACCAAAGTTTGGATGGATATAATTTTTGTTAATATCAATTCAAATGAAATTGATTTTGATGAATATATTAAACCTTTAGAAAACAGATGGTCAAAGTTTATAAGTAAAGAGGATCATAATCTTCTAGTGCATTCAAATGATTATGGCTATTTCAATTTAGAAGTAGAATGTAATTGGAAATTTGCAATTGAAAATTATTGTGAAAGTTATCATTTGCCTACAATTCATCCAGAGTTAAATAAAGTTTCAAACATTAATGATCATTATCATATTCAAGGATTACCGAATAGATTTGCTGGTCAAGGAAGTAAAAAGTACGAACAACCCATGGAGGGTAATAAAAAATTCAATACTTTTCATAATTGGGATAAAGATATGTTAAAAAATTCTGAGTATGTAGCTCTGTTTCCAAATGTAATGATAGGCTTGCACATAGATCATTTTTATGTTTTTTGGTTAGAACCTTTAGCAATAAATAAAACTAAAGAACATATGCAAATGTATTATGTTGGAAGTGAAAGTGCTAACGGTAATGAATTAAAAGATTTAAGAAAAGAAAATTCAAGGTTCTGGAAAGATGTTATGTTAGAGGATGTAAGAGCAATTGAGGGAATGCAAGATGGAAGAAATTCACCTGTTTATAATGGTGGAAATTTTTCTCCTGTAATGGATAAACCAACTCACCAATTTCATAAATGGGTAGCAAATAGTTTAATGAGGTAAAAGATAATGGCACTTAAAGATGTTGGAAACAAAGTTCCTATTTATAAACTCAAAACAACTAATGAGGTAATGAAATTCTATGACGAGTGGGGTGAGCATAACAAATATAATAAAGACATGGTTGAATGGAATTATACGGGTCCACAAGAAACCGTCGAAGTTTTTAAAAAATATGAACAGAATAAGGATGCACTAATCTTTGATGCTGGTTGTGGAACTGGTTTAGTAGGATTAGAATTAAAAAAATTTGGTTATAAAAACTTTTATGGAGCTGATCTTTCACAAAAGTTATTAGATACAATTCCCAACAATCTTTATAAAAAATTAATTAAAGTTGATTTAAACAAAACTATAGATGAAAAAAATGATTTTTACGACTCTGTAATGTGTGTTGGAACTTTTACTTTTGGACATGTTAAACCACAGGCCCTTGATGAGTTTATAAGAATAACAAAAAAAGGTGGATTGATATGCTTCACAATAAATGAAGGTATTTATAAGGAATATGGTTTTGATAAAAAGATTGATACATTAAAAATGGAAGGTAAATGGAAAGAATTGGAATTTTTTAAATCTGATTATATAGCTAGTAAAGATGTAAATGCATGGCTCGGATTATATAGAGTGAATAAATGAAAATAATTTTAATTATGGGACTACCAGGATCTGGAAAAACTACTTTGGCTAACGAACTTGGTCCAATGTTAAATGCAAAAAGGTTGAATGCGGATGAAGTTAGAAAAGCTGCCAACGATTGGGATTTTTCTGAGGAAGGTAGAAAAAGACAAGCTAAAAGAATGGCTGATTTTGCAATTAAGTTAAAAGAGACTGGAAACTTTGTTGTTGCAGATTTTATTTGTCCAACACCAGAAGCAAGAAGTTTATTTCCCGCAGATTATATTATTTGGGTAGATACGATTAAAGAGGGAAGATTTGACGATACAAACAAAATGTTTGTTAAACCTGATAAGTATGACTTTCATGTGACTACACAAGATGCTAAAAACTGGGCACCAAAAATATACAAGGAGATCAAATAATGACTTACGAATGGGATAACAAAAAACCGACCGCTCAAATGTTAGGAAGATGGCAACCGTTTCATGATGGTCATTATACTTTATTTAAAGAAATTATAAAAAAAACAGGTCAAGTTTGTATTCAAGTAAGAGATGTCCAAGGAGTAGATGATAACCCTTTTGATTTTGAAACTGTGAAAAAAAATATTGAAGTTAGATTAAATCCAGAATTTGAGGGAAGATTTAAAATCATGTTAGTACCCAATATAACAAATATATGTTACGGCAGAGGAGTTGGTTATAAAATAGAAGAGATTGTATTATCTGATGAAATTCAAAAAATTTCAGCTACTAAAATAAGAGCTAAAATGAGAGAAGAAGGAAAGCTTAAATAGAATTTTTAATGAACATTAAAGTTAAAAATTTATCAGGTGGAATATCTATTATCACTATTAATGAACCTAAAACATACAATTCATTATCATATAAAAATTTAATAGATTTAATAAGGGTTTTTCAAAAGGTTGATAAAGACAAAAAAATAAAAGTTATTATTCTTGAAGGAGCAGGTAAAGGTTTTAGTGCAGGACATAATTTAAAAGAGGTTAAAAATCTAAAACGGAAAAATAGATATCAAAAATTATTTAATCTTTGTTCAAAATTAATGCTTCAAATAGTTGAAGGAAAAAAACCAGTTATTGCCAAAGTACATGGAGCTGCTTATGCTGCTGGCTGTCAATTAGTTGCTAGTTGCGATTTAGCTTACAGCACAAAAGAAGCCTTATTTGCGACACCTGGTGTAAATATTGGATTATTTTGTAGTACACCAATGGTAGCAGTCAGTAGAAAAATCAATAGAAAGCCGATGATGAAAATGTTGTTAACAGGAGAACCAATTAGAGCTAATTATGCTAAAGATATTGGTTTGATAAATGATTATTTTTCAAAATCTAAATTAAATAAAGAAGTTTTGAAAGTTGCAAAAAAAATAGCATCTAAATCAAATCTTACTATAAAAATTGGTAAACAAGCTTTTTATAAGCAATTAGAAATGCCTTTAAGAAAAGCCTATGCATATACGAGTAAAATGATGACAATTAACATGATGGCTTTGGATGCTAAAGAGGGAATCTCTGCTTTTTTGGAAAAAAGAAAACCAAAATGGAAAAATAAGTGAAAGTAAAAAATATTATAACTATAGTTTTAATAATCTTTGGAATTTTTTTTATTTTTCTTTTTAGAGACCATAATTTTAAAAGAGCTATAGATGCCTGTATTGCAGGTAGTCAGAAATTAGAGAAACCAATGACAATTCAAGAAGCTAAAAAGTTTTGTGAAAATAAAATTATGAATAAGAATTAGACAATGCAAGATACAAAAGAAATTTTAGAAAAATATAAAAAAATTGCTTTAGTTGGTGCTAGTAAGGACTTAACAAAAACATCTTCAGTTGTTATGAAATATTTACAAAAATATGGATTTAAAGTTTATCCTGTTAATCCCTCTATGAAAGGTGAAGAAATATTAGGTGAAAAAGTTTTTGGTAGCGTTACTGAAATTGGTAGTCCAGTTGAAATAATTGATGTATTTAGACCATCTGATGAAGCAATTGAAATAGCTAAGGAGGCTGTCAAAATTAATGCGAAAGTTTTATGGTTACAATTAGATATCAAAAATGAAAAAGCAAAAAAAATAGTTGAGGAAAATAATATTCTTTATATAGAAGATAAGTGTACAAAAATAGAATTTGAAAAATATTTTAATTGATGAAAAAAATATTTCTTATTTACGGACATTATAATGATAAATCATTTAATGCAGCTATTAAAGATACGTTCATTAAAACTGTTGAAGAAAAAGGTCATTCAGTTGATACTGTTAATCTTTATAAGGAAAAATTTGATCCAGTTTTTGCAGGGGAGGAACCAGATAATGTAGTTTTAGATCACAGAAAAAGAATAGAAAGTTCTAACGTTATTGTCTTAATCGCTCCTATATGGAATTTTAGAATGCCAGCTATCGTTGAGGGTTGGATAGATAAAGTTCTTGCTCCACCATGGGCATTTAGATTTAAAAAATTATTTGGAAATTATGGTTACCCTCTAGGTAATTTAAAAGGTAAAAAAGCAGTTGTATTTTGTACTTATGGATCTCCTCAATTTGCTGTTAGAACTTTCTTTTTAAATATGCCAACTAAAAGATTGAGAAGAGGAGTATTTAATATATGTGGCATAACGGATGTTGTTTATAGAAGATATTTTGCTGTACCATTTGTAAATGATAAAAAAAGAAAAGAATTTCTTAATGATGTTAAAAAAACTGCACTTAATATTTAGTGCAACAATAATTTTTTTAATTAGTTCATCAATACTTAAAGCAGAGCTTCAAGTTCCTAATAATTTGATTATGCCAAATGAGGTTATCAAAATTCAATTAGTTGGACTTATGAATAATGACAAAAGTTTTAAAGATAGTGGAATAGAGCAAACTTGGAATTTTGCCCATCCTGAAAATAAAAAGTATACAGGTCCTTTACCACACTTCAAAATGATGATTAAAGGTAAGTCATATCAGATGCTGCTTAATCATATAAGTCACACAATTACAGAAGTTGGCAGTAGTGACAAATGGGCTCAATTTGAGGTTATAATTTTAGACAAGGAAAAGATTTACCATAAATTTAACTGGCAAGTTGAAAAATATACAGGGGAAGGGCCTTTGAAAGATTGTTGGTTAACCACAATGGTTTCAAGCCCCATCGCTTTAGGAAGTTCTATTTGATTATCTACAATACAATTTTGTTTCGTTATGAATAAAAATTTAGTAGGAATCTGCTAATGAAATCTAAAACAAAAGTAGTAGTTGTTGGTGGCGGAGTAGTCGGAGTTAGTGCATTATATCATTTAGCAAAAAAAGGTTGGTCAGATGTTGTTTTAGTTGAAAGAAAAGAATTAACATCTGGTTCAACATGGCATGCTGCAGGATTATTACCTCTTTTTAATATGAGTTATTCTGTTGGACAACTACACAAGTATGCTGTTGATCTTTACAAAAAATTAGAAGAGGAAACAGGAAAAAATGTAGGCTTTAGTGTTGTGTCAAATATTCGTTTAGCAAGTACTAAAGATAGAATGGATGAATATCATCAATATGCTGGTGTAGCAAAAACTATTGGAGTTGATGTAAAATTTTTAACACCACAACAAGTTAAAGAAATTTGGCCGTTGTGTCATACAGATGATTTAGTTGGAGCCATTCAACATCCGGAGGATGGATATATTCAACCAGCAGACTTAACGCAAGCTCTTGCTACAGGCGCAAGAAATAGAGGAGCTGAAATTTATAGAAATACAACTGTTATAGGTATGAAACAAACTAAAGATGGATGGATTGTTGAGACAGATAAAGGTTCAATAGAATGTGAACATGTAATTTCATGTTCAGGAAATTTTGCAAGACAAACAGGTGAGATGGTTGGATTAGATATTCCGGTTATACCAGTTGAGCACCAGTATATTGTAACAGAACCTCATCCAGAAATTCAAAAAAGAAAAAAAGAAGGACTTCCTGAAATGGGAGTATTAAGAGATAGTGATAGCAGATGGTATATGAGAGAAGAGGCTGGAGGATTAATTTTAGGCCCTTATGAAGATGGCGCACCTGCTTGTTACGTTGAAGGACCGTCAAAAAATTCAGAGTATGAATTATTTCAAGAAGATTTAGATAGACTTGCACCACATATTGAGGGAGCAATACATCGAGTTCCTGCATTCGGAGAAGTTGGTGTTAAAAAAGTTTATAATGGAGCAATTTGTTATACTCCCGATGGAAATCCAATAGTTGGTCCCGCATGGGGATTGAAAAACTTTTGGATTAATGAAGGGCATAGTTTTGGAATAACGGCAGCTGGTGGTGCTGGTTGGCAATTAGCTGAGTGGATTGTTGATGGGGAACCAACAATAGATATGCTTGGCGTAGAACCAAGACGTTATGGAAATTATGCAACAAAATCTTATTTAAAAGCTAAAAATGAAGAAGCATATAGCCATGTTTTTATTGTTCATTATCCAGATGAAGAAAGACCAGCAGCAAGACCCTTGAGAACTTCACCTTGCTACGAAAGAATGAAAGCTCTTGGAGCGGTATTTGGACAAAAATTTGGCTGGGAAAGACCTAATTTTTTTGCAACTGATGGGATGGAACAAAAAGATGATTGGTCATTTAGAAGATCAAAATGGTTTGATGCAATAAAAAAAGAATGTGAAAATGTAAAAAAGAATGTTGGACTTTTGGACATGACAGCATTTGCAAAATGTAGAATTAAAGGACCTAAAGCTGAAGAATTTTTAGATTATCTAGTTGCAAACAAACTTCCTAAAAAGATTGGCAGAATTAATTTATGTCACGCACTAAATACAAAAGGTGGTGTGCATTCAGAATTCACAATCATGAAAGAGGCAGAAAACAGTTATTATCTTGTTTCTGCAGGAGCAAATTTACGATTAGACCACGACTGGATACAAAAATGGATGCCAACAGACGGTTCAGTAATTTTTGAGGATCTTACAAATAGTAATGGAGTATTAGTTGTTGCAGGTCCTAAATCTAGAGAATTGATGCAAAAAGTTTCAACAGATGATTTTTCTAATGAAAACTTTAAATGGTTAACAGCTAAGAATGTAAATGTAGGATATGCTCCAGTAAATGCAATGAGAGTAAATTTTGTTGGAGAATTAGGCTGGGAATTACATCATCCAATTGAATACCAAAATCATATTTTTGATAAATTAATGGAGGCTGGAAAAGATTTGGGATTAAAACCTTTTGGAATTAGAGCTATGAATAGCTTAAGAGTGGAAAAGTCATATAAACTTGTAGGAACCGAATTATCAATTGAATATTCTCCTTACGAGTCTGGCTTAGATAGATTTATACATCCTAATAAAGGAAACTTTATTGGACTTGAAGCACTCAATAAATGGAGAGAAAAGGGTTTTGATAACAAATTGGTAACGCTTGAAGTTCATAATACCACAGACTCAGATGTATTAGGGAATAACCCTATATATAAAGATGATAGAGTTGTTGGAAGAGCAACTGGTGGCGAATATGGATTTAGATTGGACAAGTCTATAGCATTAGCAATGGTAAAACCTGATTTAGCAAATGTTGGAGAAAAACTTAAAGTTGATATTCTAGGAAAGATGTATGAGGCTACAATTTTGGAGGAAAGTCCATATGATGCTGAAAATAAATTATTGAGAGCTTAATGAAAATTTTAGTCGCAGTTAAAAGAGTTATTGATTATAATGTCCAAGTCAGAGTTAAAGAAGACAATACAGGTGTTGTTACTGACAATGTCAAAATGTCTACTAACCCCCCAGACGATAATGCAATTGAAGAGGCAGTTAAAATTAAAGAAGCTGGTAAAGCTAATGAAGTAATAGCAGTTAGTATTGGGGAAGAAAAAGCTCAAGAAACAGTTCGTAAAGCTTTAGCAGTTGGAGCTGATAGAGGCATCCTTGTTAAAGCCGAAGGTATTATAGAGCCTTTAGCAGTCTCTAAACTTTTACAAAAAATTGTTGAAAAAGAAAAACCAGATTTAGTTTTTATGGGAAAACAAGCAATTGATGATGATTGTAATCAAACAGGTCAAATGTTAAGTGCTCTATTAAACTGGCCCCAAGCAACTTTTGCATCGAAAATTGAAATTAAAGATGGAAAATTGGAAGTTACGAGAGAAATTGATGAGGGTCTTGAGACAATTGAGATAGCTACTCCAGCAATTGTTACATGTGATTTAAGATTAAATGAGCCAAGATATGCTTCATTACCCAATATAATGAAAGCTAAGAAAAAACCCATTGAACAATTAAATGCGTCAGATTTAGGAGTAGATACTTCTCCAAGAATCGAACAAGTTAAAGTTGAGGAGCCACCAAAAAGAAAAGCAGGTATAAAAGTTTCTAGTGTGGCTGAATTGGTTCAAAAATTAAAAAATGAGGCAAAGGTAATTTAAATGGCGGTTTTATTAATTGCAGAACATAATAATAAAGAATTAAGACCCTTTACACTAAATGCTGTAACTGCAGCATCTCAGATAGATAGTGATGTTCATGCAATAATAATTGGTCAAAACTCTGGAGATGCTGCTAAAGCATTATCAGAATTACCTTTAGTTAAAAAAGTTATTCATGTTGAAGCAGCTTATTATGAGAATTTTGTTGCAGAAAATTTCGCACCAGTAATTGTTAAGTTGGCTGATAATTATTCTCATATAATTTGTTCAGCAAATACATTTGGAAAAAATTTAATGCCAAGAATAGCAGCTGCATTAGATACATCTCAAATAAGTGATATTATCAAAGTAATTTCACCCGATACATTTTTAAGACCAATTTATGCTGGAAATGCTTTTGCAACTGTTAAAAGTAAAGATGCAAAAAAATGTGTTACAATAAGACCTACATCATTTGATCCTTGTGAAAGTTCAGGTGGGTCAGCTCCAATTGAAAAAGCTGAACCTGGTGAAGAATTTGCCAATACTAAATTTATTAAAAGAGAAGAAATAAAATCTGATAGACCAGAGTTAGGAACTGCAAGAGTTGTCATCTCTGGAGGAAGAGGAATGCAAAGTGGAGACAATTTTAAGTTAATTACATCGATTGCAGATAAATTAAATGCAGCGATCGGAGCATCAAGAGCAGCAGTTGATGCTGGATATATAAGCAATGATCACCAAGTAGGTCAAACAGGAAAAGTAGTAGTACCAGATTTATATATCGCGGTTGGTATATCGGGTGCTATTCAACATTTAGCAGGAATGAAGGAAAGTAAAATAATTGTAGCAATTAATAAAGATGGGGAAGCACCAATATTTAGCGTAGCAGATTATGGTCTTGAGGCTGATCTTTTTGAAGCTCTTCCACAATTCTTAGAAGAATTGAACAAATTAAACACTATACAAAAATAATAGAATCTGTAAAAAATTAGATTATGTCCAGAGAGACAATGGAATATGATGTTGTGATAATAGGTGGAGGTCCATCTGGTTTGTCAACAGCAATAAAATTAAAACAATTAGACGCAAATTTAAATGTATGTGTTTTAGAAAAAGCGTCAGAAATAGGTGCACATATATTAAGTGGAAATGTTTTTGAAACTAGAGCCTTAGATGAATTATTACCTAATTGGAAAGATTTAAACTCACCAATTAAAACTAAAGTTTCAAAAGAAAAATTTTTATTTTTAGGAAAAACAAAATCTTTAAGTTGGCCGACATGGCTACTTCCTTCTGTTCAACAAAATCATAAAAATTATATTATTAGTTTAGCTAATTTATGCAGATGGCTTGCTGAACAAGCTGAAGCCCTAGGTGTTGAAATTTTTCCAGGATTTCCAGCTAGTGAAATTTTGTATGATGACAAAGGTTCAGTAAAAGGTGTTGTGACCCAAGATATGGGTATCGATAAAGAAGGAAATAAAAAAGATAGTTTTGAACCTGGGATAGAACTTTTAGGAAAGGTAACAGTATTTGCTGAGGGTTGCAGAGGTCATTTGGGAAAACAGTTGATTAAAAAATTTGAGTTAGACAAAGGTAAAGATCCTCAACAATATGGAATAGGTTTTAAAGAAATATGGGAAATTAAAGAAGAAAATCATGAAGAAGGCTTGGTTATGCATACTGCAGGATGGCCTTTAGACAATAATACATATGGTGGAAGCTTTATTTATCATGCAGAAAATAAGCAAGTTTTTTTGGGTTATGTTATTGGATTAGATTATAAAAATCCTCATTTATCCCCATTTGATGAATTTCAAAGATTTAAAACACATACAGCTATAAGAAAGGTTATTGAAGGAGGAAAAAGAATTTCATATGGAGCTAGAGCATTAATTGAGGGTGGCTTTCAAAGTTTACCTAAAATGTATATGCCCGGAGCATTACTAATAGGATGTGATGCTGGAACATTAAATATGCCAAAGATAAAAGGATCACATACAGCAATGAAAAGTGGGATCATTGCAGCTGAGACTATTGTTGAACATTTTAAATCTAAAAAAGATTTATCTTTATATGAAGAAAATTTTAAAAAAAGTTGGTTATATGAAGAACTCTATAAAGCAAGAAACGTTAAACCAAGTTTTAGCTGGGGATTGATTTTAGGAATAATATTTACAGGAATAGATCAAATATTATTTAGGGGACGATTACCTTTAACATTAAAGCACAAACATGCCGATCATGAAACATTAAAACCTGCAAATGAGATGCCAAAAATTGAGTATCCAAAACCAGATAATAAAATCACTTTTGATAAAACAAGCTCTGTTTATTTAACTGGTACAAATCATGTAGATAATCAACCAGTACATTTGCAATTAAAAGATCCAAATTTACCAATCAGTTACACTTTAGAAAAATTTGATGAACCTGCTCAAAGGTATTGTCCTGCAGGAGTATACGAAATACAAAAAGAGAATAATATTAATAAATTTGTAATTAATTCTCAAAATTGTATTCATTGTAAAACTTGTGACATCAAAGAACCTTCTCAAAATATTGTTTGGGTAACTCCAGAGGGCGGTGGTGGACCTAAGTATGGGAATATGTAATAAGTTATTTATAAAAATTTATTAAAACAACAATTACTCCGACTATACCAATCCAAATAATTAAGTTTTTAAGAAAAATTTTTTTATTTTTATTTGCATATAAAAAACCAGGTAAGACTAAAGCTAATACTAATAAAAGATATATAACAGATAATATTTCATCACTCATAATAAAATCTTTTAAGAAATATCTATCGCAAATTTTTTTAAAGTCTCGATAGGTAAAATATCTAAAGTGTTTTGATGTGTTCTTTTTAGAAAAATAGGACATCCTTTTCCAGCCTCAACCGCTCTAGCATACCATGTTGCACAAACACACCAACCATCACCATCTTTGAGACCTGGAAATCCAAATTCAGGATGTGGTGTAATCAAATCATTACCAGCCTCTTTACACCATTCTAAAAATTCTGTTGTTACTTTAGCACACACTGTGTGAAGTCCATGATCATTTTCATCAGTGTTACAACAACCGTCTCTATACCATCCTGTTAATGGATCTAATGAGCATTCTTCTAGATCTTCTCCTAGAACATTTTTTTGTTTTTTACTCATTTATATTTTAGTTGGATTAGGTTGATCTTTATATACTTCTTCAGGATCAAATTTTTTTTCTTTTTCCAAAAACTTCATTTCAATTTCTCTTCCATTATCTATTTTTCCTAATGGCACTGATCTATAAAAACATGATCTATATCCTACATGACAACTAGCACCATCCCCTATATCTACTGTTAACCAAATAGAGTCTTGATCATCATCTATTCTAATTTCTTTAACTTTCTGGATAAATCCACTGGTTCTTCCTTTATGCCATATTGCTTTTCTTGATCTACTAAAATAATGAGCTTCTTTCGTTTCAATGGTTTTCTTTAATGCTTCTACATTCATATAACCATGCATTAAAATATCCCTAGTCTTAGAACACATAGTGATAACTGGAATTAAACCATCATTATCAAATTTGGGCGAAAGCAGATTTCCTTCTTCTATTTCAGCTACATTTTCTCTTTTTTTGAACATTTTCGGTAATTATGTAGCACATATATGGATATAATAAATATTTTAAAAATAAGTATTTATGGGTATAAAACGTCCAATGAAACTTGTAAAAAATACAGAAGATAATAAAAATTTAAAAAAAGTATCTGACAAAGAGGCTGAAGATGCTTTTAGGACAATTTTATCATGGATGGGAGAAGACCCTTCAAGAGAGGGATTGTTGGAAACTCCAAAAAGAGTAGTTAAGGCATTTAAAGAGTATTTTAAAGGATACCAAGAAGATCCAAATCAAATTTTAGATAAAACATTTGGTGATGTAGAGGGTTATGACGATATGGTAATCCAAAAAAATATTTCAGTACAAAGTCATTGTGAGCATCATATGGCTCCAATTATAGGAAAAGCTCACGTGGCTTATATCCCAAAAGATAGAGTTGTGGGTCTAAGTAAATTAGCAAGAGTAGTTGAAGTTTTCTCAAAAAGACTGCAAACTCAGGAAAGATTAACTATGCAAATTGCGAATACACTTATGGAGTCTTTAGATGCAAAAGGAGTAGCGGTGACTATAGATTCGACACATCAATGTATGACTATGCGGGGTATTAAAAAGGAACAAGCTACAACTGTAACAAATTATTATTTAGGTCAATTTAAAGAGGATCTTAGTTATCAAAATAGATATTTGAGATTTATTAGCATAGCAAAAGAATAAACAAGTGTCTGAACAATTCAAAGCCTTAGTTTTAAATCAAAAAGGTGAAGAATTCTCAAGAGAAATTAAGTCTATAGATAAAAGTTTTCTAAAACATGGTGATGTAACAATAAAAGTAGAATATTCAGGATTAAATTATAAAGATGCATTGATATTAAAAAATGGTGCAAGACTAGTAAAAGAGTTTCCACATATCCCTGGTATAGATTTTAGTGGTGTAGTCCATGAAAGTAATCATAAAAACTTTAAATCTGGAGATGAAATTATTCTTACAGGTTGGAGAGTAGGAGAAATATATTTTGGTGGTTATTCACAATTTGCAAAAGTTAATGGTGATTTTTTAGTAAAAAAACCAAAAAATTTAGATTTAAGACAATCAATGATTATTGGAACAGCAGGTTTGACTGCTCTGATGTGCTCTTTCACAACTAAGGCAACAAGAGAAGAATTGCTTTTAGGAGAAAAAGTTGAAAATGTCATTGTAAGTGGAGCCTCAGGTGGTGTGGGAAGTATGGCAGTAATGATGTTAAGTAAACTTGGTTGTAATGTTACTGCTGTGACAGGTAAAGAGAGTAATATAGATTATTTAAAATCAATAGGAGCAAAAAACGTTATAAATACAAAAGAATTGAATAAAGACGCGAGACCTTTAGACAAAGGATTATGGGATGGTGCGGTCGATACAGTTGGTGGCAAAGTTTTAGAAAATATTTTGGCTCAAACTAAAGAAACAGGTATTGTAGCCGCCTGTGGTAATGCTGCTGATATCAAACTAAATACTACTGTAATGCCATTTATTATCAGAGGTGTAAAACTTTGGGGAATCAATTCAGTTAATGCATCTATAAAAAGAAGAAATTTTTTATGGAATGAAGCTGGAAAGTTAATTGATTTTGGAATTCTTGAAAAATCTATAAAAGAAATAAATTTAGACGAGGTAATCAATATTTTTCCAAAAATGCTAAAAGGAGAGACATCAGGTAGATATATTATAAACCTGAATAAATAATGGATTGGGATAAACTAAAAATTTTTCACGCTGTTGCTGAAGCTGGTAGTTTTACAAATGCTACAATAAATTTAAATTTAAGTCAGTCAGCAATAAGTCGACAAATTCAATCATTAGAGCAGGATTTAAAAGTTCAATTGTTTGAAAGACATGCAAGAGGCCTTACTTTAACAGAAAATGGAGAATATGTTTTCAAAACTGCTCATGAGGTAATTAGTAAATTAAAAGAAGTTGAAACTTCTTTAGGAGATCAAAAAAATAAACCTACTGGAAAATTAACAATAACAACTGTAAGAAGTTTTGGTACACACTGGTTAACACCAAGAATTCAAGAATTTATGAGATTGAATCCTGAGATTGAAATTGAATTGATTTTTGAGGATAAGGAGCTGGATTTAAGCACTAGACAAGCAGATATTGGTATTTTTATGAGAAGGCCTAAACAGCTTAATTATATTCAAAAAAAATTAATAGATTTAAAGTACTATATATATGGGTCTAACAAATATTTAGAAAAAAATGGTATGCCAAAATCTTTAAACGATTTAAATAAACACAAATTTATTTCATTTGGTAAAGGTGCACCTTCACCAGTTTATAATCCTGATTGGGCACTAAAATTAGGAATGCCTGATGGAAAAAAGAGGAAACCAATTATGAAGGTAAATAGTGTTATGGGGCTACTATTAGCTGTTGAAAGTGGAGTAGGGTTAGCGGCATTACCTGAGTATTTGGTAACAAATTCAAATAATATAATTAAAGTGTTACCAAAATCAGAAGGTCCAATTACAGAGGCTCACTTTGTTTATCCTCAATCACTTAAAAATACAGCTAGGGTTCAAGCTTTTAGGAATTTTTTATTTAGCAAAATAGGCGATTGGAAATCATAATTTCTTTAAAAATTGATATAATCAAACTTAGGGTGCGACATACTTGCAATTGATAATCATTCGCATTGCGAATAGTTATCATTCACATTCAATAATTATAAGGAGATTAATGAAAAAAATATCAATACTAGCATTGATAGCGTCTTTATTTGTGTCAGCTTTTGCTGTTGCTAATGAAGTTAACGTTTTTAATGCAAGACACTATAAAGCAGATTCTGAGCTTTATTCTAAGTTTACAAATATGACAGGTATTAAAGTTAATTTGATAAATGGAAAATCAGGTGCTTTAGAGAAAAGAATTCTTAGCGAAGGTGCAGATTCTTCAGCTGACTTATATATAACAGCAGATGCAGGAAGATGTGGTGCTATGGATTCAAAAGGTGCGCTTCAGGGTGGTTTAACATCTGCAGCAATTAAAGATGCTGTTCCAAAAAGCTTTAGAACAAGTAAGTGGGTTGGAATAGCAAAAAGAGCTAGAATAATTTATTATTCACCAGAGAGAGTTACTGGTGCAGAGTTATCTGGAATGACTTATGAAGGTTTAGCTGATCCTAAATGGAAAGGCAGATTGGTAATAAGAAAATCTAGCAACATTTATAATAAGTCTCTTGTAGCATCATTGATTAAAAACAATGGAAAAGCTGCAACAGCTGAATGGGCTGAAGGAGTTGTTGCCAATATGGCAAGAACACCAACAGGTAATGATAGAGCTCAAATTATGGCAGTAGCAGCTGGAGAAGCTGATATTGCTGTTGCTAATACTTATTACTTAGCTTTAATGCTTTCTGGTAAAAAAGGTGCAGAACAACAAGAAGCTGCAAAAAAAGTAAAAGCTTTCTTTCCTAATCAAAATGATAGAGGAACGCATATGAATGTTAGTTGTGCAGCTTTAGTTAAAGGAGCACCTAATAAAGAAAATGCTATCAAACTTGTAGAGTTTTTATTAACTCCAGAGTCTCAAGAGCACTTTACAAATAATACTTTTGAGTTTCCAATGATTGATGGTGTTTCACCAAGTCCATTAGTAGTAAATAACTTAGGATTAGATTTCAAACAAGATATGAAAACTAAACTAGCCTCTTATGGAAAAAATCAAGCTGCTGCAGTAGAAGTAATGACAGCTGCTGGTTGGAAGTAATAATGGTGAAAGAAAAAGAAAAATTTATGTCTGATGTTGATTACAATAAATCTTCCGAAGCATGTTCCCCATGTAGTCAGGAGTGTGAAAAAATCAATAAAAGAATAAATAACAGAAAGATTTCAGAAATTGAAACTAAGGAGGTTCCGCATATCCTAAAAGTATTTAATTTTTGATTTCTTCTGAGTGTCTACGCTTATTAGGTAAGATGTCTCCTTCCTCCTAGCGTAGACACAAATACTTTTCATTTTTATAAGGCGGATTATAAATAATGAGAATTAACCTTTGGTATATATCCTCTTTTTTAATTTCACTTTTTGTGATTATTCCAATATTCACAGTTTTCACAAGTTTTTTTCAAGATACAACAAACTATTTTGAAATACTTAAAGAAAGTTTTTTTCTCGAGTATATATTTAATTCTTTAACTCTTTTAATTGGAGTTTTGTTTTTGACATTTATTATAGGAGTAGGTTCTGCATACATAGTATCATTTTATGAATTT
This sequence comes from uncultured Pelagibacteraceae bacterium, assembly GCA_902627735.1. Lineage (GTDB taxonomy): Bacteria > Pseudomonadota > Alphaproteobacteria > Pelagibacterales > Pelagibacteraceae > Pelagibacter. The sequence continues at coordinate 100,201 of CACOKI010000002.1, forward strand.
ACTGGATCTAATTTTTTTAAATGGGCGTTAATTTTATCATTTGCAGTACCATCTTACATATATGCTTATTCTATGTTTGCATTTTTTGATAATTATGGAACAGCTTTTACAATCTTAAAATTTTTATTTGGTGAGGGAGAATACAATAAAGATATACCAAAATTTAGTGGTATGTTTGGATTGATTCTATCTATTTCATTTTCACTTTTTGCCTATGTATATATTTTAACTAGGGCATCTTTTCTATATCAATCACAAAGTTCGATAGATTTGGGAAAAAATCTTGGATTTTCAAAATTAAAGACTTTTTATTCGATTATTTTACCTGGCGCTAGACCAGCTATTGTTGCTGGCTTATCTTTAGTAGCAATGGAAACGTTAGCTGAATTTGGAGCGGTAGACTTTTTTTCTGTAAACACATTAACAACTGGTATTTATAATGCATGGATAGCTTTTGATGATTTGGCATTCG
>CACOKI010000003.1 GCA_902627735.1 uncultured Pelagibacteraceae bacterium
TTATTGGATGATAATCAAGAAAGTACAAAGATATTAAAAAAATCGTTCTTAATTCATATCAATGTAGCTAATTTACAATTAGATCAAAATCATAAACTTGATAATTTTGAGGGCAGTTTAACTTTTAAAGATGAAGAAATTATAAATGGTGACTTAAAGGGATATTTTGATGATGAAAAAAAATTGAGATTTACAATTAATTCAGAAAGTAATCAAAAAATTACAACTTTATTTGTTGATCAAGCTGAGGCTTTTGTAAATAGATATAAATTTGTAAAAGGATTTTCTGGTGGTTTGCTTGACTTTTATTCAGAAAAAAAAGGGAATAAGTCTTTCTCAACAATAAAAATTTATGATTTTAAATTGAAAGAATTACCAGTTTTAACTAAAATTTTAACACTTGCATCCTTGCAGGGTATTGCGGATTTAATGTCAGGTGAAGGAATAGGATTTGATGAATTCGAGATGCAATTTAAATCAAGTAAAGATTTAATCACAGTAGATGAAGTTTATGCAATTGGTCCTGCTATTTCGATTTTAATGAATGGATATGTTGAAAAAGATAAATTGATTAGCTTACGTGGAACTTTAATACCAGCCACTACAATAAATAAAGTAATTGGATCAATACCTATATTAGGCCAAATATTAGTAGGTTCTAAAACAGGTGAGGGAGTCTTTGGTGTTAGTTTTAAGATAAAAGGTCCTCAGGAAAATTTAGAAACCTCAGTAAATCCTATAAAAACTCTCACTCCAAGATTTATTACTAGAACTTTAGAGAGGATAAAAAAAATTAATTAAATTCGATTTTTATATGTCTTTTTTTTCCTATAGAAAGTTTTAAATAATCTTTTTGAAAAAATTTATCGCTTATAATTAATTTTTCATCAGATATTATTTCATCATTTAATTTAACAGCATTTCCTTTGATTAATCTTCTTACTTCACTTTTAGATTTTTCTAACTTAGATAAAATGACAAGTTCAATTATATCAATATCTTTATCTAAGTTTTGTTTACTAATTTTAATTGATGGTAAATTAGATCCTAGCGATTTTCCAGAAAAAACCTCTTTTGCAGCCTGTTCTGCGTTACGAGAAGCCTTTTCACCATGAAGCATAGAAGTTGTTTCATTAGCTAACTTAATTTTAAGTTGATTAATATCCTCATTCATCATCTTATTTATTTCTTCAACATTTAAATCTGTAAACATTTTTAAAAATTTAATAACATCTCTGTCATCTACATTTCTCCAGAATTGCCAATATTCGTAAGCAGATAATAGTTTTTCATCTAACCAAATAGCTCCCGACTCAGTTTTTCCCATTTTAGCTCCTGAAGCCAATGTAATTAAAGGAGTAGTTAAACCATAAACTTGCTTACTGGAATATCTTTTTATAAGTTCTGTACCATTAACTATATTACCCCATTGATCAGAACCACCTATTTGTAAAGAACAATTTTCTTTTTTATTTAATTCTAAAAAATCGTATGCTTGTAAAATCATATAATTAAATTCCATATAACTTAATGATTGTTCTCTATCTAATCTAGTTTTAACACTTTCAAAAGTTAGCATCTTATTAATTGTAAAATGTCTTCCAATATCTCTTAAAAAGGAAATATAATTTAATTTTTTTAGCCATGAATAATTATTAACAAAAATAGGCTTTGTTTTCGAATTATCTGTAATAAGAAATTTTTTTAAGATTTTTTCTATACTCTTAATATTTTTTTCAATTTCTTTTTCATTTAAAATTTTTCTTGTTTTATCTTTACCTGATGGATCACCAATTCTAGTAGTTCCTCCACCCAACAAGACAATAGGCCGATGACCATGTTTTTGAAGAAGTCTTAAACACATTATTTGAAGTAAACTTCCCACATGAAGACTTTCAGCAGTACAATCAAAACCTATATAACCTTTTATTTTTTCATTATTCAGCAATTCAGATAATTCTTTTTCGCTAGTGCACTGATAGAAATAGCCTCTATCTTTAAATTCTTTTAAAAATTTATTCATAAGCTTATAATTATACAATATACAAATTTTATTAAAAAAAAATAAGAATGGGAAAGTTATATACAGCGTTAGGCTTAATGAGTGGTACCTCTGGGGACGGAGTAGATGTTTCAGTTATTGACTCAGATGGTATTGATCAATTTAATGAAGTCACAAATAAATACTTTAAATATGATCAAAAAATATATAAAAATCTACATTATTTAAGAGATAAAATCTTAAAATCTGACGATCTCAATATAAATGAAAGTGAAATTAATGATCTAGAAAGAGAAATAACGATTTTTCATGCAAAAATTGTTAATCAAATATTAAAATTGGTAGATAAAAAAATAGATTTCATCGGCTTTCATGGTCAGACTATTTATCATAATCCAATAGAGAAAATTTCAAAACAACTAGGAGATGGTAATCTTTTATCTCAATTAACTAAAAAAACTGTAATTTATGATTTTAGGCAGAATGATATTAAAAATAATGGTGAAGGAGCTCCATTAACACCAATATTTCACAAGTTAATAATTAATAAAAAAAAAATTGAATTGCCTGTTTGTATTTTGAATATAGGTGGTATTGCAAATATTACTGCAATAAGTGAGTATGATGAAAACAGTCTTAAAAGTAAAGATTTGGGACCAGGGAATTGTTTAATAGATGAGTGGATAAGAAATAAGACAGAAAATAAGTTTGATAAAGATGGAAAAATTGCAAAATTAGGTAAAACAAATAAATTAATTTTAAATCAGGCTCTTGATATTTTTGATAATAGAACCAACAAAAATATATTTTCATTTGACACAAAAGATTTTGATTTAAATTTTATAAGAGGTTTAAGTTTGGAAGACGGTGCGGCAACATTAACAGAGTTTTCGAGTAAAATAATTACTACAGAACTTTTTAGTTTTTTATCAAAAACAAAAAATAAATTATTGAAAGTTTTACTTTGTGGTGGTGGTAGAAAAAATACTACATTAGTAGATAGAATTAAAAATGAAATAGGAGAAGAATTAATTATACAGTCTATTGATGATTATGGAATTGATGGAGATTATGTAGAGTCACAAGCATTTGCATATCTTGCCATCAGATCATTTTTAAAATTGCCTATTTCATTTCCTTCAACAACTGGATGTAGAAAACCTGTTTCTGGCGGAACGATTGTAGGTAATTTTTAGTATAATGCTGTTTCTTTTTTAATATATTTATTTAAACACTCAGCTAAATCATTTTCATTATTAGAAAAAAAATGATTTGCATTATTTACTGATTGAAAATCTACTTTTATTCCCTTTTGCGAACTTAATCTTTTTTCAAGATCTTTAATATAATCAAGGGGTACAAGTTCATCTTTTTTTCCATATACCATTAAACCAGAGGTTGGACATGGTGATAGAAATGAAAAATCATAGGCATTAGGTTGAGGAGAAATAGCAATAAATCTATTAATCTCAGGTCTTCTCATGAGTAATTGCATTGCTATCAAAGATCCAAAAGAAAATCCTGTAACCCAACATTGAGAATTATCAAAATTTTCTCTTTCTAACCAGTCTAGTGCAGCAGCAGCATCAGCTAATTCGCCTTGGCCATTATCAAATTCACCATCACTTTTACCAACTCCTCTAAAATTCACTCTGCATACTGAAAAGTCATTTTCCATAAATGTATTAAATGCCTCAACAACTATTTTATTATTCATCGTGCCACCGTACTGAGGGTGTGGTTGCAATACTAAAGCAATGGGTGAGGTACTTTTTTTACTTTTAAAATATTTTGCCTCAAGTCTTCCTGCGGGCCCTGGAATGAATATTTCTAAAATTTTTTTATCCATAATTGATATTGATAATTATTCTCAAAAAAAAATTACGTTTAACACATGTACGTGACAAAATGTTAGTGTTTTTTTCTGATAGATACTTGACTATTTTAGTCGGGTTTATATATATGCCTGTAAAATATAGGTTTTATGAAACTAACATCTAAAGGCAGATATGCGGTAATGGCTTTAGTTGATCTGGCAAGGTTTGACAGTATAAACCCAGTATCTCTAAGAGACATATCGCTAAGACAAGGGATCTCACTCGATTACCTTGAACAAATTTTTTCTAAACTCAGAAAAAAAGAGATTGTTCAAAGTGTAAGAGGAAATCAAGGTGGTTATGTTTTGAACAAAAAAGCTAAAGAAATTAAACTTACGAATATTTTTGATGCAGTTGATGAAAAAGTAAAAACTGTTCAGTGTAAAAAAGAGTCTAAAAAGGGTTGTAATGGCAGATCTACAAAATGTTTAACCCATAATTTATGGGACGAGCTTGAAAACCATATTAATGACTTTTTTGAAAAAAAGAGTTTAGAAGATCTTGTTAAAGAAAATACTGAAAGAAGAATTTAGAGATGGATACAAGAGAAAAAGATATAGAAAAGTTAAAAGATTATAAGTACGGTTTTACTACCGATATTGAAAATATAAAAGCTCCAAAAGGCTTAAACGAAGATGTGATCAAGTTTATTTCTAATATCAAAAAAGAACCACAATGGATGTTAGACTTTAGGTTAAAGGCTTATGAGCGATTAAAACTTTTGAAAGAACCTAACTGGCAAAAACCAAAGTATCCTAAGATTGATTATCAAGATTTATATTATTATTCAGCACCAAAAAGTATGAAGGATAAGCCAAAAAGTTTAGATGAGCTTGACCCTAAACTTTTAGAAACATATAAAAAACTTGGAATTCCTTTACAAGAACAAGCAAGATTAAATGGAATTGCAGTGGATGCTGTATTTGATTCCGTTTCAGTTGCAACTACTTTTAAAGGTGAATTAACAAAGCATGGAATCATTTTTTGCTCAATGTCAGAGGCAATTCAAAAACATCCTGACCTTGTTAAAAAATATTTAGGTACTGTAATACCAGTTACCGACCATTTCTTTGCCACATTAAACTCCGCTGTATTTACAGATGGATCATTTGTTTATATTCCTAAAGGTGTTAAGTGCCCTATGGAACTATCGACCTATTTCAGAATCAATGCTTCACAGACAGGTCAATTTGAAAGAACATTGATTATTGCTGATGAAGGTAGCTATGTTAGTTACCTTGAGGGATGTACCGCTCCAATGAGAGATGAAAATCAATTACATGCCGCGAATGTAGAATTAATTGCTTTAGATGACGCAGAAATAAAATATTCAACTGTACAAAATTGGTATCCAGGTGATGAAAATGGTAAAGGAGGGATATATAATTTTGTGACTAAAAGAGGGTTATGCAAGGGGAAAAATTCTAAGATTTCTTGGACACAAGTTGAAACAGGTTCAGCTATAACTTGGAAATATCCAAGCTGTATTTTAAAAGGGGACAATTCTATTGGAGAATTTTACTCTATAGCAATTACAAATAATCACCAAAAAGCTGACACAGGAACAAAAATGATTCATTTAGGAAAAAATACAAAAAGTAAAATTATTTCAAAGGGTATCAGCGCTGGATTTTCTGATATGACTTACAGAGGTTTAGTAGATATTAATTCAAAAGCTAAAAATTCAAGTAACTACACACAATGTGACTCCTTATTAATGGGAAATAAATGTGGTGCACACACGGTACCTTATATTAAAAATAAAAATTTTGACTCAAATATTGCACACGAAGCCACAACATCAAAGATCAGCGAGGAACAATTACACTATTGCCAACAAAGAGGACTTAATTCCGAGGAAGCTGTGGGATTAATCGTAAACGGTTTTTGCAAAGAAGTACTGCAACAGCTTCCAATGGAGTTTGCGGTCGAAGCTCAAAAACTTGTAGGAATCAGTTTAGAGGGAAGTGTTGGTTAATGCTTAAGATATCTAACTTAAATGCGAATGTTGAAAATAAATCTATATTAAAGGGGTTTTCTTTAAATATAAATCCCGGTGAAGTTCACGCAATTATGGGTCCAAATGGATCAGGAAAAAGCACATTATCCAATATTTTATCTGGAAAAAAGGGATATGAAGTATCAGGTGAAATATTATTTGAGAACAAAAATTTATTTGATCTTGAGACTGAGGAAAGAGCTCATAAAGGAATATTTTTAGCTTTTCAATATCCTTTAGAAATTCCAGGCGTAAATACAAATATTTTTTTAAAAACATCATTAAACGCCATCAGAAAAGCTCGTGGAGAAAAGGAATTAGATGCGATTGAATTTTTAAAGCTTGTTAAAAAAAAAGCTAAAGAATTAAAATTTGATGAGGAAAAACTCAATAGACAACTTAATGTTGGTTTTTCTGGAGGAGAAAAAAAGAAAAATGAAATTTTACAAATGTCTATGCTAGCTCCAAAATTATCTATTTTAGATGAAACAGACTCAGGTTTAGACATTGATGCTTTAAAAATAGTAGCTGATGGAGTTAATACTTTAAGAAATAAAGATAATTCTTTTTTAATAATTACTCACTATCAAAGGTTATTAGACTACATAAAACCTGACTTTGTTCATGTTTTAATGAATGGAAAGATAATTAGATCTGGTGGTCCGGAATTAGCAATAGAACTAGAAAAAAAAGGATATGAAAGTTTTAATTAAATGAATGAACAACTACAATTAGATTTTGATAAAATAATAGAAACTTATAAAATTTCAGAAAAAGAAATCCAATTAAAAAAAAATTTTCTGAAAAAATTTATTGAAAATGGTTTTCCAAACAGAAAACAAGAAGATTGGAAGTTTTTAGATATAAGTCAGATTATAAAAAAAAATATTGGTGACTTAAGTTTTTTTAACGATTATTCATTACCAAATAAAATTGATCCATCTATTTTTATAGATGGTTTAGAACATAATAAGATTATTTTTATCAATGGTAGAATTGAAAAAATCGATTTTAATTATGAAGATCAAAATCAAATTGAAATAAGTGATGAAATTGGAAAAAATATATCATTTGATTATGATAATTCTTTAATTGACCTTAATAATGCATTTTCTAATAAAGTTTTTAAAATTTTAGTTAAAAAGAATTATTCTTTAAAAAAACCTTTAGTGATCTACCATTCAACAAGCAATAAAATTAAGTCCAAAAATGTAAATTTAAGTTTAAATTTTGAGTTAGAAGAAAATAGTTGCTTACGACTTATTGATTATTTTAGTGACAACACAGAGAAAAACTTTGTAAATATTTCGTACAATTTCAATTTGAAAAAATATTCAATTCTTAAAAATTTTAAACTTGATAAATTTAGAAATAATAATTTAAAGTATTCTTTCAATAATATTGAGCAGGATAATAATAGTATTTCAGAAACATTTATATTATCCGCTGGTTCAGACTATTTTAAAAATGAAGTTAACTGTAACTTAAATGGTGAATATTCATCGGCCTTTATTAATGGAGTTTTTTCATTAAAGGAAAATCAACAGCATGAAATTAGATCTACAATTAATCATTTAGTTGAGAACACCAAAAGTTATCAACTTATAAAAAGTGTACTTGGAAAGAATTCAAAATCAGCATATCAAGGAAGAATTTTTGTAAATTCAAAAGCTCAAAAAACAGATGGTTATCAATTAAGTAAAGCAATATTGTTAGATGAAACATCTGAGTTTAATGCAAAACCAGAATTAGAAATTTATGCTGATGACGTAAAATGTTCTCACGGATCAGCATCTGGAAGTTTAAATGAAAACTCAATCTTTTACTTAATGTCTCGAGGTTTAGACTACCAACAATCTAAAGAACTTTTAATAAATGGATTTTTACTAGATGTTGTTGAAAAAATAACAGATTCAGAAATTAAAAATCTAATTAAAAACATCATTGGATTAAAAGAATGAATATAAATAATATTAAAAAAGAATTTCCAATTTTTGATGAAAAAATTCAGAATAATGATTTAGTTTATTTGGATAGTGCCAATTCATCTCAAAAACCCAAAGTAGTTCTAGATAGAATCAATGATTTTTACTCCAAACAGTTTTCAAATGTGGGTAGAAGCATTCATTATTTAGCAGTTGCAGCCACTAATCTTTATGAAAATACAAGGTCTTCAGTTCAAAAATACATAAATGCAAAAGATAAAAATGAAATCGTATTTACTAAAGGTGCTACTGAGGCTCTAAATTTAGTTGCTAATACTTTAGGTCAAGCAATCTTAGAGCCAAATGATGAAATTTTAATCACAGAATTAGAGCATCATTCAAATTATGTTCCTTGGCATTTTTTGAGAAAATCTAAGAATATTAAAATAAAATTTGCAGAAATTAATGAGGATGGTGATATTCCAATTGAAAATATAGAAAAAGAAATAACAGATAGAACTAAAGTAATTGCCATAACTCATTTATCTAATGTTACTGGTTCAATTTTACCTATCAAAGAAATTACTCAACTTGCTCACTCTAAAGGTATTGTAGTTGTAGTTGATGGTTGTCAGGGAGGACCACATTTGAAATTAGATATGCAGGATTTAGATTGTGATTTTTATGCAATTTCATGTCATAAAATGTATGGTCCAACAGGACTAGGTGTTCTTTATGGAAAGAAAAAATGGTTAGAACAACTTCCACCTTACCAAGGTGGAGGAGGTATGATTAATGAAGTTAAAAAAGATAGAATTACATATGGCGAACTTCCCAATAAATACGAAGCTGGAACAATGGCTACAGCACAAGTGATTGCCTTTGATCAGTCAATAAAATTTCTCGAAAGTATTGGAATTGAAAATATTATGAAGCACGAAAAAGAACTAATTGAATATGGTCAAGAAATTTTACAAAAGAATAATTCTGTAAAATTAATTGGAAACCCGAAAGAGAGAGGTGGTGTATTATCTTTTACTATTGAAGGTGTCCACCCTCATGATATTGCAACAATTTTAGATGAAACAGGAGTTGCAATTAGAGCAGGTCATCATTGCTGTCAAATTCTTCATGATAAATTAGGTATTCCTGCAAGTGCAAGAGCGTCATTAGGAGTATATAATACTAAAGATGATTTGGATAAATTGAATGAAGGAATTAATAATTGTAAAAAAATTTTTGATTTAAAATGAATTTAAAAGAACTTTATCAAGAAATAATTTTAGAACACGGAAAAAATCCTAGAAACTTGAGGAAGACAGAAAATTTTAATAAAGATGCTAAAGGAAATAATCCATTATGTGGTGATAACGTTCATGTATATTTAAAATTAAATGAACAAAGAAAAGTTGAAGATATATCTTTTGAAGGAAGTGGATGTGCAATATCTATGGCATCTGCTTCAATAATGACAGATTTAATTAAAGGCAAAAGTGACAATGAAGCTAAGGAAATTATAGAAGATTTTTTAGGAATGATAAAAGAAAATCCAGAACTTAAGAATGATATCTTAAAAGAGGATGATAAAACAAAATTAATGTGTCTTTCAGGAGTTAAACAATACCCTATGAGAGTAAAATGTGCTACTTTATCATGGCACACTTTAGTGTCTGCAATGGAAAATGATAGTAAACAAGTAAGTACAGAAGATTAATTATTATGGAAGTTAAAAATAAAATAATAGAAGAAATAAGAAAAATATATGATCCTGAGTTACCTGTGAATATTTATGAACTTGGTTTAATCTATGATATACAAATTAAAGGTAAAAAAGCTGAAATAAAAATGACACTTACAACACCTAATTGTCCTGTTGCAGAAAGTTTACCTAAAGAAGTTAAAGAAGGTGCAATGCAAGTAGAGGGGATAGATGAGGTCGATCTTGAATTAGTTTGGGATCCACCATGGACAAAAGATATGATGTCTGATGCTGCAAAACTGGAGTTAAATTTATAATGAACCCAATAATAAAATTAAGTGACAATGCAGCAAACAGAATTAAAGAAATTATGTCTGGTGCCGAAAAAAATGCATTAGGAGTTCGAGTTTCTGTAAAATCTGGTGGATGTGCCGGCATGTCTTATGTTATGGAATATTCCAAAGAATTAAATCCAAATGATGAAATTATCGAGGAAAAAGGTGTAAAAGTTTTTATCGACTCTGCAGCTGTTATGTATTTATTAGGAACTGAAATGGACTATAAAAAAGAGGATTTTTCCTCAACTTTTGTATTCAATAATCCCAATGAAACCGAGCGTTGTGGTTGTGGGGAGTCATTTAAAATTGATTAAATATTAGTATCCCGTAAGTTGCATAGCAGTATTGCGTTTTATGCATAACTAGTGTATATTTGAATCATGAATAAGTTTGAATTTAAAAATCTTGTTAAGGGTCTTAAAAATTCTTTAAAAGAAAAAACATTTTTTAAAGATTTGCGTAAAGAAGTAGAAACAGGTGCCAACGGTACACAGGATTACGTTGTTAAAAAAGGCGTTAACAAGAATACAATCGCTACAACTAGACAGTAATTTAACTACTGTAATACATCTCAAATTCTATTGGATGAGGTGCGTGTTCAAACTTGTGAATCTCTTCAAATTTTAATGCAATATAAGCATCGATCTGGTCGTCAGTAAACACACCACCTTGAGTTAAAAATTCTCTATCTTTATCCAAACTTTCCATTGCTTCACGTAAAGAGCCACACACTGTTGGAATCGCTTTTACCTCTTCTGGAGGTAAATCATACAAATCTTTATCAAAAGATTCACCAGGATGAATTTTATTTTTGATACCATCTAAACCTGCCATTAACATTGCAGCAAATGTTAAATATGGGTTTCCTGAGGCATCAGGGAATCTAATCTCACATCTTGCCCCTTTTTTACTTAAAGTAATTGGGATACGGCATGACGCAGATCTATTTCTTGCAGAATAAGCAAGAAGCACCGGAGCTTCAAATCCAGGTACTAATCTTTTATAACTATTGGTTGTTGAGTTAGCAAAAGCATTAATTGCTTTTGCATGTTTTAAGATTCCACCAATATAATGTAATGCAGTTTCTGATAATCCCGCATACGCATTGCCCGAAAATACCGGCTTATCACCTTTCCATATTGATTGATGAATATGCATTCCAGATCCATTATCGCCAGCAACAGGCTTAGGCATAAAAGTTGCAGTTTTACCAAAAGAGTGAGTAACCATTTGTACAACATACTTATAAAGTTGAACGTTATCAGCTTGATTTACTAGTGTACCAAAATACATTCCAAGCTCATGCTGACTTGGTGCAACTTCATGGTGATGTTTTTCAACTTTAATACCAACCTCTTTTAAATTTTTTAAATATTCTCCACGCATATCTTGTTCACTATCAACAGGGGGAACAGGAAAATAACCTCCTTTGATTGGAGGTCTGTGACCCATATTTCCGTTATCATATTCTTTACCTGAATTATATGGACCTTCTTTACTATCAATCTTAAATCCACATTCATTCATATCATTTTTAATTTTAACATCATCAAATACAAAAAATTCTGGTTCTGGACCAAAAAAAGCTTTATCACCAATTCCAGACTTTTTTAAATATTCCTCAGCTTTTTTTGCAACCCCTCTAGGATCTCTTTCGTAAGGTGTTTTTTTAATTGCATCTAGAATGTCACAAAATAAAACAACTGTATTATGAGATGTGAAAGGGTCTAAAAAAAATCTTGATAAATCTGGTTTTAAAATCATGTCAGACTCATTTATAGCTTTCCAGCCGGCTATTGAAGATCCATCAAAGAATACACCATCGTTTAACATACTCTCATCAACTGCGGTACAATCCATTGTTAAATGTTGTAATTTACCTCTTGGATCTGTAAATCTTAAATCAACAAATTCTGCTTCTTTATCTTTAATAAATTTTAAAACATCTTTAGTACTCATAATCTCTCCTATATAAATCTGGGCCTTGTGATACCAAATAAAGACTGGTAAAGAATGCTCTTTTAATTAATAACACCTATGCAATTTTTACATAAGTGTGATTTTACAGTATAAATAACTAACAATTTAAAGTTGAATTATGTCTACACTAGATAAAGAGCCAGTAAAAAGGGTTGAGAAATTTTTAAAAAATTTTGATCCAAACTTAAATGTTATTTTACTTGATACTTCTGCCAGAACAGCTTTGGAGGCAGCCTCCTCTTTAAAATGTGAAGTTGGAGCGATAGTTAAAAGCTTACTTTTTAAAACTGAAAATACATTCACGTTATGTTTAATAGCTGGAGATAAAAAAGCTTCATTGAATAAGATTAAAAAAACCTTAAATATTAAAGATGCTTCAATGGCTTCTGCTGATGAGGTTAAAGATATCACAGGTTTTACCATTGGCGGTGTTTCACCAGTGGGCCATTCAAATAAGGTTAATATTTTTATTGATAAATCATTAGAAAGATTTGCTGATTTATATGCAGCAGCTGGTCATCCAAATTGTGTTTTTAAAATTGATTATTCAAACCTACAAAAAATTACTCAAGGTTTAATTAAAGAGATTTCTGAATGAGACAACCAAAACTATTAGACTATTTATTATTAACTATATTAGCATTGATTTGGGCTTCTGCTTTTTTTAATATTAAAATTGCAACTTACTCATTTGGACCTGTAACTATTGCTTTTCTAAGAGTTTTTTTTGGAGCAATTCCAGTTTTACTTCTATGTTATTTTAAAAATATTAAGATTGAAGCATTTTCTAAAGATTGGCATTGGTTTGCTATGATAGGTTTTATAAACTTAGTCGCTCCATTTTTTTTAATAGCCTATGGAGTAAAATCTGTTCAAAGTAATTTAGCAGCAATATTGATGTCTACTACTCCATTAAGTTCCACAGTTCTTGGACACTTTTATACAAAAAATGAAAAATTTAATTTCGTCAAAACCATTGGAATAATGATTGGATTTTCTGGGATTGTGTTTTTATTTTCTGATAATCTACTAATTGATGAAAATAATTTTATATCAGCATTATTAATTCTTTTAGGTTCTACTTGTTATGTAATTGGAGGAGTTCTTACTCTAAAAATTAGTAAGAAAAAAAATGAAAATGTAACAGGATCAATTTTAATTTGGGCAACTATTATACTAATTCCTTTAGTAAGTTTTATTGAGCAACCTTGGGAATTAACACCAAGGTTAGACTCAACTATTTCAGTAATCTATCTTGGATTAGTTTCGACTGGTATTGCGTGGTTATTAAGATTTAGAATTTTAGTCACCAATGGGTTAATTTTTCAATCGCAAGTATCTTATTTGATACCAATTTTTGGAACTATTTTAAGTTATATCTTTTTGAAAGAATTAATTACTTTTAAAGTGCTTATTTCTCTTATTGCAGTTTGTGTGGGAATTTATTTTGTGAGAAAAGCAGACTATCAAAAAACTATTTAAGTTCTGAGAAAGCTTTGATATGTGATGGATTTGTTTCACAACATCCACCAATTATTGTCGCTCCACCATCAATAAATTTTTTTGCTAAATTTTTTAAAACTGATGGGGTTAAGTCAAATCTTTTACCTAAAAATTCATTGGGGTTTCCAGATTTACTTTTTTCATAATTTTCTGTGTATCCACCTGGGATTTTAGTTTTTTCAAAAGCATTAATTTTAAAACCAAATGGAAATCCTATAGATTTAATTTCATTAATATTTTTTTCATAATTTTCTGGAGAGACACACGCTAATATTAATCCAAGAAGATTTTTTATTTCAATCTTTTTAGTGATTTCTGATAATTTTTCACCACTTGGTAAAGTTACTCCCTCAGAAATATGAGCACCAATTAAAAATGGTTTATTAAATTCTTTAATTGAATTAACTGCAATAGAGATTTCCCTAATACTGCTCAGAACATCAAGATAAAAAAAATCAACATATGGATTTAAAATTTTTGCTTGATCTTTGAAATTGTTAAATATTTCAATCTCATCTCTTGTGTCACAAGAATATGTCGTATTTTGAGGAGGTAAACCACCAGCAATTAAAATTTGAGGATATTTATCTTTAATTTTTTTAGCTATTTTACCTGCATTCCTATTTAAGATTTCAAATTTATCCTCTAAATTGTTTTCTTTAAGTCTAACTCGTCGAGTTGCAAATGTATTAGTTACTATTACCTCTGCACCGGCTTTAACAAAATCCTCATGCACACTTTCAATTAAAGGATGTGTTTTTTCCTCAAGTAGTGCTTTTGCACTCCATAAAGTGCCCTTCGGGTCTAATCCTCTAGCAAGCAATTCTTGACCCATACCACCATCTAAAATTCTGACCTGTTTGAAAAAATTTTTATCCATAAATTATAAGAAAAGCTTTATACCTATTCTTATAGAAACAAAAATAACTAATAGAGATGTCATTATAGTCAAAGTCCGATTTGAAAGTATTTTAAGATTTAAATAATTTCCAATAAAACCACCTATTAAAACGCTTAAAAAAAGTGTCCAGTAATTAGTTAACTCATAAAAAGTATTTTCCTTCATAAATTGACCTAAAATTCCTGATATCGAATTAATTAAAATAAAAAGAGAAGCTGTTGTTGCAATTACTTTTGGTTTTTCTGCTTTTAGTAAAAAAAGTATAGGGCTCAGAAATATACCCCCTCCAATACCCACAATTCCAGAAACCAGTCCAAGAATTGAGCCAATTATAAAAGAATAAATAGAATTAAGTTTTTTAATTATTAAATTATTTTTTTCGTAAGATTTATTATTTATTAGTAATAATATGCCAGCTATTGATAGGACAAAAAATAAAAGTATTTCAAAAATTTCTTTTTCAATTTTTAATGATCCTCCAATAAAAGCAAAAGGAATAGAACCTACTAAAAATGGAACTAATAACTTAAAATTATGATTGCCAGCCCTAATATAATTAAAGGAATTTCCAGATACAACTATGATATTACATATAAGTGCTATGACAGGAAAAATATAATATGGAATTTCCCAAATCAATAATAAAGCTAAATATGTAGATCCACCTCCAAATCCAACACTAGAGTATAAAATAGCTGTTATAAAAAATAATACTGATAATATAATCATATAAAAAATTTTTTATGAAAGTAAATATTGCACTATTAACTGTAACAGATACTAGAACAATTGATAATGATAAATCTGGTGGAATTCTAGTAAATAAATTTAAAGAGGCAAATCACAATCTAATTGAAAGAAAAATATGTAAAGACAATAAAGATGATATAGTTGTCATTTTAAGAGAATGGTTAAAGAATGAAAAAGTTGATGTCATTATAACTACTGGAGGTACAGGTCTTACTGGTAGAGACATAACACCCGAGGCATTAAATGAAGTTGCTGAAAAGCATATCCCTGGTTTTGGCGAGATATTTAGAAATATTAGTATAAAAACAGTTGGAACTTCAGCTATTCAATCTAGAGCTTGTGCTGTCTTATCTAATGGAAAATATATTTTTGCTCTACCAGGTTCTTCTGGAGGAGTAACAGATGCATGGGAAGGAATTTTAAAACATCAATTAGACATTAATCATAAACCTTGTAATTTTGTTGAATTATTTCCAAGATTAAAAGAAAAATAATTATTTTTGATATTTATCTTTCCACTCTGAATAGGGCATTCCATAAATATGTTCCCTTGCATCAGGATCTGAAATAGTTATACCTTTTTTTTCAGCTTCTTCTCTGTACCACCTTGACAAACAATTTCTACAAAAGTTAGCTAAGTTCATGAGATCAATATTTTGAACATCTTTCCTTTCATCAAGATGTTTTAATAGTCTTTCAAAGGTTGCTGATTGGATTTCTATTTTTTTATTTTTATTCATAAAAAATTATTAATGACTTTTTAAATAAGCACAAGATATAGTATTTATACAATTCAAAGTAGAAAATTAAAATTATTACAAATAGACATGAGTAATTATTGATAGTTAAATGAAATTATGGCTACGAAAAGAAAGAAAAAAGCTAAGCCAAAGACCAAAAAAATAAAAAAAAAGTTGGTCAAAACATCTAGAAAAAAAATAAGGACGAAAAAAAAAATCGTGACAAATAAGCCTGCGATTAAGAAGCGTTCTAAAAAAACTAGAAAAAATAATAAGCTTAAAACAACAACAAAAACAAGAGGAGTAAAAAAAATGAGTGCAGAAGCTATGAAAGTGTCATCTGTTTTAGATACTTCTCATTTGAAAGTGAAATTCCCGTTCAAATCAAAATACGGGAACTACATAAATGGTAAGTTTGTAGAGCCAAAATCTGGAAAGTATTTTGACAATACATCTCCTATTTCAAATGAAGTGATCTGTTCGATTGCACGATCAAATGAAAAAGACGTAGATGCTGCCTTAGATGCAGCTCACGCAGCTTTTCCGACTTGGGGTAAAACTTCAATCACGGAAAGATCAAACATTCTTCTTAAAATTGCTGATGTAATTGAGAAAAATCTTAATGTTTTAGCAACAGCAGAATGTTTAGATAATGGTAAACCAATAAGAGAATGTATGGCTGCTGATTTACCTCTAGTAATAGATCACTGGAGATATTTTGCTGGAGTAATTAGAGCAGAGGAAGGTTCAGTAGCTGAAATAAGCAATAGTGAATATTCTTATCACATTCCTGAACCACTTGGTGTAGTTGGTCAAATTATACCATGGAACTTTCCATTATTAATGGCAACTTGGAAACTTGCTCCAGCTTTAGCGGCAGGAAACTGTGTAGTGCTAAAACCAGCTGAGCAAACTCCAGCATCAATCATGTTACTTATGGAACTAATAGGAGATTTATTACCTCCAGGTGTAGTGAACGTAGTAAGTGGTTATGGTTTAGAAGCTGGTAAACCACTAGCATCATCTAAGAGAATCAAAAAGATTGCTTTTACGGGTGAAACAACGACTGGTAGATTGATTATGCAATATGCATCACAAAACTTAATACCAATCACGTTAGAGCTAGGTGGAAAATCTCCAAACATTTTCTTTGAAGATGTCATGGCTAAAGACGATGATTTCTTTGATAAATGTCTTGAAGGTTTTGCAATGTTCACTTTAAACCAAGGTGAAGTTTGTACTTGTCCAAGTAGAGTACTAGTTCAAGAGTCTATCTATGATAAGTTTATGGAAAAGGCTATAGCTAGAACTAAAGCTGTTAAGCAAGATAATCCTTTAAAAATGGAGACAATGATTGGTGCACAAGCATCATTAGAACAAATGGAAAAAATCAAATCTTACCTTGATTTGGGTAAGAAAGAAGGTGCCAAAGTTCTATGTGGTGGAAATGTTGCTAAAATCAATAGTGGTTTAGAAAAAGGAAATTATATTGAGCCAACTATTTTTGAAGGTAATAATTCAATGCGTATCTTCCAAGAAGAAATTTTTGGACCAGTAGTATCGGTAACTAAATTTAAAGATGAAGCAGAGGCATTAGAAATTGCTAATGATACACTTTATGGTTTAGGTGCAGGTGTTTGGACTAGAAATGGAAACATTGCATACAGAATGGGTAGAGAAATTCAAGCGGGTAGAGTTTGGACAAACTGTTACCATGCTTATCCTGCGCATGCTGCATTCGGTGGATACAAACAATCTGGTATCGGAAGAGAAACACATAAAATGATGCTTAATCACTACAGACAAGTGAAAAATCTTCACGTGTCTTATAGTGAGAAAAAATTAGGCTTCTTTTAAAAGATAACTTATATATAATGGCCCGTGAGGAATCACGGGCCATATTTTTTTATGAAAGTAAAAGCAACAGACTCAGCACTAAAACTCATAGAAGAGCTTAAAGCTCAGCATGGTGAAGAGTTATTATTTCATCAATCAGGGGGTTGTTGCGATGGAAGTGCACCAATGTGCTATCCAAGAAACGAGTACATGGTTGGGTCAAGTGATGTAAAATTGGGAGAAATTGGCGGCGTTCCCTTTTATATGAATGATGATCAATACGAAAAATGGAAACATACTGATTTAACAATTGATGCTGTTAAAGGTATTGGCGGAATGTTTTCTTTAGATAACGGAACAGGAAAAAGATTTTTAACAAAATCTGAAATTTGTTTAGTAGTCGATAACGATAAATCTACTAATTAATTTTGATGTCTCAAATGTGGTTTTCAACCATAAGTTTTTTATAAATTTTAAATGAGTAATAGAGTTGATGAAAAAATTTTTGAAGAAGCTTTTGATTGGATAAATATCAATAATAAAATTGCTTTAGTCACCGTAATCAAAACTTGGGGCTCATCTCCAAGACAAGTAGGAAGCAAAATGATCGTAAATGAAAAAGGTGATTTTTCAGGCTCTATTTCAGGTGGATGTGTAGAGTCAGCTGTTGTTGGAGAATGTATTGATTTATTAAAAAAGGATAAACTTTCAAAAAAATTAGATTTTAAAGTTTCTAATCAAACAGCTTGGGATATAGGTTTAGCTTGTGGCGGTGAAATATCAGTTTATCTAGAACAAATTAAAAAATGAACATAGAAATTTTAAAATCAATCATTGATAATAAAAAAAAAAATTCAGATTTTGCAATTATTACCAATCTAATGACTGGTGATATAAGTATATTTAAAAAAGAATTACCCTTAAACAAAAACTTGGAAAATTATTCATCTGAAATAAACGATTTTTTTAATAATAAAAAGACGGGCATTATTGAGAATTCTGAATTATTTATAGAAACCTTTAGGAGACCAACAAAAGTGATAGTTGTTGGCGCAGTGCATATTACTCAGTATCTTATCGATTATATTAAAAACTTAAATTTTGAAATTAATATTATTGATCCTAGAGGATATTTTGCATCAAAAAAAAGATTTCCTGAAGTAAATGTAATTAATAAATGGCCAGACGAAGCTTTCAAGGAGATAGAAACTAATGAGAGCACAGCGTTAATAGCTTTAACGCATGATCCAAAAATTGATGATCCGGCACTGCAGTATGCTTTAAAGAAAAATTTTTTTTACATAGGAGCTCTTGGAAGCAAAAGAACTCATGAAAACAGATGTGCGAGATTAAAAAAAGCTGGTTTTAGTGATGAGCAAATAAATTTAATTCATGGACCAATTGGGATTAAAATTGGTGGCAAATCAGCACCTGAAATAGCTCTTTCAATTGTTTCTCAGTTAGTTCTTATTTCTAATAATAGATGAGTTTGTAAATTTTAAGCGAAATAAAAAAAGAATTATAAGTATAATCAAAAATATTAAAGGTTTAAAAAATATAGTTTTTGACAACCAAATATAATGGAGTACTCCAAAAATTGAAATTACATAAATTAATCTGTGAAGCTTTTTCCAATTATGTTTAAGAAGTTTAACCATTTTATCTGATGAAGTAATGGCAAGTGGTATCAATAGAAGCCATGCTGAAAAACCAATGAAAACAAATTTTTTTTTTAATACATCATTTATTAGGGGTGGAAAATCAAATCTATAATCTAATCCAACATAACTTAGCATATGTATTGAAGCATAAAAGAAAGCAAACAGACCAAGCATTCTTCTGAACTTTATCCATTCTATAGATTTTGTAATTTTTCTTAAAGGTGTCATTGAAAGAGTTAAAAAAATAAAAATAAGTGTCCATTCACCAAAGTGATTTATAATTCTATCAACAGGCTCAGGTCCTAATTTATCAAAAAATAATTGATAAGTGATGATATATAATGGCCAAAGAGAGATAAAAAAAACAGCAGGCTTGAAATAATTTTTCAATTTATTCTTAGTAATTCTTTTTTAAGTCCATGCCACTATAGAGATGAGCAACTTCATCTCCATAACCGTTAAACATCAAAGTTTTAATTCTTGGTGCTAAAATACTTTCTCCAATTACTCTCTCTGTAGCTTGTGACCATCTTGGATGATCAACTTCAGGATTTACATTTGAGTAAAAACCATACTCTCTTGGTGAGGCATTTTTCCAAGCAGTGTTAGGCATATTTTTTGTAAGTTTAATTTTGACAATTGATTTCGCACTTTTGAAACCATACTTCCAAGGTATAAAAATTCTTAAAGGTGCTCCATTTTGATTTGGTAAAGATTTGCCATATAAACCTGTCACAACAGTGGTAAGAGGATGCATTGCTTCATCTAATCTCAAACCCTCAATATAAGGCCAGTTCAAAACAGGATATCTTTGACCAACCATTTCTTCGGGATTATAAACTGTTTCAAATTCAACAAACTTTGCTGTTGGTTTAATCTTAACTTTATTAAGTAATTCACTTAATGAAAAACCTAACCATGGAATAACCATTGACCAACCTTCAACACATCTAAGTTTTAAAATTCTTTCTTCAGATTTAATTGCTAAAACTTCATCAATAGAAAGTTCTAGAGATTTTTCAACTTCACCTTCAATTTTAACACTCCAAGGTCTTGTAGTAAAATTTTTTGCTCTTCTATGAGGATCACTTTTACCAGTACCGAATTCATAAAAGTTATTATAAGTCGTTATATCTTCATAACTATTTGGTTCATTCAGATTATTGGCTTTAGCATTAATTAATGGAACCGAGCTTAAAGTAAGCGCACCTAATCCGTAGCCCATAGATTTAATGAAAGATCTCCTATCATTATAAATTTTTTCAGGAGTAATGTCTGAATATTTAAACTTTTTCATTGTTAATTGGATTTCCTTTTAACCAAGCACTATCCTCATTTTCGTAATGTTCTTTTTTCCATATCGGAGATCTTTTTTTAATTTCTTCAATTATATATCTTGATAGAACATAAGCTTGATCACGGTGTTTGCAAGCGACTGCGATAATTATACTTATCTCACCTAATTTTAAATGTCCTTTGGCATGTTCAATAAAAACTGCTTTATCTTTAATATTTAGCTTTTGATCTGCTTCATTGTAAATTTCTTCAAAACTTTTTATTACCATTTCGTCATGACTATCATAAGTAATTCCGGTCACTGTTTTATTATCATTGACACTTCTTACAGTGCCTAAAAAATAAATTGATGCTCCAAACTTAGAATCTTTAATAAATTTCTCAGCGTTTAAAGTTAGTATTTTCTCTTTTTTAGTATCTACTATTTTTGTATGAAGCATTAACCTCCCCCGATAGGAGGTATAATACCAATCTTTTGATCTTTTGTGATTTTATAATTGTCGCTAATTATTTCATTATTTTCTGAACAAAATGCTGAAGATTTTACAACTTTGATAAAGTTTTCATTACCTTGAAAATTTTTATTTATATATCTAATGATTTCATTTCGTAAATCATCTATTGAAGCTTTATTTTGGATCTCAATTTCCAAGTAATCTTTTTCACTAAAATCTCGACTTGCTCCAAACAATTCCAATTTAATTTTCAATTTATTTGTTTACCTTTTTTAAATGGATCTAGTAGTAGTTTTTTATGATTATATTTATATTTTTTATTATTATAATGGAGTGAATTAACAACCAGTATTCTTGAATTTTCCATATCAATTAGAATAGCGTTTCCACCATAACCACCCATCCCAAAGATAATCTTATCTTTTAATCCTGGATAATCCATATGGAATTGACCTCCATAAGATTTGGTACGATTAAAATAAGGCTCTTCTTGTGATTTGATTCCTTTTGGTATTCTTCTTTTATAAATTTCTTTTAAATATTTTCCAACACAAGTATCATTTTGATAATCATCCATTATAGCTTTTGCTATTCTAAGATAATCAAATCTTGTTGCCATTATGTTGGGATGTCCATTTCCAAAATGTTCATTAATACTTGTATAGCCATAACGAATGCTATTTTTGATTTTTATTTTATCATTGAAAACTTTGCTATAAAATTTGTCATAGTCTTCACCGATTTTAAATTTCATATAGTTTAAAATTAACTGAGTGACAAATCCATTGTAATTGTACCTCTCCTTAGATTTTTTGGTATTTTTGTTGTTAAAGTGAAAGCGCATGGTTGTTGCAATATCTTCATCTTCATATGCGCCTAATTTACTTGTACCATCATCAAATTCATCGATATATTTTTGATCACCAGTATTCATATTTAAAAAATTAATTAATTTTTGATCATGATAAAGAGAATCTTTTATTATAGGCCAGTCATTTACTCTAGCATCAACTCCATCAATATAACCCTCACATATTGCGTGACCTACTAAATAAGAAGTTACTGACTTACTCATTGACATTGAATAAAATTTTGTTTCATTATTCAAAAACTCTCCTAATTGTTCTTTAGGAGAAAGTTCGTCAATTAATACTTGACCATCTTGGTAATATAAATAACTAAGGATAGCTTTGGTTTTCATTTGCTTTTTTACAAATTTATCTTCAATTAAGTTGAATTTAAAATCGTAGGAACTATTTGTCGGTTTAAACTCTTTTAAATGTTGACTTCTATCTCTATATGAATATTTCCATAAATAATAAATCAGCGTATCTCTGTTTGGGTTTGAATGATAGGCAATATTAGTAGCTGATAATGCTTTATTGTTGATTTTGATATTTAGATTGTTAGATCCTTGCTCATTTAAATATTGATGATGTCCGTTTTCAGAAAGCCACTTATCAAAAAACCAATTTAAACTCTCAGCAAATAGATTGTTTGAAGCTAATAAACTGAAAGTTAAAATTAGAAATATTTTTTTCATTTTTTAAGCTTAGGTGAAAATTTTAGATTTTCATATTTAAATTTAGATTTATTTTTATTAATAAAATCATCCATTAATTTGATTTTTTCTTCTTCAAATTCTGCAACTTTTCTTTCATTAAGATCTACATATAAAGCTAGAATTTCAATAGTTGAAGCTAGAAATTTTTTCTCTTTATGTATCATTTCCATTTTATATTGAAGTCTCTTTTTATCGTGATCAAAATAAATACAATTGATATCAACTTCATCATTTAACTGAAGTTCTTGATTATAAGTGATATGAGACTCCACAATCATAGTACTTTTCTTAGTTGTTTTTGCAGACTCTTCTCCCATTTTGAAAATATTATTTAAAGTATCTGCACCATACTTATCAAAAATTAAAAGATAATATGAAACATTCATATGATCATTGTAATCAATCCAATCTTTAATTACTTTTTGAGAACTTAAATAAACGGACATTAAATATTAAAAAATATTTTTTAGGAACTCAGGTAGGCCATCTGGATTTTTCCATAATCCACTTTTTCCACCTTCTTTGATTAACAACTTGACGTTATCAATTTTTAAATGGGGATTTACTATTTTACTTAAATCATAAATAGTTATTAAAGCAGCGTTAACACCCATAATAGCTTCCATCTCAACACCTGTTTTTGCAACTGCTGAAACCACACAGAAAACTTCCAATGAGCTATCAACTTCATTCATAATAATTTTCGTTGCGGTATGATCGATTGTAAGTGGATGGCATAAAGGAATTAGTTCACTTGTTTTTTTAACTCCTAATACAGCTGATACCTCAGCTAAAGTAATTGGGTCTCCTTTAGGCATCTTTTTGTTTTTAATTAAATCAAAAACTTCTTTTCCTACGTAAATTTTCCCTGAAGCTAATGCTCTTCTGAATGTTTCTTTTTTAGATGAAACATCAACCATTTTAAAAGAGTTCTTCTGAAATATTTCTTTTGCCCAATCTTTAAGTTCTTCTTGATTAACAATCTTTAAATTTTTCATTTAACCACCCGTTTTCGATAAATTTTTTGTTAACCCAGTTTCTCCAAGTTCAAGATAATGAGATTCTTTTTTAAATTTCATTTGTCCTAAAATTAAATCTTTCAACTCTTCAGTTTGATCGTCTTTTTGTAACAAATGTCTTATACTTATTCCAGTATTTCCAAACAAACAAAGTCTTAGATCACCTTTTGATGTTATTCTAAGACGATTACATGATTTACAAAAATCTTTAGAATATGGCGCAATAATTCCAAACTTACCTTTATATTCTGGATTAATATAGTTTAATGAAGGTCCCGCATCTTGGCCTAAGGTTTGATAAATCCACTTATTCTCATTTAAGTAACTTTTAAATATTTTAGATGAAATATGATATCTATTAAAATAATCTAAATTATCTCCAGTTTGCATCAATTCAATATATCTAAAATTAACTTTATTAATTTTTATATATTCAGCCCAAGAATCAAAATCTTTTTTTGAGGAGTTAACACCATTTAAAAGAACCGCATTAATTTTAATATTATCAAAATTTAAACTTTGTAAAATCTCTATCCCTTTTAAAATCTCAGGCAATCTGTCATGTTTTGTAATATTTTTAAATGTTTCTCTATCCAAACTATCAATACTAATATTAATTCCATCTAAACCACTATCAATTAGCAACTTTGCTTTTTGATCAAGATGATAGCCATTTGTTGTTATGACAATCTTTTTAATAGATGTTTCATTTTTTAAAATTTTTACGATTTCATAAAAATCTTTTCTAACAGTAGGTTCTCCGCCAGTTAATCTTATTTTTTGAACTCCTAGTTCTGAAAATCCTTTAGCTAATCTTCTAATTTCATCTATGTTGAGAAATTTTCTATTGTCACTCTTATCTGCTTGGTAACCATTGGGTAGACAGTATCCACATTTAAAATTACACACCTCAGTGATGGACATCCTTATGTAAGGAAATTTTCTTCCAAAATTGTCCTCTAAATGTTTCACACAATAAATTTATAATAGAAATTAAGATTAATAAATTTAAATGATTAAGAATTAATAATAAAAATTAATATTTCAACTTTGGATTGTAAAACTTTCAATTGAATAATGTTTTCAATTTTACTTTTTTGTCGCACTCTTTTTTGATAAAATATTTCCATCAGGAGGGACTAAATGAAAAAAAGATTAAAAAAATTAAATTTATCTAGAAGAAATTTTTTAACTGGAACTGCAACATTAGCAGGTATTGCTGCAACAGCTTCTGTTGTACCAATTACAATCGCAAATGCAAATCATTCAGAAGGAAAAAAAGGTTTACCAGATTTTATAAATTGGAAAAACAGAGATGCTCTAATAGTGCATTCTGACAAAGGCATCGAAACTCATAGAAGTGCTATTGGTGAAAGTTTAATCACGCCAAATCGAAATATTTATATTAGAAATAATATGCCCACTATGACTGACGAACAAATTGGAAATAGAATGGATTGGAAAGTTTCAATTGAAGGCGTCAAAAATCCAAAAACTTTTACAATAGCACAGCTTCAAAAATTAGGTCATCAGACAATGGCAACAATTTTACAGTGTTCAGGAAATGGAAGAGGTTTTTTTAAACATAAACCTAGAGGCTCGCAATGGAAAACAGGTGCAGCAGCATGTGTATTATGGACTGGTGTTCCAATGAAAACTGTTGTTGAAGCTTGTGGAGGAATAAATAGTGATGCAGTTTATATGACATCTGCAGGTGTTGATCACGTACCAACTGGTTTAGATCCGAACAAAGCAATGATAGAAAGATCTGTTCCTAAAAAAGTTTTTAAAGATGCAATGCTTGCTTGGGAAATGAATGGTGTTCCAGTTCCAAATGCTCATGGTGGTCCATTAAGAATGGTAACACCTGGTTATTTTGGAATTAACAATGTAAAACATTTAGGAAAAGTTGCTTTTACTAGTAAAGAGTCTTCAGTTAAATACATGAAAAAAAGTTACAGAATTTCTCCTATTGGAAAAAAAGGATCACAATATCCATCATGTTGGGAAATGCCTGTTAAATCATGGATCACACGTCCTACAGATGAAACTGGAACTGTTAAGGCAGGAAAAGTTCAAATTGTTGGTGTAGCTATGGGTGGTACTAAAAAAGTAAGAAGTGTTAAAGTATCAGTCGATGGTGGTGGTAGCTGGAAAAAAGCAAAATTTATTGGACCAAACTTAGGAAAATATGCTTGGAGACAATTTGTTTTAGAAACTACTCTATCAGCAGGAACTTATAATATTGCAAGTTTAGCTTCTAATGGTGGAAATGATAAACAACCCGAGTTGAGAATGGAAAATAGAAGAGGATATGCTCATAACGGTTGGAAAGATCATAGCGTAAATATTACAGTAGTATAAAACTATAAAAAGTTTTAAGATTAATTAATGAAAATTTTAAAATTTTTATTAATCGTTTTTTTTATATCTATATCTAACTATAAAAATATTTTTGCTGATGAAGCTAAAATGAAAAAAGGATTAGAAATTTTTAATGAAACGGCTGCATGCGCTGCATGTCATATTTTGAAAGCTGCAGGATCTGAAGGTAATATAGGACCAAATTTAGATACAGTAAGTATGACAATTGAGTCTGTCACAGACATGGTTACTAATGGCTTAGGAGTTATGCCAGCTTTTGGTGAAGGCGAAATTTTAACTAAAGAAGAAATAGAAATTGTATCCTATTATGTTGTTAATGCAGCGGGAAAATAATAATTAATTTAACTTCCAGCCCGCCACTGGAAGTTAATAAAAATTATTGTCCTGGAGCTTTATAACCAATTTTACTTGCTTTTGCAGTTGCTTTACCAAAGTCGATAGCTTCTAACATTGTTAAATTATCAACTGCACCAGAAGCCTCTACAACTAATTTAATCGCAGCAAAATCATCAAAGCTTGGCACGTCTGTAACTACAATAAAATCATAAGAACCTCTTACAATATCCATGCTATGCATTTTTCCACCCATGGCTTCAGTAAGTTGTTTTACAACAGCTTTTCTGTCACTTGCTGGATCTTTAAGAAATCCTTGAAAAGCTTTTGCAGTATAATTTCCCATTATGTATGCTTTCATATTTACTTCTCCTTTTTATAACCTCATTCTACTAACTAAATAAAAATGTTGATATGTTTTATTTGCATGCTAGACACAACCTCAAGTAATGCTAAATTAACATTATGTACGAGAAATTTGGACAATTTATCGATGGTAAATGGCAACAATCCTCTGACAAAGGAACTTATGAAGTTATTAATCCTGCAAATGAGGAAATTTTAGGCCACGCTTCAAAGGCAACATCTAAAGATGTAGAGGCAGCATTACAATCTGCAGCAAAAGGACTTGAAGTTTGGAAGAGAACTGCTCCTTGGCAAAGATCATATATCATAAGAAGAATTGCAGACAAGATGAGAGAAAAACAAGATGTTTTAGCAAAATGGATGACACTTGAAGTTGGCAAACCTTTAGCTGAAGCTAAGGGCGAAATAGGTGGAGCTGCAGATATTTTTGAATGGAATGCTGAGGAGACAAAAAGAATTTATGGTCAGACTGTAGAAAGTAGATTTGAAGATACTAGAGTGCATGTTTATTATCAGCCTGTAGGTGTTGTAGCAGCGTTAACACCATGGAATTTCCCAGCTGTTTTATCAGCTAGAAAAATTTCAACTGCTTTAGCAGCTGGTTGTTCTGTTATAATTAAACCAGATGTAATCACACCAGGCATAGTTATGGAAATGGTAGATATTTGTAGGGAATGTGGAGTACCACCAGGTGTAATTAATCTTTTATCAGGTGATCCACCCAGTATTGCTCAACAATTAATTGCTTCAGATATAATAAAGAAAATTTCAATTACAGGATCTTCAAGAGTTGGAAAACTTATATTAAAACAAGCTGCAGATAAAGTTCAAAGAGTTACGATGGAACTTAGCGGTCATTCTCCTTTTATTGTATTTGATGATGCGGATATTAAAAAAGCAGCAGATATGGCAATCTCAGCAAAGTTTAGAAACAATGGACAAGTATGTATATCTCCAAATAGATTTTATATTCATGAAAGTAAAAAAGATGAGTTCGTAAATTTATTCGTAGACAAAACAAAAAAATTAAAAATTGGTGATGGTATGGATCCAAATACACAATTAGGTCCATTAACAACAAAGAAAAGATTAAATGAAATTGAAGAGTTAGTTGAAAAAACCAAGCAAGAAGGTGCTAAAGTTTTGTTAGGGGGAAAAAGACCAGCTGGATTTAACAAAGGGTTTTTTTACGAACCAACAATATTTGATGATGTAAAAGATAATTATACAATTATGAAACAAGAACCTTTTGGACCTTTGGTACCAATGCTCTCATTTAAATCATTTGACGAAGTCATTGAAAGAGCAAATAATCATGAACTTGGCTTATGTAGTTATGTTTGTACCAATTCAATGGAAAAAGCACATCTAGCTTCTGAAAGATTAGAAACAGGAACTGTAGGAGTAAACACAGGTATGATTGCAGTTGCAGAAGCACCTTTTGGAGGAATAAAACAAAGTGGATATGGAAGAGAGGGTGGTTCTGAAGCTATAAAAGATTATTTAAATGTGAAATATACTCATATGGGATTGAAAGGATAGTAAAATGAAATTATTGAGAATAGGTGAAATAGGATCAGAGAAACCTGCATTAATAGATAATCAAAATAAATACAGAGATTTATCATCAATTATAAAAGATCTAAATCCTGATACTTTAAATTTTGAAACATTAGAAAAGATAAAAAATATAGATGTATCTAAACTTCCAGAATTAGATTCAAACTTAAGAATTGGTGCATGTGTATCGACACCATCAAAATTTATTGGAATTGGTTTAAATTTTAAAGATCATGCAGAAGAACAAAACTTACCAATTCCAAAAGAACCAATTATTTTTTCAAAATTTACTAGCTGCATTACAGGACCCAATGATCCAATTATTGTACCAAGAGGATCTACCCATACTGATTGGGAAGTAGAATTAGGATTTGTAATTGGAAAAAAAGCATTAAACGTTAGTTCTGAACAAGCTTTAGATCATGTATTAGGTTTTTTCTTAGTAAATGATGTTAGTGAGAGAAATTATCAAAAAAATAAGGGATTAACTTGGGATAAAGGAAAAGGATTTGATACTTTTGGACCAATTGGCCCTTACATTGTTACTAAAGATGAACTTCCTGATTTTCAAAAATTAAATATGTTTTTGGATGTTAATGGAAAAAGAATGCAAACAGGAAATACTGAAAAAATGATATTTGATATAAAAACTTTAGTATCTTACTTGAGCTCATGCATGAGTTTGCATCCAGGTGACATTTGTTGCACGGGAACACCTCCTGGAGTTGGGGAAAATATGAAACCTCCATATTTTTTAAAAGGTGGAGAAGAGGTTGTCTTGGGAATTGACAAACTGGGTCAACAAAAACATCAAGTTGTTCCTTATAATGAATAATGCAAAAAAGAGATTTATATTACGAGAGAATACCCACAAAACTTCTCAGAGATGATGTTAGATATATAGGAAATATATTAGGCAAAGTTATCAAAGAACAAGAAGGTCAAAATTTTTTTGAATTAGTTGAAAAAATAAGAAAACTTTCTAAAGCTAATAATAAAAGTTTAAAAACCCATCAAACAAATAAAAAAGTAATAAAAGCAATTAAAAATCTAAGTCCAAAAAATACATTTAAATTAACTAGAGCGTTTACTCATTTTATGAATTTTATAAATTTAGCTGAGTTAATAGACGCATCAAGAAGTTTAAATGAATATGAAAATAATAAGAAAAAAATTGCAAATAATAATTTGTTTATCGAAGAGATTTTTGAAAGCCTTTTTAAAAAAAAAAATATTTCAAAAAATAAAATTTATGATACAGCAAAAAATCTGAATATTGGTATTGTTTTAACAGCTCATCCAACCGAGGTAAAAAGAAGAACATTAATTCAGAAATACCATTCAATAATCGAAATTCTTGAACAACGAAACTTATTCAAAAATTTTCCGGCAAAATTAAAAATATTAAATAAAAGATTATTTGATGAACTTACAATTATTTGGAATACGGATGATTTAAAAAGGGTTAAACCATCACCATACGATGAGGCTAGATGGGGACTAGCAATTATAGAAGATAGTCTTTGGGATACAGTGCCTAAAGTTTATAGAAGACTAAATTCTATTTTTGCTCAAAATATGAAAAAAAATCTTCCCAAAAACTTTAATCCAATTGAATTTGGATCATGGATGGGTGGTGATAGAGATGGAAATCCTAATGTAACTGCAGATGTAACTAGAAAAGTAATTTTACTATCAAGATGGGAAGCAGCTAAATTATATGAAAAAGCTTTAACTAAAATTATTAGATCCTACTCAATGGAAAAGTGTTCAAAAAAAATTCAAAATAAAGTTGGTAAATCTTTTGAACCATATAGAGTTTTTTTGAGACCTTTAAGAGATAAAATGAGAGTGACACATAGATCAATTGAACAGCACTTGGTAAATAAAAAATCCTTAAATCAAAAGAAATTACTTCATTCAAGAGAAGAAATACTAAAACCACTAAGAATTGTAAGAGAATCTTTAGAACAGAATCAAAATGAAAATATAGCTAGTGGTGAGTTGTTAGATTTAATGAGAAGAGCAAAATGTTTTGGTATAAATCTTGCAAGACTGGATATTAGACAAGAGTCATCAAGACACAGTCAATTAGTATTTGAATTTTTAAAAAAAAAATACAAAAAAAATTATTACAAGATGAGTGAAAAAGAAAAAATTCAATTTTTCAAATTTCAATTAAAATCTAAAAAAAAACAAATTAAAAATTTCAAATTTAAAAATAAAGAAAATAAAGAAGTTTGGTCAACTTTTAAAATTTTAGCAAATGAGCCTCCTGAATGCTTAGGAGCTTACGTTATCTCTATGACAACATCAGCATCAGATATTTTATCTGTATCTTTTTTACAAAAAGAAGCAAATATAAGAAATAAATTAAGAGTAGTTCCGTTATTCGAAACTTTAGAAGATTTAATTAATGCCAAAGAAATAATGAAAAATTTATTTACACAAAATTGGTATAGAAAATTAATTCAAAATAAACAAGAAGTTATGATTGGATATTCTGACTCAAGTAAAGATGCTGGCAAAATTTGTGCAAGTTGGCACCAATATAAAGCTCAGGAAGATATAATTAAATTAGGTAAGAAATATAATATTAAAATAACATTTTTTCATGGTAGAGGTGGATCAGCTGGTCGAGGTGGTGGACCAATCCAAGCAACACTGAGATCTCAGCCTCCACATTCGGTTAATGGAAAAATAAGAATTACTGACCAAGGAGAAGTAATTCAGCAAAAATATGGATACGAACCAATGGCTAAATATAATTTATGTAGTTACATAGGTGCTGTTACTGAGGCAACATTAAACCCACCAGCTCATCCAAAAAAAAATTGGAGATCATTAATCGAAAAAATGTCAGATATATCTAAAAGTTCATATAGAAAAAATATTAATCAAAACTCTGATTTTATAAAATATTTTGAAACTGTAACTCCGCATAAGGCGCTTGGAAAACTTTCAATTGGATCAAGACCTTCCAAAAGAAAAAATGTTGATAATATAAAAAGTTTAAGAGCAATTCCTTGGGTTTTTGCATGGACACAGATTAGATTAATGTTACCAGCTTGGTTAGGAAGTGCTGAAGCACTTAGATATGCTTACATTAAAGAATTTAGAAAAACTTTATATGATATGGAGAGAAAATGGCCCTTCTTTAATTCTATGCTTGATATGTTAGATATGGTTATATCAAAAGCAGATCCGGAAATATCTAAAATTTATGAAGAATATCTTGCAAACGAGAGTTTAAAAAGAGTAGGAAAAAAATTGAGATTTCAATTTGATGTTATTAAAAATTTAAATAAGAAAATTACACCTAAAGAAATAATAAATTCAAGAAAACAATTCCGAAAATCAGTGATTGTAAGAAACATATATTCAGAAGTTTTAAATATTATTCAGCCTATAGTAATTAAAAAATTAAAAAAAAATACTAATACTCAAAATAAGAAATATTTAAATGATGCTTTATTAACTTCAATTGCAGGTATATCTGCTGCTATGAAAAATACAGGTTAAGATGATAGAATTGTTTATAGCTTTTGGTGCAGGATTAATAAGTTTTTTATCTCCTTGTGTTTTACCATTAATACCTGGTTATATTTCTTATATTTCAGGCAGTTCAATTAATGAATTGTTAGAAAAAAAAAATGTAAATTTGATACCAATAATTTTGTTTACAGTGGGTTTTTCTTTAGTTTTTATAATCTTTGGAGCAGCCTCTACTTTTATTGGCCAAGCTCTTTTAAAAAATTCATATGAGTTAAGAGTAGCAGCAGGTTTAATTATCATTGTTTTATCTCTTCATATTTTGGGTGTTATAAATCTTAAATTTTTAAATTATGAAAAAAGAATTCAAACAAATTTTAGTAAGAATTTCTTTAGTCCTATTCTGATAGGTATGGCTTTTGCGTTTGGATGGACTCCTTGCATTGGCCCTATTCTTGGATCAATTTTAGTGTTAGCAGCTACAGAAGAGAGTTTGGCAAGAGGTATATTATTATTATTTTTTTACTCTGCTGGTTTAGCTATTCCTTTTATTCTTTCAGGATATTTAATTCAAAAATTTTTGATATTTTCAAAAAATTTTAAGAAAAATGTCAATCGAGTATCAAAAATAGGTGGAGTTATTTTGTTAATTACTGGTATTCTAATAATTACAAATCATTTACAAGCTTTAGGATATTATTTACTTGATATATTACCTTTTTTACAAAACTTTGGTTAATTAATTTATGAAAATTTATCAAATAGATTCAAGTGCAAGAAAAGATGGTTCAACCTCTCGTGCTTTAGCTAAAAAATTACTAAATCAAATAAAAGAACCAAATGATGAAGTTATATATAGAGATCTAAATGATGAAATGGTTTTTGTAACTGGATTAACAGAATCCGGTATGAATATTGCTGAAAAAGATCAAAATGAAAATCATAAAAAAATGTTTGAGCTTTCAAATCAATTAGTGGAAGAGCTTAAAGAGAGTGACATAATTATAATTTCCGCACCAATTTATAATTATGGGCCTCCTGCAACTTTAAAAGCATGGTCAGATCTTGTAGCTAGAGTTGGTGAAACATTTAAATTTAAACCCAATGGAAGAAGAGAAGGATTATTAAAAAATAAAAAAGCATACTTGGTAATTACTTCTGGAGGAACTAAACTGAATAGTAAAGAGGATTTTTTAACACCTTGGTTAAGATTTATTTTAAATTTTTTTGGTATTGAGGAAGTACAAGTTATTAGTGCTGATCAAATGGCATTAGATTATGATAAATCAATTAAAGAAGCTGAAAAGCAAATAAAAAATATTAAATGATTAATTTTTTTTAAAAATCTTTAAATCTTTTATTAACAAAAAAGAAAATATTAAATAAAGTCCAGATGTTTGAAACAGTAATCTATCTAGTGTTACACTTATATACCACTCATATTGACTAAAACCTAAAAATACAACAAATATAAAAGCTAAATTTAAAATTAAACAACTGCTTACATACATAAATAATTTTTCATACTTTTTGATAGAAAATAAATAAACTAATAAAGAAAATAAGGTTAATAACCATAGTGGGTATTTTATAAAAGAAATAATTATACCTTCAGAAATTTTTAAAATTTTGATAAACAAAATTCCTGGGTTATTTAAAAGATTAAATAGCTCTATCAAATTATTATGTGGAAATCCATGAATTCCAATCAGATACTTTTGTAAAATTAATTGTAGAATTAAAAGGAAAGCCATGAATAGAAAAAAATATATTTTAGTTAGAAATTTTATATTAATAAAATAAATTAATAAGAATCCAAAAATTATAAAATAAACAACTCCCTCATCTTTAAACCAGCAATTGATATATAATATTAAAAGTATTAGTGAAATAAGATTAAAGTTTTTAGGATTGTTAAAATTAATTAATAAAACATATCTGATTGCTATTATGATGATGGTAAAAATTAAATATTCTTGATATCCACCAAATAAATAAGGTTCAAAAGAAACTAAAATTAAAAATAAAATTAATAATATTTTTAGTTTTTTATTATTAAAACTAAAATTATTGATTATCAAAAAAATTGACAATACATAAAAATATGGCTGAAAGAATCTTCCAAAATATTCAAGATTTAGAATTGAATTCTTCCAAAAAAAAGCCCAAATATATGATCCTAAATGTGGATACTCCGGATGAGTAGGCACATCTTTAATAGATTGAATATCGTAACTATTATAAAAAATGAGCACTTTTTCTAACCACATATGTCCATCAGACTCAAGTCGAAGATTTTGAGCGAGATAAGAAAAAATTGACAATACAATTAATGAAAATAAAAAAAATAATGTAATATTTTCATTATCAAATTTTTTACGTAATTTTTTATAGTTAAATAAAATAAATACGACTGCTAAAACAAAATAAATTTTGAAAAAGAGCATTAAATTAATATTAGTAAAAGAAAGTAAAAGACTTAGGTAAAGAAAGAAAATAATATTTATTGTATGAGCATCTATGATATTAAATGTTTTTTTTAATCCTATAGAATTGTTTAAAATTTGTGGTGTAAATGGAAAAGAAAAAACAGTTAGAAATATGATTAATTGACAGAGAATTGAAAATATTTCAATCATTTAGCTCTAATAGGTAACAATTATTATATTTTAGTTTAATTTTGTAGTTACTTAAAAAGTCATATTTGCCATCAAAAATATTTTTATCATTTTGACTTTGATAATTCAGAATCATTAGAAATTTTGTTTTTTTGGAGTCTGTTTTTATTTTATTAAATAATCTTTCTGGGGTAACAAAATTCTGATCATTAATGAGATTAATTTCTTCTTTTTCTAAATTAAATTTTTTTGAGGCAAAATTATAAAAACCCCAACTTTCATTTTCACAAAAGCCATAGTTTTGTTCCATTCTTTTTTCATAATTCCAATTTAATAATGAATAAAAATTATAAGGAGTATTAAAAAATTTTAATACTATCAGAAAAACAATGATAAAAAAAAAAATTATTTTAATTTTATTTCGATCAAGTGATTTCATTTATTTAAAAACCAAATTTTCTAGCTAAATGTTTTAATTTTCCTTCAGTACTATCATAATCAATATAACATCCTTGTAAAAATCTCTCTCCATCTTTAGAGTCAAAAGATGTTCTTCCGTGTAATAAACGGTAATTATCCATCATTAAGAGATCTCCAGGCATTAATTTAAATTCAATTCTATATTTTTCAGAATTATATAATTCTGAAATTTTATTTCTCGCTGAATAATACAGTTCTAACTTTTCTTTTTCCATTAACGGAACAAAATCTAGTCTAGGACTAAATCTTACTTGTCTAAATTCTTTATTTTCATCTAATTGTATCATTTCTGCCCAATCTTCTAAAATTACATTTTCGTCAACAAATTGAAATCTTACTTTGGTTTGTGTTAAAATTTCATAGTATTTTGAAAAATCTTTTTTAAGTTTTTCTGTAACCGTATAACCATCTACTAATGTAGATAAACCTCCTTGAACTTCGTTAGTGATACAATGTAGCATTTGAATACATGGCACAGGATTACGGTAAGGGTTGTCCGTATGTGGCGCTAGTGGTAATGACGTATATGCTAAATCATTTGGGTTAGGTTTTGATTTAACATCAAAATATTCACCAAAATTCGTTCTTCTAATACTACCAATTGAATTTGCAAAATTAACAATGAAATTATTTTTAGTTGGAACTTCTTTAAAAATTACAAAACCATATTTGTAAAAACTTACTAAAGCATCATACATTTCTTTTTCTTCAAAAATATTTTTTTTAAAATAAAAATTATTTAAATCTTTTAATGAAGCATCCCACTCAATCTTTTTGATAAATTTTACCTCATTTTTATTTGAGAATTCTTTAAGAATGTTTTTTACATTCAATTTAGTATGCGAACCATCATTGAATGTAACTTCTAAAAAATCATTTGATAATTCAAGATGTTTGATTTCCACATTTTTTTTTAATTCAGTTGGATCAAAAAGTCTTTGTTGCGTTCCTTTATCTACAAATTTTTCTCCATTTACCCTTTCTCTAAGCCAAAAAGGATGAATTTCTTTTTTTAATCCCTCATTCTCAAAAAAAACTTTATTTTCTAATAATTCTATTTTCATGCTTAATATCAATGATTATTTAAAATTTTGCTTTAATCAATACTAATTAAACTGTATTAGTCTCGTGTGTTAAAATTAAAATCTTCAGATTATAAAAAGTACTCAAAATTTCTTAGTAATTTAGCTAATAAATTAACTAAATTTTATTACACAAAGCTTAATAGGCCATTTAAAGTTACCAATAAATTAAAGGGTAGAGGTTACGATCCAGTTACAAGTGCTGATAAAGCCTTTGAAAAATTTATAAGAAATCAAATTAGAAAAAAATTTCCCAATCATCAAATAATAGGTGAAGAGCTGGGTAAAAAAAAATCAAAAAGTGATTATTCTTGGGTTATAGATCCAATTGATGGTACCCGATCATTTGTTATTGGTAATCCAACATGGAGTAATTTAATATCTTTAAATTACAAAGGATATCCAGTTTTAGGCCTTGCAAATTTTCCAATTCTTAAAAAATATTATTATAACAAATCAGAAAAAAATGCTTATGTTTGTGAAAATGGAAAAAAAACAAAAATAAAAGTTAATAACAAAGTTTCTTTTTCAAATATAAAATTATCAGCAGGTTTTCATGGGGTACTTACATTAAATCAGCAAAAAAAAATTCCACAAATTTTAAAAAGAATGCAATTTCCTTGCTCAGATGCTTTAAGTTATTCGCATTTTGCTGAAGGTAAACTTGATGCTGTTCTTCAGTGTGGAAACAAAATCTGGGATATTCACGCTTTAATACCAATCATTAAAGCTGCTGGAGGTATAGTGACAACTTGGAAAAATGATAATCCAAAAAAAGCTGGAAACATAGTTTGTTCAGCAAATAAAAAAATTCACAATAAAATTATAAAAATTTTAAAACCTGTTTCTAAGTAGTTTTTCCTAAGGTATTAAGCAAAATTACACCTATAACAATCAAAGCTATTCCAACAATTCCATATAAGTTTGGTATTTGATTATATTTAAAAACACCAAATAAAGTTACCGCTGTAATAGTTAAACCGCCATAAGTTGCGTAAGTAAAACCTACAGGAATAATATTCATTGCTTTTGATAAACAAAAAATACAGGCTAATATTGATATTGCACAAAATATAGTTGGACCAATATTGGTAAAACCATTTGTTGATTTTAAAAAACCATTAGATGTAACTCCAAGAATAATTCCTAAAAACAAAAAGATGTACCCTGTTAAATTAGTCATATCTTAAAATATGATTATTTTGTGATTTTATCTACAAATTTCTGTATTATAGGAGCAACAATTGTTGTAGCAATCATTGCAACAGGTAAGCTTACAGACCAAGCTTTAAGAAATCTTTTGTAATAAAGCTCATCATAACCAGTATTAATAAAGGTAATTATAAGTGTCATGAGTAAACTCATGCCAAGACCCATAAAAAAAATAAATAATAAGTTTGAATATTTTTTTGGAAACATTATTTAGACATTGGAGTAGCGCCAGTCTCTAAACTTATAATTTTTCCATCTTTGTATCTATAAACAGCCATCACGGCTTCAACATTGCCGTCATTAAAAGTTACGATTGAATGGTGTATGCCAACTTCATCATTTTCATAAACAATTCGTGCTTTATCTTGATTTATATCACCGCTCATAGCCCATTTTACAACATCAGCTTTTCCTAAAGAATTTCCAGATTTATGCATTGTAAATTTAAAATCATCATGCAAAAGTTCATTCATTGTTGCTTCATCTTTATTTGTTATAGCATCAGTGTATCTCTTTAATATCGACATAATTTTTTCTTAATCAGTAAATATCATTCTCATTTCATCTTGTATTGTACCTTCTTTAAAAACATCTTTCATTTTTTTTTGAAGCTCAATAAATTTAGGATCAGTAGACATATTTTGATCATTTTCAAACGCTTTGTCTGTAAATTGTTCTCCGACTAAAGTTTCTCTTACTGTTCTAGGATTTCCACCAATTTGAAAAGAAAAGTAAACTTCATGATCAGGATAATGTTTTTTTCTTACTTCAGCTAAACCTTTAGAAATTTCCATGGCCTCACCAAGTTTATCATCATAAACACCGATAGTTCTTGTATAGATTGCCTTCATTTTTACTCCTTTTTTTTAATAAGAGTCTGACTCTTCACATATAACAATTGTGCTTTTTGGGTCAGTAGCTTTTCTTCTTTGAACGACAATTTTCTGATGTTCATCTGAATTATACCAACCTAAAGCTTTTTCCTTATTTGGAAATTCAATTACTACCGTAAGAGTAGTTTCGTCTCCTTCCTTGACTAATTTTTCTGGAGTTCTTACCAGAAATTTTCCATCAAAAGGTTTTAATGTATCTGCAACTTTACTTGCATATTCTTTTGCAAACATATCTGGGTTTGTGACTTTTGGAACTGCTACTAAATATGCTTTTTTCATATTTTACAATTTTATTTAGCTTTTAAAAAGAGCAAGAGCCTCATTTAAAAGTTTTTCAGATTTAGCATGGTCACCAGCTTTGTGTGCATCCATACCTTGATCTCTAAGTTCTTGAGCTTTTTTTATTTTGTCATCAATATTTTTAGCCATCATTGGACAAGAACCTGCATATGCAGAACTAACAAACAAGACTAGACAAAGTGATAATATTATTTTTTTCATTTTATTTCCTTTCTTAAGTTAATATAAAGTTTGAACTACTTTTTTTACTCTTTCAGCACCATTAGGAATTGAATTAGCTATAAACGAATGACAATCTTCAGTTTTAGCTTTGTCATATTTAGATCCATAGTATTTATCTACAGCTTTATTAACTCCTTCATCCCAATCTTTTTCTGAGATGCCCACTTCAAGAGCGTATGTTTTCAGAACTTTCACTGATGCCATAGACTTTTCTTTCATACTATATTCAAATTGTTCGCCCGACGGTAAGAAGTAGTTAGCCATATAAATTCCACTACATTCCCAAGCTTTAGACTTGTCACTGTCAGTCATCCCTGCATGAGCAAGATTAAATATTAAGAAAGATAAAATAATTAAGATATATTTTTTCATACGACCTCAATGTTACCAGTACTTTAGCTGTTTTGTTACATGTCTGGTATGCGATATTATAACCAGCTAGGTATAGGTAGGTTTTTTTCCTTTAAAAATGTTTTGTTAAACATCTTTGAGTTGTATTTATCTGATTTATCACAAAGAATTGTAACGATTGTTTTGCCTGGACCAAGTTCTTTTCCAAGTCTAATTGCACCAGCAATATTTACACCACAACTAGTTCCTAGACTTAAACCTTCATTTTGAATTAAATCATAGAGTATTGGTAGAGACTCTTGATCACTTATTGAAAAAGCTCCATCAATTTGTGCCTCTGCAAAATTTTTAGTTATTCTACTTGAACCAATACCTTCAGTTATTGATCCACCCTCAGCTTTAAGTTCTCCATTCATTATATGATTATAGAGAGCAGAACCAGTAGGGTCTGAAAGATAAATTTTAATATCTTTATTTTTTTCCTTTAAGAATTTACTAACTCCACCAATAGTCCCACCTGTTCCTGATGCACAAACAAATCCATCAACTTTACCATCTGTTTGTTCCCATATTTCCGGACCTGTTGTTTCGTAATGCCCCTTAGCATTAGCAGTGTTATCAAATTGATTAGCCCAAACAACACCATTGTTATTTGTACTTTTTAATTCTTCTGCAAGTCTTCCTGCAACTTTTACGTAGTTTCCATCATCTTTGTAAGGTTTAGGGGGCACTAATCTTAAATCAGCACCAATATTTCTCAATGTATCTTTCTTTTCTTGGGTTTGATTGTCGTTCATGACAATTATAGTTTTATAACCAAGAGAATTTCCTAGAAGACATAATCCTATACCTGTGTTACCAGCAGTTCCTTCCACCACAATTCCACCCTCGGATATCAACTTTTTTTCTTGAGCATCTTTAATTAAAGCTAATGCCGCTCTATCTTTAACTGACCCACCTGGATTAAGGTATTCAGCTTTTCCATAAATATTACAACCTGTAATTTCGGATGCTGCTTTTAATTTTATTAATGGGGTATTTCCAATTGAATCGATGAAATTATTTTTTGTATTTTTCATTATTCTTTATCTTCATCTGTAACAGCATAAGGTTTAAATCCTTTTGTAGCATCACCAACTCTTCGAGCAGGAATACCAGCCATTACTGATTTTTCTGGCACATTTTTTGTTACAACTGAGTTTGAACCAATTAAAGAGTTTTTGCCAATTGTAATTGGTCCTAAAATTTGAGCACCAGAACCTACAACCACATTATCTTCTAAGGTTGGATGTCTTTTCATATTTCTTTGATCGTTTGAATTAATACTTGGAGCAATTCCACCTAATGTAACATTGTGATAGATAGTAACATTGTTGCCAATTTCAGAAGTTTCTCCAATAACAACACCCATGCCATGATCAATAAACAAATTTTTTCCAATTTTTGCTTTTGGATGTATTTCTATTCCTGTTAAAAATCTTGAGAATTGAGAAATAATTCTTGCAACTAAATCAAATTTTGCGATAGCAAAAAAATTTGCAATTTTATAGAAAAAAATAGCTTTAATACCTGGGTAAGTTAAGATCAAACTTAACTTAGATTTTGCCGCAGGATCTCGGTCAATTATAGATTGCAAAAAATCATTCATTTTTTTTGAGTTTTCTAACAGTTGATTAAAAAAAGTATATACTTTATATAGTAGTCATATACGTAATTTAAAGAGGGTTAAA
Source organism: uncultured Pelagibacteraceae bacterium (assembly GCA_902627735.1). Classification (GTDB taxonomy): domain Bacteria; phylum Pseudomonadota; class Alphaproteobacteria; order Pelagibacterales; family Pelagibacteraceae; genus Pelagibacter. Next base: position 40,570 of record CACOKI010000003.1, read on the forward strand.
AATGTACAAAAATACAAACTGTTTTCATTTGGCAATTCCATGTGGAGATTTAGAAACAGCAAAGAAATTTTATAGTGAAACACTTGGCTGTAGACTTGATAACGCTGCTCAAGAATGGGCAGATGTTGATTTTTGGGGAAATGAATTAACACTTCATGCAAGTGAGCACAAACTAGATAATGAAAGACATGATGTTGATATGGGGAATGTTTCTGTTCCTCACTTTGGAGTTCATTTATCTAGAAAAGATTTTGATGCTCTTAAAAAAAGATTAAAGGAAAAAGGTGCGAAATATTACGATGAGCCTTATTTAAGATTTAAAGGCACAAAGTATGAGCAAGAAACTTTTTTTGTTAAAGATCCTAACGAAAACATTTTAGAGATTAAAACATTAACTGCAAACGCAGAGTAAACTTAGATTTGGATGGAATTCCTAATCTTAGGATTCTTTACTGGACTTAGTTTAATTTTAGCTATAGGTGCACAAAATATCTTTGTAATAGAGCAGGGTTTAAAAAAACAACATATCTTTTTAGTTTGTTTTATCTGCTCTATATCAGACTTAATCTTAATATTTTTAGGAATTTTTCTTTTTCACTATTTCATTCAGTATTTCAATCATACAATTGAATTAATTTTCAATATTCTTTTAGTAATTTTTTTAATTTATTTTATTTATTCAAAAATCAGATCTTTTAATTCCAAAGTAAATTTTAACAATGAAATAATAGATATTTCAAAATTTAATATATCTTTAAAGACACTTGGTTTTACTTATCTAAACCCTCATGTTTATTCAGATACTGTTTTCTTTTTGGGAAATTTTTCAAAAAATTTTCTTCTAGATGAAAAAATTTATTTTGGAGCGGGAGCATCAATAGCATCTTTCGTGTTCTTTTTTGGGTTAGGCTATCTATCATTATTTTTATCAAGATATGCTCAAAAAGAGAAAACATGGAGGTATATAAATTTATTTATTATTAGTTTTATGACTGTGCTTACATTGTATATTGTTAAAGAGACATTATATTTACTTTGAAAAATCAGACATTTTAAAGACAATTTTAGCGCATAGTAATTTTTTTTTAAGTGTTTATTTAATTCTTATATGAGTGACTTAAATAAACATTTTGAACCCAAAAATTTTAGTGACAAGGTAGCTTTATCTTTCACAAAATTTTTGAGATTTTTGGCAGATACTTTTTTTAAAAAAAGATATGGTCATAGAGCAGTTGTATTAGAAACTGTCGCTGCTGTTCCTGGAATGGTTGCTGGAATGTTAATTCATCTTAAATCTTTGAGAAAAATAGAGGATGATAAAGGATGGATAAAAACTTTACTAGATGAGGCAGAAAATGAAAGAATGCATTTAATGACATTTATTCATATTGCCAAACCAACTGCAATAGAAAGATTCATTATTATGATTGCTCAATTTATATTCATTGTAACTTATGCACTGATTTATATAATTTCTCAAAGAACTGCACATAGAATTGTTGGATACTTTGAGGAAGAAGCAGTAATAAGTTATACTGAATATTTAAATGAACTTGAGGCTGGAACTATTCCAGATCAACCAGCACCAGAAATTGCAATTAATTATTGGAATTTACCATTACACGCTACTTTAAAAGATGTTGTTAAAGTTATTAGAGATGATGAGGCTGGTCATAGAGATGTCAATCATACATTCGCAGATTTAATAAATATAAAGAAAAATAAAGAATCAATTAATAAAATTAACAAAGAAAAAAAAGAAAGTGGCGAAGAATTATTAGATTAATTATTAATTTGAAAAACCATATTTTCTAAGTCTTATATCACCAGTCCTAGCGTGAGCTTCCATACCTTCATACCTCGAAATTCTAGCACATGCAGCACCGACAGATTTTGTTGATTCTTTTGTCATTCTTTGAAAACTTAAAGTTTTAATAAATTTACCAACAAATAATCCTCCAGTATAACGACCAGCTCCTTTTGTGGGTAAAATATGATTAGTTCCAGAACATTTATCTCCATAGGCAACTGTTGTTTCTTCACCGATAAATAAAGAGCCATAATTTTTAAGTCTCTTGTGAAACCAATCAAGATTTTTTGTTTGAACTTCTAAATGTTCAGGGGCATATTCATCACTAATTGTTGCCATCTCTTCATCAGTATCACAAAGAATTACCTCACCGTAATCTCTCCAAGCAGCTTCAGCACTTTTTCTGGGTAATTCTGGTAATTCAGCTATTAACTCCGGGACTCTTTTCATAACCTCATCGGCAAGTCTTTTGCTTGTAGTGTATAGCCAAGCGGGAGAATTATAACCATGCTCTGCTTGTCCTACCAAATCTACTGCTACCATTTCTGAATCGGCATCATCATCGGCTATTACTGCAATTTCAGTTGGTCCTGCGAATAAATCAATACCGACTTTACCAAATAAAATTCTTTTTGCTTCCGCTACAAATTGATTGCCTGGACCTACTAAAATATCTGCTGGTGGATTTTTGAATAAACCATTTGTCATCGCTGCTATTCCAGGAACACCACCTAAATTTAAAAATACATCTGCACCACATAAATTAGCAGTATAAATAATTGCTGGATGTGCACCAGTATCTTTTTTTGGAGGGCTACAAGCAATAATATTTTTGACTCCTGCAACTTTTGCAGTTGTAACACTCATCACAGCCGAAGCTATATGCGCATATCTACCACCTGGAATATAACAACCAGCTGTATTTACAGGAATTAACTTTTGACCTGCGTAAAGACCTGGTGAAAGTTCAACCTCGAAATCTTGTCCATAATTTTTTAATTGTGCTTCTGCAAATTTTTTTACTCTTTCGTGAGAAAATTGAATATCATCCTTTGTTTTTTGATCTAACTCTTTACTTATTTGCTCCATTCTCTCTTTTGAAACTACTATTTCACCGTCATAGTTATCAAATTTTTTGGTTAGATCAATGCAGGCCTCTTCTTTTGATATTTCAATTTCTTTTAATAATCCTTTAACGATTTCATTTGTTTTACTATCGTCAGTGGAAGGAGTTTTTGGTGATTTTTTAAGGTATTTTATAGCCATAGTATTTCAATTAGTTTGTTTAAAGCATATTAGATTTTTTTTCAATGAAACAATTAATCTAAAGCAACAACAGCTGCAGCAATTGATGCTAACCTCGCAGGAGCTTCGTCAGAACGACTTGTTATTACAACTGGAACCTTACCTCCAACAACTACACCAGCGGCACATGCACCACAAAAATAAATTAACATTTTAACCAAACCATTGCCTGTTTCAACACTAGGAACCAGTAAAACGTCAGCTATTCCCGCTACATCATTTTTTATTCCTTTTATAGCTGCAGATTTTTTTGAAATACTATTATCGAATGCTAATGGACCAAAAACATCAGCAATTAAATTTTCTTTCTTAGCTAATTTTGTTATTTCTTCAGCCTCTTTAGAGCTTGGAACACTATCTAAAACTTCTTCTGTAGCTGACAAAACTGCAACCTTAGGTCTTTCAATACCAATTCGATTTGAAAAATTTATAACATTCTTTAAAATATGCATTTTTGTCTTAACATTTGGTAAGACGTTTAAAGCTCCATCAGTAATAATCAAAGGTTTATCCTCTTTTTCCAAAGTCATATGCCAAATGTGACTTAGTCTAGTTTTACCTAATAAATTATATTCTCTTTTGAGAACTTCTTTCATTAGGACATCTGTATGAATATGTCCCTTAACAATAATTCTTATTTTTTTTTCACTAGCTAATTTTGCTGCAATTGTTGCTGTATTATTTTCGACAGGTTCATGAATAATTTCATATTTTGAGATATCCCATTTTAAATCTTCTGCACATTTTTGAATTTCTTTTTTGTCACCTATAAAAATAGGTTCGATTAAATTTTCTTTTACTGCATCTTGAACAGAAAGCATTGGCAAAGGTTTTCCAGCATTTACAATACCTGCTTTTACTCCTTTTTTTTTATGTGCAAAATTTAAAAGATTATTTGGCACTACTATTTCTTTACTTGAAAGCATAATTATTTTTTTAAAGTTTCCAATTCTTTTTTAGTAATATTTGTTACTTTAATTTCTTTTTTTGAATTCATTTTAAATCTTTTATATTTATTTTGACCAGGATACATTATTTCTTTTACTCCTTTAATTTTTGGTAATTTTTTTATTTTTTTTATATTATCTTTTATCCTAGTGTTATAATTTTTTACAAATAAATTTGTTTTAAATGTGATAAATAAATGCCCAATATTTTGAGGACCTGAAAAATCATCAAAAGGATCTTTTACTCTTCCTGCATGATTTCCTCCAGTTAATACCCCACTTAATATATCAACCATCCACGCTAAGCCAGAACCTCTAAAACCTGCTATAGGTAGTTGCACACCTTGAAGGGCTTTTTTTGCATCTGTTGTTGGTTTACCAAATTTATCTAGAGCAACATCTTTTGGTATCTTTTTATTATTTCTTTGCGCTAATCTAATACTCCCTCTATTTATCATTGAAATAGATGTATCTAAAATAAATGGTATTTTAGAACCTGTTGGAGTTCCAAAACAAATTGGATTGGTGCCAAATAAACTTTTTAAGGCTCCATGAGGTGCAACAGCAGGTGGAGCATTAGTATAAATCATTGTTATTAAATTTTTTTTAACAGCTTGTTCTGCGTAATATCCTGATAAACCGTAATGACCACTGTTTTTAACAGCCACTAAGCCGATGCCAGTTTTTTTTGCATTTCTAATTGCCTGTTTAATTGCAATATCTGCAGCAACAAAACCAATACTATCATCAGCATCAATATGAGAAATTGATGTTGATATTTTTTTTATTTTTATCTTTGGTTTTGGATTTATTAGTTTTTTAGAAATTCGATCACAATACATTTTTAGTCTTGAAAGTCCGTGTCCATATGCACCGACAAGCTCTGCATTTATAATTGCGTTTGCTGAAATTAAAGCATGATTATTATTCAAACCAAACTTTTTGAAAATTTTAATAATTTCTTTTTTTAAAATTTTAGTCTTCAAATTAACCTTTTCCACGCCATGGAATTGTCTTATCAATAATTTTTCTTAAAGTTACATCAAATAAGAGACCCAACATTCCCATTATAAATATCGTGATCCAAATGACCTCATATTGAAAATATTTTTTGGCAACATTTTCTACAAATCCAATACCCGTTGTCCCAGCTAAAAATTCAGCTGCAACTAAAGTCCCCCAACACATTCCAACTGCAACTCTTATTCCTGTTAATATTTCAGGTAAAGAATTAGGGAAAATTACATATCTTAATATTTGTTTTTTAGATGCTCCCAAAGAGTGAGCAGCATGAATTTTTGATAATTGAGTTCCGGATGCACCAGCCCTAGCTGAAATAATCATGATAGATAATGACACCATAAATAATAAAAAAACCTTTCCTGTATTATCAATTCCTAAAACAGAAATAATTAGAGGAGCCCAAGCTAATGGAGGCACTGGTCTATATAGTTCGATTAATGGATCAAAAAAACCTTTTGCAAATCTATTTAAGCCCATAAACAATCCTAAAGGAACACCTATAAGGATACCAAAAACTAGTCCTAAGAAGACCCTCATAAATGAATCCCAAATATGACCGTATGGCACAGGGATTTTAAATAATTCAAAGTCACCTGTAACAACTTTGAGAACATAGCCTTTAAAGTTTTGTTTGACTATTCCATCTTTAGTGTGAACAGGATATTCACCAGGAAGAATATCTGCAATCCAATCAGGCAAAATAAAACCGATCATTTTGCTTACATCGACCATATCAATCCATAAAAGGGGAATATCTTTGTAACCTACGCTTGGTTTTAACATTAGTGCAAATTTATTAAAAGTATCAGAAGGTTTTGGAAGCCATCTACCAGAACCTTGTTCAGAACAACTTGGACCACTTGCAATAATAGTTCCTGCTGGAAACAAAAAGATATCAATAAATCTTAATCCACCTTGAGCTTCTTTTTGAGCAACATCAAATTTAATAATTGCATTTTGCATTTTATCTAATGCGTTAGGTGGGTAGATGCTTGCAAATTCTATTCTTCGAGCAATTTTTACAATATTTTTGGCGTACGTTGATGATAAATCTTCGCTATCTAAATCTTGTCTATAAGATTTAATTTCATCCTTTAGTTCTTTAATTTTTTCTTTAAATTGAGGGTTATGATTTCTTAATTTGAAAAAATCATCACTTATTAAATTTAATTCTTGTGCAGCGGCATGAAATTTTAAACCTCTATCAGTTGCTGGAATTAGAGGTACTTCTATTGTATTTTCTATAGATCCAGTCCCAGCACTTACTTTAACTATACCCCATCCACCTTCTTCACTTACAGCTTTTTGTCTTTCATTATATTCTTGTTCTGACTCAAATGGATAATCAGGTTTTTGGAAATTTTCAGTCAAAAGATTAATTCTACCAGTAATGTCATCTATTTTTTGTCTAGTATCAATTTCAAGTAAGTCCTCATTAGTAAGTAATGGAATTAATTGATTGGTTTTACTAATAAAATTAGCAAGAATTATTTTTTGTTGACTATTTAGCTCATTAGAATTTTGTATTTCATCTAAGATTATTTGGAGATTTTTATTTTCTTTTTTAATTTGAGAGGTGCTTTTAAACTGCCTCTCTTCTATTGGGAATTGGTATTTTAATCCTAATAAAGAGTCATTAACTTTAGCTACTTGACAAAGTTCATTAGCAGATTTTGGATAAAAACCTTTTGCGATATCCCATGAATAATAAAGCCACACTAAAAGAAGAAAACTACTACCAACTATGACCCAATGAGTACCACCTCTTGCTCTTTCTGGATTTCCAAATACTGCATCAACTTTTTCAGTTCTTATAAGGCGTCTACCATAAAGAATACATCCAACTACAGCAAAAAAAATTAGAAAAGTTACTATTTGTGTTAACATTTAATTTTCTTTCCCCATAATTTCTTCTTCCATATTCCAAATCATTTCTAAAATTTCTTCACGTTTTGCAGAAAATTCTTTATTCTTTTTAATTTCTCTTAAATCGTCTTTTAATCCCATTGATGCAAATGGTAGATTGTATTCTTTATGTATTCTTCCTGGTCTTGGAGCCATTACATATAACCTTTCACCAAGCAATAAAGCTTCTTCAACAGAATGGGTAATTAAGATAATTGTCTTTCCAGTTTCTTTCCAAATTTTTAGAACTAATGATTGCATCTTTTCTCTTGTTAACGCATCAAGTGCTCCTAATGGTTCATCCATTAGAATTAAATCAGGATCGTTTATTAAACATCTAGCAAGGGCAACTCTTTGCTGCATTCCTCCGGATAATTGATAAGTTGGTGTATTTCCAAATCCTTTTAACCCAACTATTTCTAACCATTCATCAACTTTTTTTTGAGTCTTAATTGGATCTTCATTTTTCATTCTTAATCCAAAGTTGACATTTTCAGCTACTGTTAGCCATTCAAACAATGCTCCTTGTTGAAAAACCATTCCTCTTTCAACCCCAGGACCATCAATCTCTTTATTATTCAAAGTAATGCTTCCAGATGTAGGTCTTATAAATCCTGCAGTGATATTTAATAAAGTTGTTTTTCCACAACCTGATGGACCAAGAACAGTTAAAAGTTCTCCTTTTTTTAGAGTGAAATTTAAATCTTTTAAAGCATGAACAGTTTCTCCTTTTGGAGTTTTGAAAATCATATTTAGATTTTGAGAAACTAAATCACTCATAAAAATCTTTATATTTTAATTTTTAATAAAAAAATAGGCACCAATTTAATAAAATTGGCGCCTATTTAAATTTTAATTACCTTTATATTATAAAGGTAAGAAACTTGTGTCTACGTTTCCTCTTGGTGTTCCCATTCCTTTTAAGAATGCATCAAGATTTCCACTCTCCATAGATTGTTTTGTTTCTTCTGGAGTTAAGAATTTAAAACCACCTAAAGTTTCTTTCATATCAGCAACTTTCATTTCTGAAGCTTTTGACATTGCATTCATATCGCTTTTACCAGCTCTATATCTTGCATTTGCTTCATGAGTCACTTCAATAAAAGTTCTTAGCATTCCAGGATTTTCCTTCATGAACTTAGTAGTTACAGAAGTAATATCTATACCTAAAATACCAGCATCTCTAGCTTCTTGAACTGTAAGTAATCTAGATCCAACTGCAGTTGCAGCTTTAATAGAGTTACCACCAAATAAACATGCCATTACAACATCGCCACTTACTAATGCAGCAGCTCCTTCTTCAGGATCCATTTGAATAATATCCATTTTTTTTCTGTCAGCTCCAACAACTTTCATACTTTCATCGAAAACATATTCAGCCATTGTTCCTAGTGGAACAGCAACTTTTTTTCCTTCTAACTCTGTTGCGTTTGCTTTTGTAATACCAGAAGCATTAGATGTTACACAAGTAGTACCACCCATTCCGTATTCCATAGCAATATCAACAAGTTTGATAGGTGCTTTTGATTTTACCGCATTAATGAAAGGAACCAGACCTTGAGAATAAGAAATATCGATATCTCCTGCTAACATAGCATCAGTCATTGCTCCTCCATTAGTGAAATTTGTCCACTTAACAGGAACTCCTAAAGCTTTAGCAAAGTTCTTTTTCATCATATCTTCAAGATTTGGACTTGGCCATTCTAAAAAGTATGCAACTCTAACTTCGTTAGCTGCCGAATTAGCAACTGAAATTGAAAGATTAAGAGCTACAAAACATCCAAGAATAAAACTTATTATTTTTTTCATTTATTCCTCTTAGTTGATTATTTATATGTTCTAAGTTTAAGATTAATTTGACCAATATGTAAAACAAAAAAATGCTCATTATAGTTACACAACTTTTAGTTGTGACAATTATTTTGGTGGTTTATTGGACTTAATTAGTCTAAGGATTCAGTAATTAACCATTTTAAAAAATTTTTAATATGAGCTCTGAAAAAAGAACATCTGTACCAAATTCTTTAAATGAACATTGGATGCCATTTACATCTAATAAAGATTTTAAAGAAAATCCAAAACTTATAGTGGAAGCCAAAGGTGTATATTTAAAAAATCACCAAGGTAAAACGCAAATTGATGCTAGCTCAGGATTATTCTGCAATCCTTTAGGACATGGAAGAAAAGAAATTATTGAAGCAATAACAAATCAACTACAAACTTTAGATTATTGCCAACCGTTCCAACAAGGATTTGGTGGATCTTTTGAATTAGCAACTAGAATTTCAAAACACACACCAGGAAATTTAAATAAAATTTTTTATACAATTTGTGGATCTACCGCAGTTGAAACAGCAATTAAAATTAGTATTGCATACCATAAAGCAAGAGGCGAAGGACAAAGATTTAGATTCGTTGGGAGAGAACGTGCTTATCATGGGATGAATATCGGAGCAACATCAGTAGGTGGAATGATCAATAATGTAAAAGCTTATGCAAGTGTATTGATGCCCGGTGTTGTACATATGAGACACACACATTTAGATGAACATAAATTTATATCAGGTCAACCTGAAACAGGTGCTGAAATTGCAAATGACTTAGAAAGAATTTGTACTAATTTTGGTTCAGAAAATATTGCAGCCTGTATTGTGGAACCAATTGCTGGTTCAACTGGAACTTTAGTTCCTCCAGTTGGATATTTACAAAGATTAAGAGAACTTTGTGACAAACATAAAATACTTTTAATCTTTGATGAAGTAATTACAGGTTGGGGAAGAACTGGTTCAGCATTTGGAGCTCAAGAATTTGGTGTGACACCTGACATAATGACAATGGCAAAAGCAACAACTAACGGAATAGTTCCATTTGGTGTGGTTGCTTGTAAAGAAGAAATTTATGATGCAGTTATGGATAATTCTCCAAAAGGTGCGATAGAATTATTTCATGGTTACACTTATTCAGGAATACCAGTTTCTGTTGCAGCAGCATTAGCTGTACAAAATATTTTTGAAAAAGAAGATATTTTTAATAGAGCAAAAGAACTTGCTCCTTATTTCCAAGAAGGTCTATTTTCTTTAAAAGATATTGATGTAGTGGACAACATTCGAGGTTATGGAATGATGGGAGGTATAGATATTAAAACTGATGGCAGACCTGGTAAGGCAGGTTTAGCAACTTTTAAACATTGTTATGATGCTGGAGTTAATTTTAAAGCTACTGGTGATTGTTTAATAATTGCACCAATGTTTATTTGTGAAAAGAAACATATTGATGAAATTATTGAAAAACTGAGAACAGGAATAACTAATTACGCAAAAAGTAAAAAAAATTAAACTTCAATAATGATAATTGGCGTACCTAAGGAGATAAAACCTCAAGAGAATAGAATTGGCTTAACACCAGATAGTGTAAAAACTCTTGTGTCAGAGGGCCACAAAGTTTTAATAGAAAATAATGGTGGTTTTGAAGCAGGTTTTGATAATGAACAATATACAAATGTAGGAGCAAAAATTGTTAATAAAGCTTCTGATATTTTCAATGATGCAGAAATAATTGTTAAAGTAAAAGAACCTCAAAAAGTTGAAGTAGATATGATTAAAGAAAATCAAATCATATATACCTATCTTCACTTAGCTGCTGCAAAAGAATTAACAGAAGGATTAATCAAATCAAAAAGTATAAATATTGCATATGAAACTGTTACAGATGATAATGGTAGACTTCCATTACTTGCACCAATGAGTGCTGTTGCAGGTCGTATGTCTGTACAGGCAGGAGCGCATTGTTTAGAAAAAAATCAAAAAGGCAGAGGGGTTTTGTTAGGTGGAGCACCTGGAGGTGAACCAGCAAATGTACTAATTCTTGGTGGCGGGGTAGTTGGAGAGAACGCTGCAATTATAGCTACTGGTATGAGAGCTAAAGTTCATGTTGTAGATAAATCTGAAGCAAGATTGAAACAATTAGTTGAGATGTTTGGTGATAAAATTATTCCAGAACAAAGTGATAAAATAGATTTAAATAAATTAGTTGCTGAAGCAGATTTATTAGTTGGTGGAGTTTTAATACCTGGTGCAGAAGCTCCAAAATTAGTTACAAAAGATATGCTAAAATTAATGAAAAGAGGATCTGTAATTGTTGATGTTGCAATAGATCAAGGAGGATGTGTAGAAACTAGTAAACCAACTACTCATGGAGATCCAACATATATAGTAGATGATGTAGTTCATTATTGTGTTGCCAATATGCCAGGAGGAGTTCCAAGAACTTCTACTTTAGCTTTAAATCAGGCAACGCTTCCTTATTTAGTTAAATTAGCTAATAAAGGTTATCAAAAAGCTCTTGGAGAGGATAAAAATTTTTTAGCAGGTTTAAATGTTCACAAAGGTCATGTGACTTATAAAGCTGTTGCAGATGTTTTTGGACATGAATATGTTAACCCAGGAGATGCAATCAAAAATTAATTAGATGGAAAAAAAACTTCCAAATAGCACTAAAGTTGTTGTTATAGGAGGTGGAGTGGTTGGTTGTTCAGTCGCTTACCATTTAGCCAAATTTGGTTGGAAAGATACTATTCTTTTAGAAAGAGATCAATTAACATCAGGAACAACTTGGCACGCAGCTGGACTTGTAAGTCAATTAGGCCCAACAGCAGCGATAACAAAAATTCGAAAATATACACTAGATTTATATAAAAAATTAGAAAAAGAGGTTGATCACTCTGCAGGCTTAAGATTAAACGGTGCACTTTCAATTGCACAAAATAAAGGAAGATGGCAAGAACTTCAAAGACAAGCAACAACTGCTCAACTTTATGATGTTGATGTAAGAATTTTAGATAAAGATCAAATCAAAAAAGATTATCCAATTATTAATACCGATGAAGTCATTGGCGGAATTTTAATGCCAGGTGATGGAGCAGCTGATCCATCAGGTGTAACTCACATGCTTGCTAAAGGTGCAAGAATGGAAGGTGCTCAAATTTTTGAAAAATCACCTGTAGAAGAAATTTTAACAAAAGATGGAAAAATTTCAGGTGTAAAAGCAAATGGTCAAATAATTGAATGTGAATATATTGTATTAGCTTCAGGCATGTGGTCTAGACAAATTGGTGAAAGAGCTGGGGTAAGTATTCCGCTTTATCCCGCAGAACATTTTTATATTATTACTGAACCTATAGAAAATTTATCTAAAACATTACCGGTTATAAGAGATTTTGATAACAGCACTTACATTAAAGAAGATGCTGGTAAAATTTTAGTAGGTATTTTTGAGGGAAAATCTATTCCAGCATTTGATAAAACAAGTTTAGTACCAGAAGATTTTTCCTTTGGAGAATTTCCTGAAAATTTTGAACATTTTGAACCATACTTAGCATCTGCGATCAAAAGGTTTCCGGTTCTAGAAAAAGCTGGAATTAGAAAATTTTTTGCAGGACCAGAGTCTTTTACACCTGACACTAATACTTTATTAGGGGAAGTTCCAGAAGTTAAGAACTTTTTTGTTTGTTGTGGTTTAAATAGTATTGGAATTGGAAGTGGAGGAGGAGTAGGAAAAGTTACAGCTGAATGGTTAATGACTGGACATATTAATCAAGACATATTTAGTTATGATATTAAAAGATTTCAAAAATTTCATTCAGAACTAGGTTTTATTAAAAAAAGAATTACTGAAACGCTGGGTGATCTTTATGGAATGCACTGGCCTTTTAAACAACATAAAACCTCAAGGAATATAAAAACACTTCCTTATCATGATAATCTAAAAAGTTTTGGAGCATGCTTTGGTGTTTCAGCAGGGTATGAGAGACCAATGTGGTTTGCACTTGATGGAGAAATATCAGAGTATGAATACAGCTATAATTATCAAAATTGGTATCCATCAGCTGAATATGAGACCAATAATACTATTAAAAATGTCGGTTTATTTGACTTAACCCCTTTTTCAAAGTTTGAAATTAAATCCGAAAAAGCTCACGGGGAATTGCAGAAAATTTGTACTGCTAATATAAAAAATGAGATTGGAAAATGTACTTATACCCACATGTTAAATAGTGATGGTGGAATTGAAACCGATTTAACAGTCGTTTGTTTAGATAAAAATCATTTTAGGATAATTAGTTCAGCTGCAACAAGGGAAAGAGATAAATTTCATATAAACAAACATCTATCTAAAGGTGTAAAATTAAAAGATATAACAGATGATTATTGTGTATTTGGATTATTTGGTCCAAAGAGTAGAAATTTAATCAAAACCATTTCAAAAGATAGTTTCGATAACAATGATTTCAAATTTGGTACAGCAAAATATATAAAGATAGAAGGGATAAAAATTTGGGCCCAGAGATTATCTTATGTCGGTGAATTAGGATATGAATTATATGTAAAAGTTAATGAAGCTAAAAAAATATATGAATTGCTAATTGAAAAAGGCAAAGATTTTAATCTTTCAAATTGTGGAATGCATGCAATGGATATTATGAGAATGGAGAGTGGTTTTTTACATTGGGGTCATGATATCTCACCTGAGGAAAATCAATATCAGGCAGGTTTAACTTTCACAATAAGCAACAAAAAAGAAATTGATTTTATTGGAAAGCAAGCGTTAGAAAAAATCAAAAAAGAGAAGATTAAAAGTAGATTTGCAATGTTTACTTTAAAAGAAAGCAAACCAGGTGAACCACTGTTGCTTCATGATGAACCTATTTATTTAGAGAATAAAATTATTGGAAGATCAACCTCAGGAAATTATTCATTTAATTTTAAAAAAAATTTAACTTTTGGATATATTAATTCTGATTTTTCTAATGAAGAACTTAAAGATAAAAACTTATTTATTGAAGTAGAAAAAAAGAAATATCCTATTTCAATTCAAACAGAGGCTCTAAAACGAACAGACTTTAAAAATTTATAATTAAGTTTTTTTTCTCAAAAAAAATACAAAAATAACAGCTGTCATCATCATGATTAGAGCATATGCAGCAGTTGGCACCATGTAAGTCATATCTTGACCAAATAATTGTGTTCCAACAAAAACAGCCAATGTTCCATTCTGTAAACCACATTCTAAAGAAATACATCTTTGTTGAGCAACTCCTGACGCAAAAAACTTGGCAACAAAGAAACCTATTGTCATCATAGAAATATTTAAGATTAGAGACACAGTCCCTGCAGTAGTTAAAAACATTATAATACTGTCCCATTCTTCAATATAAATAGCGATAAAAACAATTAAAAATAATATAATAGATATTTTTTCAATTATTTTCATATTTCTTTCAATAAAATCACTAAATAGTTTTCTTATTGTCATTCCGATAATTACTGGAACGGTAACGACACCAAACATCTTTAATGAAATTCCCAGCATTGAAACTTCTTTTTTTACATAAGTGATATCAAATAGGTCGATTGATAAAAAAACTATATAAGGAACTGATACGATACTTATTAAACTTGTAAATGCTGTAAGAGATATAGATAGTGCAACATCACCATCTGCAAATTTAGTTAAAACATTTGAAGTAACTCCTCCAGGAGCCGCAGCAATTAACATTACTCCTAAAGCAAGTTCTATTGGAGTTTTTAAAATTATGATTAATAAATATCCAACAATTGGCAGAACAACCAATTGACAAATTAAACCAACAAAAAATTCTTTAGGATGTTGAAATACTCTTGTAAAATCTTTTACTGTTAAAGATGCGCCAAGCCCTAACATTATTAATGCAAGTGCAAACGGCGCGATTGTTGTTACTATACCCATGACCCCTCTAAGTAATTCCGCAACGTTAAACTAAAACATAAATTATTTTCAAGAAATTACAAGAAGATTTAAAACTTTGCGAATAAATTTGGCTTTAAACTTAAAAGCTTCTGTTTGATAAGGTAAAATTTTTTTAAAATTTGTACTTGTTAAAACATATTGTTTTTTTTCATTCATTTTTAGTAAATCATTTTTTATTAAATATTTACATTTTCTAATAATTGTTGCGCGAGGAATTTTCGTCATATCAGAAATTGACATTGCGCTAATTCCAGTATTTGTACCTAGATTTTTTATTAGAATATCACTTGTGGTAAAGTGATCTAATGGAGGTTTGTCATCAGCTGTTTCTAAATGTTTTGAAACATTTAAAACTTGGTTCATAGTGACTGTTCCCCAAATATGAAAGGTAGTCAAATCTTGCATAAATTTTTGATATCCAATAATTAATGGTATTTGCATACGATAAAACCATCTCCAACATAACGAGAATCTTTTTTTAATAATTCTTTCAATCATTTGTGGATCAAGTTTTTTTGAATAAAGTTTATCTTTGTTCAAAGCTCGTGAAACTAAATATATATATTTTGAAGAAAACTTTATCTGGTTTTCAGGTTTGACAAAAGGAAATGCTTTTCTATCAATTATGATCTTTTTTTTACTACGACTTATAACTCCATCTTTTTCAAGCTCTAAAACTTTTCTCCTAACAGTTTCTTTTGGTAAATTTAGTTTTTCGCAAAGCTCTGTAATACTGAATTTTTCAATTTGTTGATAAGATTTTGAATAATATTCGTCATAACTATATTGAATTTGCATTTGATCATAAAATTGAAGAGTTTTTTCAATCAATGAAATCACTACCATATATTTATAGTGATCGTTAAAAGACCAGTAAACAGCATTCATCCAATTCCATTGATGAAATATCCATTCTTTACTTAGATCTGAATAGTTGCCCATAATGGTATCATAGACCTGTTGATCAGATAGTGTTTTGGAAAAATCTATTTCTTGAATACTCATAAAATTTTTTTTGTGAGTAGAAACCCATTATGGACAGTTGTCAATTCAAAAGTGACCCAAATTGAACTTTTAAAAAATTGAGACTATATCGATTTCGTGTTTTATTTAGATATGGATAATAAAGGCTTTGCAGAAATGAAATCTAATATCGAGACCCCAAATGGTAATAGTTTCACTGAAAAGCCTTTAAAAACAAATCAAATAAGACCTAATAGAGTTGATATTAATGTTTTAAAATCCAAACTTCAACAAACTGAAAGCAAAGAATTTAAAAAGAACGTTTACATACTATCAACTTTAGTAATAGGACTTGGTGCTTTGGGTGTTTATCTTTCTTTATAAGAAAATTTGCAAATATTTCTTTTCCATGGTTAAATAATTTTGTGAAAAATTTAAGTACATCAGTTCGTAACAGGTTGATTTCTCGATATCTTGACAATGATATTCCTAAGGCTCAAACTAAGAGAACTGACATTAATGTTCTTTTAAATAGAGTTAAATCAAATCAAAAAAACGAGAAAAGAAAAAAATTATATTTCTCTGCAGCAGCATCTACAGGTCTAATTCTTTTTGGATTGATAATTTTTTAATTAATTTTAAAAAATTTTTCTTTTATTTGCTTCAAAAAAATTAAAAAGCAAAGATAATCAAAAGGAAATCTGTGTCTAGCTATTTCACCATCTTCAAAAACAACAAAAGCGGAAAAAATGAAAATAAAGGTAAATAGCCAAAAATTAATTATATTTGTTTCTCTATCTTTTTTACTAAACAAACTTTGTATTAAAAAAAATAAAAGCATTATATAAACAATCACTAGTAAAAAATTGGTATATTGAAGAGAATAAATGATTTTTTCTTTATAATTTAAAGGTCCAGTATCTAAAGATTTAAAAGGTTGTCCATCTATTGTATAAACTGTTTTCCAATCAAACTTATATTCATAAATACATATTGGGGTCAATTTAATACAATCTGAAATTTTTATTAAATAACCCATTTTATCAGCATTATGTTTTGTAAAATTGAAGTAATCACTTGAAGTAAAAAGGTGCCTTGTAATTGAATTAATTATATTCAATATAATTAGTAAAGGTTGTTCTTTAAGAACTAATAAAAAATCTTTTTTTCTATATTTATCAACTTCAAAAAATACTTCATTAAAAGAAGTATTAGAATTCAACAATTCATTGTCAGAATTGGATTCGTAATTAAGGTAATTTTTATAAAATTCTGCGTGTGAATTAATTTTTACTTCATACAATATTGAAGTTTTTTTTTTGAATTTTTGATAATTTTCATAAGATCCAAAAGTAAAATCTCTGATTTTTTGATGCCTATTGGGATCATCCATTTCTTTAACATAGTCAATTTTTTGATTTAAATGTTCATATAAAGAGGTCGTATTAATAGCAAATTTGTCAAATAAAATTAAATTTTTTAAATAAAAAGGCATGACAATAATTGTGAATATAAAAAATAATAATAATTTATTAAAAATATTTAAATTTTTTTGAATAATTATTATTAAAATATATCCCCAAAAAATATGAAATGTTTCTCTAGTAAGACAGAGTAATGAAAGACTAAAAGATAAAAATAAAATATATTTCGATGAATTGGGTTTTTTAATAATTTTTATTGTTGAATAAAATAACCATAATAGAAGAAAAAAAGTAATATATTCTTTATAAAGATGATTTTCATATAAAATAGTGGTTGGTAATAACATTAATACTACAGATAATAAAAAAGAAAAATTTTCTGAAAAATTAAAGTTTTTGGAAATTAAATATATGAATACAAAAGATAAAAATCCAATTACTAAATATATGAATTGAATGATTAAAAAATAATGATCAGATAATTTCATCGTAATTCCAACAAATAAGTTTAAGAACGGTGCTTGCCAGTGATTAAAATAAATAGAATTCAAAAAATCATTTTCTAATAAATTTTTAGGAAAAAATTGCCAATAAACATCAATGGTCCAATTATCGAAAGTTATATTAAGAAAATTAAAATAAAAAAATCTTGAAATTATAAATATTAAAAAAAGATAAGTAATCTTATGTGATAGAAAATTTGTTTTTGTAAATTCCATTCTGAAATAAATTAATATCTATAAAATTTTATCATCACTAAACTTGATATTATCTTAATTGAGTCTTTAAAAAAACTAATCTTTCCTTGGGTTTTGTGTTTCCAAATCACAGGAAGCTCATTAATAATATGTTTCATCTTTTTGGAAATAATACAAATTTCTAAATCATGCATATAACCATTAGTTTTAATTTTAGAAAAAATTTTTTTTGCTATATTTGCTTGATATAATTTAAAGCCACACTGTGTGTCTGAAATTTTTACATTAAACATAAGAGAAATAGTAAACCTAAAAATTGCTCCTATTATTTCTCTACTTTTAATTTTTTTAACTTGAGAAATAGGATGATTTCTAGATGCAAAATAAATCGTATTTTCTTTATTTATGTAATCTTTTTTTATCCATTTAAGTATTTGAAAATTTGATACTGAACAATCAGAGTCGGTTGTTAGTATCCATTTTTTTGTTGAATTTAAAACACCAGATTTTAACGCGTAACCTTTACCTTTATTAACTTTATAACTTATAATTTTATATTGAATTTTTGAGTTTTTGTTTAGTTTAATAAAATCCTTAATTCTTTGTTTTGAATTATCAAAACTTCCATCATTAACAAAAATATATTCTTTATTAATGTGATGTGTTTTCTTATTAAATTTCTTTATATCTTGAAAAATGTTAAACAATCTTTTTTCCTCGTTAAAGATCGGATATATTATTGATAAATTTTTAATCATAGTGATTTAACTAATCATTTTTATATATAAAAAACTATTTATTGTAAAAAATTGATTGTATCAGAGTATTTTTCTATTATATATCTTCATTTACTATATGGCGGGGTAGCTCAGTTGGTTAGAGCGCGGGACTCATAAGCCCGAGGTCAGTGGTTCGATCCCACTTCCCGCTACCAATAAATATAAATTCTAAAAATATATTTATTTGATAAAAGTATCATTAAATTGATTTGATACTCTTACAAAAGTTGTACATTTGCTTAATTGTTTAAGAGATGGCGCGCCCACATATGTACAGCTACTTCTTACTCCACCAAGAATATTAAGTATTGTGTCGTTAATTTTTCCTCTATATTTAACTCTAACTGCTCTTCCCTCACTACTTCTATAATCAGACAAACCACCATAATGTTTTTTATTTGCAACTTCAGAACTTGATCCATAAAATTCAATATATTTAGATCCGTTTACTTTTATTAATTTCCCTTTGCCTTCATCATGACCAGCTAACATTCCGCCCAACATGACAAAATCTGCACCTCCACCAAATCCTTTAGCTACATCACCTGGACAGGTGCAACCACCATCTGCAATTATATGCGCTCCAAGACCATGAGCAGCATCTGCACATTCTATAACTGCACTTAATTGCGGATAACCAACTCCTGTCTGTATTCTTGTAGTGCAAACACTTCCTGGACCTATTCCAACTTTTACAATATCTGCTCCACTGAGAACTAGTTCTTGCGTCATATCTGCAGTTACAACGTTTCCAGCTATTATTGTTTTGGTAGGGTATTTATCTCTTACAGATTTGACAAAATTAGTAAAATGTTCTGAATACCCGTTAGCAACATCAATACAAATAAATTTAAAAAAACTAAATTCTTTTAACACTTTATCTAAATTTCGAAAATCTTCTTTCTTGATACCTACACTTAGAGCGATATTAGAATAAATTTTTTTGATATTTTTATTTTGTTTAATCTTTTTGATATCATGTTGTTTGGTCAAACACGTTATCATTCCATATTCATTTAATTTTTCTGCAATACTTAATTCTCCAACACCATCCATATTCGCAGCCATTATAGGTATTCCTGACCATTCATTTTTGCTGTACTTAAATCTATATGTTCTTAAGAGATTTACATCTTTACGACTTTTAAGTGTGCTTCGTTTAGGTCTAAATAAAACGTCTGAATAATCTAATTTTAACTCTTCTTCAATTCTCATTAAGTATAAATTATAAGCAAAAAAATTTATTTCAAATCAATAAATTGCCTGTGGATAAGTTTAAAACCGTTTAGTGTCCAGGAAATTCAATTAAATTTTCAACTTTAAAATTTTTTCTAACTAATTTATCACATCCACCTAAGTCAAAAAGATTAATAACAAATATAAAGGCCGCAACTTTTCCTTTTGAAATTTCAACTAATTTTGCTGCAGCCTCAGCTGTCCCACCAGTAGCTATTAAATCGTCAATAATCAGTACGTTTTCATTTTTGTTTATTGAATCTTTATGCACTTCAATGGTTGCAGTTCCATACTCAAGTTCAAAGTCAATTGAATGAACATCAGCTGGTAGTTTGTTTTTTTTTCTTAACATAATAAAAGGTTTTCTTAAAATGTAAGAGACTGCTGATGCAAAAACAAATCCCCTAGACTCAATTGCTGCTATTTTATCAAAATTATAATTTTTAGATTTTTTAACTATCTGATTTATACACTCAGAAAATGCATCTTTATCTTTTATTAAAGTTGTTATATCTCTGAAGAGAATTCCTTTTTTTGGATAATCAGGTATTGATCTAATATAATCTTTTAAATCCATATTAATTTGCGATATATAAATAAATAAATTAATTTTTTGATATGGCAAACAATAAATTAGCAATTATAGGTGGTAGTGGCTTATATGATGTTGAAGAGTTTAAAAATAGAGAATTAATAGACTTAAAAACACCATGGGGAAAGCCTTCTGACCAAATTTTAAAAACAAATTATAATGGTAAAGAGATTTTTTTTTTACCAAGACATGGTAGAGGACATTTTATTTCACCTTCAAATATTAATTTTAGAGCAAATATTGATGCATTAAAACAACTCGGAGTAACAGATATTGTTTCTATTTCTGCAGTAGGATCTTTAAAAGAAGATTTACCCCCAGGTAAATTTGTAATAGTAGATCAATTTATTGATCGTACTTTTGCAAGAAATAAAACTTTTTTTGATGACGAAATAGTTGCCCATGTATCTATGGCACATCCAACTTCTAATGGTCTAATGAATGCTTGTGAGGAGGCAATTAAAAAAGAGAAAATTGAATTTCAGAGAAATGGTACGTATGTCGTAATGGAAGGACCACAATTTTCTACATTAGCGGAGTCAAATTTATATAGATCATGGAAAGCAGATGTAATTGGAATGACGAATATGCCAGAGGCAAAACTAGCAAGAGAGGCAGAAATTAGATATGCATCGGTTTCAATGGTTACAGATTATGATTGTTGGCACCCAGATTATGAGAATGTTGATGTTCAACAAGTTATAAAAGTTCTTTTGGGAAATGCTGCAAAAGCAAAAAATATGATTAAAAATTTAATAGAAAATTTCGAAAAACATATTGATCCAAAAGATCCAACAAATAATTGTTTAGATGTAGCAATAATAACCGCACCAGAAAAAAGAACTCAAAAAACTATAGATAAACTTAAAACTGTTGCTGGTAGAGTTTTAAATAGATGAAAATAGACGGAAAAGAATATAGAACTATATGGTTTGAAAATAGTACTGTAAAAATAATAGATCAAACAAAACTTCCACATCAATTTGTTATAAAGGATTTAAAATCAGTAAATGATGCGATTAACGCCATTAAAATTATGCAAGTGAGAGGTGCACCTTTAATAGGCGCTACAGCAGCTTATGGATTAGTTTTAGCTATAATTGAAAATAATGATCAGTCATTTTTAAAAAAATCAGCAGAAAATTTAATTATTTCAAGACCAACAGCTATAAATCTTAAATGGGCAGTTGATAGAATGATGAATAAACTATCAGGCGTTAATAGTGATAAGATTTTAGAAATAGCTTTAAATGAAGCAAAAGAAATTTGTGAAGAAGATATAAAGTTTTGTGAAAATATAGGATTAAATGGTCTTAAAATAATTGAGGAAATTTATAATAAAAAAAAAGATACAGTAAATATTTTAACTCATTGTAATGCAGGTTGGCTTGCAACCATTAATTGGGGAACAGCAACTTCTCCAATTTACCATGCGCACAAAAAAGGAATTCCAGTTCATGTTTGGGCTGATGAAACAAGACCAAGAAACCAGGGAGCCAACTTAACTTCATACGAGTTAAATGAAGAAGGAATTAAAAATACAATCATCGCAGATAATACTGGTGGAATTTTGATGCAAAGGGGAGAGGTTGATATGTGTATTGTTGGTACAGATAGAACTTTAGCTAATGGTGATGTTTGTAATAAAGTTGGTACCTACTTAAAAGCATTAGCAGCTCATGACAATAATGTTCCTTTTTATGTAGCTCTCCCAAGCTCAACAATAGATTGGAATATTAAAAATCACAAAGACATTCCTATTGAAGAGAGAAACTCTGAAGAACTATCACATGTAGAAGGTTTAGATGAGAGAGGAGATGTAAAAAAAATACAAATTTATCCAAAAAAAAGTAAAGCTATGAATTTAGCATTCGATGTAACACCTGCTAAATACGTAACAGGTTTGATTACTGAAAAAGGTATTTGTGAAGCATCAGAAAAAGGACTTAAAAACTTATTCAAATGAAAAATTTAGATCAAAGAAATCAAATTATTGAATATTCATTAAAATTAAACTCTACAAATCTTTCGCCTCTTAGATCTGGCAATATATCTTTAAGAGGAAGAGAAAATAATACAGAAGGATACTTAATTACTCCATCAGGAAAAAAATATGAAACATTAAAACCTGAAGATATAGTCTTTATGGGTTTAAATGATGAAGAAGAAAATAAGGACTTAAATAATAAACCTTCATCTGAATGGAGATTTCATAGAGATATTTATGCAAATAAAAAAGAAGCGTATGCTATTGTTCATGCTCATTCTCCACACGCAACAGCTGTATCTTCACACGGAAAACCAATACCGCCGTTTCATTACATGGTTGCTCTAGCAGGAGGAGATGACATTAAATGTGCTGATTACGCTACTTTTGGAACAGAACAGCTTTCAAAAAATGTAATTAAAGCTTTAGAAAACAGAAGTGCTTGTCTAATGTCAAATCACGGTCAGGTTGCTTTTGGAAAAAATTTAGACCAAGCTTTTGAACTTGCACAAGAGATAGAAAATATTTGTCATCAATACACTATTGCACTAAAGTTAGGGCAACCAAAGATTCTTTCATATAAAGAAATGAAAAAAGTTTTGGACAAAGCTAAAGATTACAAAAAAGGGTAAGATGATTAAAGTTGGGGAGCACATTACTCTGGATATCATTGGGACTGATAAAGAATATGATCCATCAGTCTTTGAAAAAGTAATTAATGAAATTGCTAGAGCTGCAAAAGTTACAATTCTCAATATTTCCAAGTATAAATTTGAGCCACAAGGTTTTACAATCTTGGCTTTATTAGCCGAAAGCCATATCAGCTTTCACACATTTCCCGAAAAAGGAATTATAAGTTTTGATTTTTTTACTTGTGGAAAAATCAGCCCTTCTATTGCTATTAATATTGTTAAAAAAGAATTTAAACATAAAAGAATAGTAAAAAAAGAGTTTAATAGAGATACAAGATCTTTATATCACGATATTTATAGCTCACCTGGCTTACAAAAATCATATGTAGTTAATGATGTATTAGAAGATTTTAGATCTAAAGTTGGTCAACATATTGAAATTCTAGATTTAGAACAATTTGGAAAATCTTTATTCATTGATGGTGAGATTCAAGTAGCGTCGACTGATGAACACCTTTATAGCTCTACATTTGTTGGATCAGGTTTAAAATTAAATAAATCTAATGATAAGGCAGCTATTATAGGTGGGGGAGATGGTGGAGTTGCAAGAGAATGCATTTCTAAAAAATTTAATTTTATTGACTGGTACGAACTTGATCCAGAGGTGGTAGAAGTTTGCAACAAACATTTAGGTGATATAGGAAAAAAAGCTACTGAAAAAAATTCAGTTAAGTGTATATGGGGAGATGCATTTGAAAGTATTAAATCTGTTAAAGATGATACATATAATCATATATTTGTTGATTTAAATGATGATCAATTCTGTATTGATCTTGCAGCAAAAAATATGGATTCATTAGTTAGAATCTTAAAACCAAAAGGAGTTATTACTGCACAAGTCGGAAGCCAAGATAAAAAACCCCATCAAGTTGAAAATTGGTTAAATGTTTTTCACCAATATTTTGGAAACACTAAATTATCAAGGGTTTATGTGCCTAGTTTTGATTGTTCTTGGAATTTTTCATCATCTATAAATCATTAAATTTTTCTTTTTTAAATCTTTAATTTGTGAAATACTATTTCTTTTATTAAAGGAGAGAACAATGAATATATTTAAAAAAACTATTTTTTCAGTTTTATTTTCTTTGTTGGTCATTGGAAATGTAAATGCTGATAAAATTAGAATTGGAACTGAAGGTGCTTACCCTCCATGGAATTCTAAAAACGAAGCCGGAAAATTGATAGGTTTTGAAGTTGAGTTAGCTTGGACATTATGCAGATACATTGGTCAACAATGTACGATCGTAGAGCAGGACTGGGATGGAATGATACCAGCTTTAATTATGAGAAAGTTTGATGCAATAATGGCAGGTATGTCAATTACTGCAGAAAGACAAAAAGCGATTAGTTTTTCTCAGGGTTACGCAGATGAAGTTGCATCTTTAGCAGTTATGAAAGGCTCTAGTCTTGAAGGTTTAGATACTCCTGCTGGAATTAATTTAACTAAACCTAATGCAGCTGCAAAAAAAGCATTAAAAACTCTTACAACAGCATTAGCAGGTAAAACTGTTTGTGTTCAAACTGCTACAATTCACCAAAACTTTTTAGATTCAGGTGATGTTGGAAAAGTAAATGTAAGAACTTACAAAACACAAGATGAAGTTAACTTAGATTTAGCATCAGGAAGATGTGATGCTGCATTAGCTGCTGCGGTAGCATTTAGTGATTATGCAGAAAAATCTGGTAAGCCTGTTGTTTTAACAGGTCCAACTTTTTCAGGTGGTGCATTTGGAAACGGTGTTGGAGTCGGTATTAGAAAAGATGATACTGAACTTTTGAAAAAGTTTAACGCTGCAATTAATAAAGCAAGAAAGAACGGAGATATTAGTAGAATAGCTACTAAATGGTTCGGTTTCGACGCTTCTATGTAATTCAATTTTAGATTTGGCGACTATCATGTATAGTCGCCAATCTGTATGGAACTTCTAGCATTTGGAGATACTGGTTGGGGTGATGAATTATTTCGCGCTACCCTAATGACAATAGCTGTATCAATTACAGCAATGTTAATTGGTTTTAGTTTTGCTGCAATATTTACTCCATTAAAGTTATCTAAATTTAAATCATTAAATCTAATTGCAAATATTTACACTACAGTCATTAGAGGTGTTCCAGAATTACTAGTTATATATCTTTTCTTTTTTGGAGGAAGTGGAGCAGTTATGTTTGTTGCTTCTATGTTTGGTTACAATGAATACATAGAAATAAATGCTTTTGTAACTGGTTCGTTTGCTATTGGAATTATATCTGGCGCATATTCTACTGAAGTTTTTAGAGGTGCTATTCAATCAATTGATAAAGGGCAATTCGAGGCATCAAAAGTTTTAGGCTTTAGTAAATTTAAACAGTTTTATAAGATTATTCTTCCTCAAATGTTAAGACTTGCAATTCCTAATTTAAGCAATGTTTGGCAAATAACTCTCAAAGATACATCGCTAATTTCTGTTACAGGTTTAGTTGAGATCATGAGACAATCTTATATTGCAGCTGGATCTACAAGAGATCCTTTATTCTTTTATTCTTTTGCAGCAGTTTTGTATTTGTTGCTGACTTTCTTAAGCATGAAACTGATTAATAAATTAGAAGTTAAGTATAGTAGGGGATATTGATGGATTTTGAATTGATGATAAATAGTTTCCCAAAGTTATTAAATGCTGCAGTTATAACTTTAAAACTTTTATCTGTGTCTTTAATTGTAGGGTTATTTATTGGGCTTTTTTTTTCAATTCTTAGATTAAATAAAAATATTTTTGTTAATAAATTTGCTTATGGATATTCATATGTATTTAGAGGAACTCCACTTTTAGTACAGATATTCATTATTTACTTTGGTTTAGGTCAAATCGAATATTTGAGATCAACATTATTATGGGTAATTTTAAAAGAACCATACTGGTGTGCAATTATTGCTTTTGCACTAAATACAGGTGCCTATACTTCAGAAATATTAAGATCAGCTTTTCAGACAATTAAACCTGGAATAATTGAAGCTGGACAAAGCTTAGGTATATCAAGCAAAATTATTTTTTACAAGATTCAAATTCCAATAGCTATCAGGCAGTCACTCCCAGCATATGGAAATGAAATTATTTTGATGATGAAAGGAACTTCTTTAGCAAGCACAGTTACTATCATGGACTTGACTGGTGTTGCAAAATATATAATTTCTACAACTTTTAAACCAATAGAAGTATTTATTGTAGCTGGTGGTATTTATCTATTTATGACTTTTATAATTCATAATGTGATTAAATTTTTAGAAAAAAAATACAGCTTTAACTAAAGAATAACCAAATCTAGTTTTTGATTACCCAGTCTTTCGTTACCTTTTTCAGTAACTAGATAAGTTTCACCTAAATTCATAGCTAATTGATTTTCAGAATCCATCAAGATCATATGCATAAAGAAAACATTACCTGGCTCAATAATGTATGGATTTCCTGTGTATAACATTGGCCAATCCATCCAATTTGGAGAAAAAGTTGTACCTAAAGAATAACCACATGCATTCATTCTAGCTTTGTTAAAACCAAGATCATCAAAGGTCTTTGCGTGAGCATCAAAAACTTCTCCAATCTTAATTCCTGGTATTAATTTATTTTCACAATTCTTTAATGCCTCAATGCATGCCTCATGCATTTTATGATGTTTAGGATCTGCTTTTCCAATAGGAATAGTTCTAAACATTGCTGAATGATAATGTCTGTAAGTTCCAGCCCATTCTACAGTTAATTGATCTTGATTATTTAAAGTTTGTTTTTCTGCTTGATAACGACAAAGAAGAGCATTTTTTCCTGTACCAATAATAAATTCATTTGCGGGATAATCACCACCTCCTTCAAATATAACTCTATTCATTTCTGCTAATATCTTAGATTCACTTACACCAGCTTTTGCATGTTTCCATACTTCGTCCAAAGCTTTATCAGCAAGTTCTGCAGCTTTTTTTACATAAACGATTTCTTCATCAGATTTAACCACTCTCAATTTTGTTATTAAGTCTGACTTATCTTCTATTGTACAATAATCTTCTAAAGATTTGTTAAGTCTAAGTGCATTACGTCCAGTTAAACCGTAAGCTTCATACTCAACTCCTAATTTTTTTCCTTTAAGTTTTAATTCATCTAAAATAACCTTAAGATCATCAGTTGGATTTGATCCATCTTTATCAACCCAAATTCTAATATCTTCTATATTGGATGTATTTTGAGCCTGTCTTAAATCAGGAGCTCTTGTTAGTAATATTGTGTTTCCATTTTTATCCAAAATTAAGGTTTGAAAAAAAACATACCCAAAGGTGTCATATCCAGTTAGCCAATACATAGATTCTTGTCTAAACATTAAAAGAGCATCTATATTTTGCTCTTTCATTGAATTTAACACTTTAGATTTTCTTTTTTTAAATTCTTCTTTTGAAAAATGTAGTGCCATTAAATGATTTAATAACTTGTATATTCTTTAATTTCCTTAATTACTGATCCAGTGTGATTATTTATTTCTAATTTAATTTTTGCACGATCATCATTTAGAAAATGTACATCTCTTGAAAGTTTAATAAACTTTTCTCCAAAATCTTTATCTTTTTCACATTGTCTTTTATCATCTTCAATAATCCAAAGTTTAGCATTTATTTCTTTGAGCGATTGATAAAGATTATTCAACTTATCATCAGACTTAACATTTTTTCCTAATTGATCTTTTAATATAGAATGTTCATTGTTGATGAATTTTAACTTTTCAAGATCTTTTATTTTTTCCTGTTTAATCTCTAGAATTGAAATTTTGTCTAAAAGTTCTCCAATTGAAACTTCTACTATAATTTTATTCATAAAATTTAATACTGTGCTATCTTGTTATAAATATGTCTAATATTTTAATAATTAAACATGGTTCATTAGGAGATATAGCTCAAGCAAGTGGTGCAATTCAAGATATATCTGAAAATCATAAAAATGATAATTTATATTTACTTACCACTAAACCTTATTTTGATTTATTTAAAAAAAATCCTTTTATTCACGAGGTGATTTTAGACAAAAGATTACCAAAATATAATCTAATTTATTTATATTTTTTAATGAGAGAATTGAAGAAATATAACTTTTCAAAAGTTTTTGATCTTCAAAATTCTTCCAGAACCAATTTCTACAAAAATATTCTTTTCCCAAAGGCTGATAAAATAGTTTGGTCAAGTTCAGTATCAACATTGCCATCTAATAAAGATAAAGAAGAATTTGACAAAATTTCTGTTCTTGAAAGATTTGACTATCAATTAAAAGAGTCTGGTTTAAACACACATAATACTTTAAAGCCTGATTTTAGTTGGGCATCAACAGATATTAGTGAAATAAAAAATTTTTATAAGTTGAAAAAATATATTCTTTTATTTCCTTTTTGTTCACCTCATTTGTTAATTAAAAAATGGCCTTATTACAATAATCTAATAGAAAAAATTTCAAATGAATATGGTGATGAGTATAAAATCGTAACCGCACCAGGACCTTCTGAAATAAACGATTCAAAAAATATTAATGCATTAGCTTTGTTAGATAATGGAAGAGCATTAGATATATCACAACTAACTTCCTTGATTAAAGGAAGTTCTTTTGTAATTGCTAATGATACTGGTCCTGCACATATAACAGCACATACTGGAACTAAAGGTCTAACATTATTTGGCAAACATACAACAGCTTATAAGGTTAGCATTGAAAGAGAAAATTTTAAAGCAATCGAAGTGAGTGACCTTAACAATTTAAGTGCTGACAAAGTTTTTGAAAGATTGACTAACTTGCTTTAAGAATTTTTTTATAATTTTCTACAATGTTAGACCAATAAAATTTGGAAGATAATTCTTTAGCATTTTTTCCAAGCTCTAGGTATTTTTTATCTTCTATCATTGAATTGAGCGAAGAATAGATATCGTCAAGATTATTTCCATCACAAATCAATCCAGTTTTATCATGCTGTATTGCATCTGGGGCACCACCATCCTTCCCACCAAGAGATGCAACACCATATTGTGCAGCTTCAACATATGCAATTCCAAATCCTTCAACTGAAGTCTTATGTATGACTGATGGCATAACAAAAATATTTGATTTTGCGATTAAAGCATTTTTTAAATCATCACCGATATCTTTGAAAAACATAACTTGTGTCCCTAAGTCAAGTTCTTTAACTAATTCTTTTATATTATCTTCTTCCTCTCCATAACCGATACAAATATAAACAATATCTGGATATATTTGTTTTAAATTTCTTAATGCCATTAATACTTTTTCATGATTTTTTCTTTTATCAAATCTAGAAACAGTAATTAATCGAGGCGTTTTAATTTTTAATAAACTTTCTACTTTGTCTAATGATTTTTTATTAAGCTCCTTAGCTGGATTTACTCCAGGATTAATCACTACTATCTTAGACTTATCAACACCAATATTAATTGCTAAATTCTTTGTATACTCTGAATTAGCAATTACCTTTTCAACATCATTTAAAACTTTTACTATTTTTTTATTTTGAAAACTTCCTTTAGGATGATTGATTTCTTTTCCATGAATTAAGCAATATTTATTCTTTGTAGTTTTTATTAACTCTAAGCTTTTCCAGTGGTCAGCTATAATTCCTTGGACTTTATTTTCTTTTAAAAATTCATTTATTAATTGGGCTTTTCTTATTTTACGTAAAAACTTAATTCCTCCTACTCTTTCAATTGAAAAGTTAACCTCTTTATCAAACTCTTTGTGATTTTCTTGATAATCTGCAAAAACTTTAATCATAAAGTTTTTTGACATTTCTTTAGCAAGACCCCACATTAAGCTTTGCATGCCGCCTACTTCAGGTGGAAAAGATCTTGTTGCAATCAAATACATTAATTATTTTTCCACTTAATACTACATCCAGCACTTGGAGTTTGTTGCTCTGGCCCTTTACCAGTTTCTGAAATTTGTTTCATTGCTTTATATAAATCACTGTCACCATCTCTTACTGGCACTAGATTTTTAAGCTCTCTTAATCTACCTCTATACTGAAGCTCTAATGCTTTATTGTAACCAAAGAAATCTGGTGTACATACTGCATCATAAGTTCTCGCAATCTCTTGTGTTTCATCTACCAAATAAGGAAAATCAAACTGATTTTTTTTTGCAAACAAGATCATGTTATCAAATGAGTCTTCAGGATAGTTTTCTGCATCATTTGCACATATAGCAACTGAATTAATACCTAAATCTTTTAATTTTTTACAATCTTCAACAATATCTTTTGTAACTGCCTTAACATAAGGACAGTGATTGCAAATAAACATTATTAAAGTTCCATTTTCACCTTTTACATCATTTAGAGATATTATTTTATCGTCTGTTGATTTTAGCTTAAAGTCATGTGCCTTTTGGCCGAAATCACATATTGGAGTTTGAATTGGCATAATGTAATAATATATAAATTATGTTTTATGATTTAAAAGATAAAAAACCAAAAAACTCAGGCGAAAATTGGGTAGCACCTAATGCAACCATTATAGGTGATGTCACTTTAGAAAAGAATTCTAGTATTTGGTTTAATGCAACCCTAAGAGGAGATATTGAAAATATTCACGTCGGTGAAGGTTCAAATGTTCAAGATGGTAGTGTTTTGCATACTGATCCAGGCTATCCTTTAAAAATTGGAAAGAATGTAACCGTCGGACACATGGTTATGCTTCATGGGTGCACGATAGGGGACAACAGTTTAATTGGAATAGGTGCAGTGATTCTAAACAATGCTAAGATTGGAAAAAATTGTATCATTGGTGCGAAAGCCTTAATTACTGAAAATAAAGAAATACCAGATAACTCTTTAGTAATAGGTTCACCAGGCAAAGTTGTAAGAGAAGTTACAGAAGAAGAAAAAAAAGCAGTAGCAGAAAATACTAAGCATTACCAAGACAATTGGAAAAAATATTCTAAATCTATATTTTAAAAAATGAAAAAACTTATATTTGTTTTCATATTTAATATCATCATTTTTTCTACCACATATGCTGAACATCAATATGAAGAATATAGTTTCGATGCCTTTTGGAAATATGAAATAAAAGGATCTAATGATTATTATAAATTCAACTCAGATTTAATTGAGGACAAAGATGTAAAAAAAGAATTAAAGAATAAAAAAAAAACACGTTTAGTTAGTTATTTATTATTTGAAGATAATAAAATTAAAATAGATGAACATGACCTACCATCATATATTAAAAATAATAAAGGTTTAATGCCATCACACTCCATGGGCAAAAGCTTAGTATCGTATGTTACAGGTTATGCTATTTGTGAGGGGTATATTGATAATGTTAATGTAAAATTGGATGATTGGCCAATTTTAAAAGGAACACTTTATGAAGGTCAGAAGTTAATTGATATACTCAACATGCAAGCAGGAGACCAAAGTTTTATTGGAGAAAAAAATCATAATTCAGACAATAGAATAAAAGATCAGCGTTTTTTAAATGTTAATACATATCCCATTAAAGAAATAATGGAACTTGATATTTTACAAACTACCAAAAAATCAAGACCAACATATAATTACAATGCTTTAGCGACAAATACTGTAATGAATTACACCATTTTCAAAGTTGGAGATGATTATCAAAAATTATTAAATAAAATTTTTAAAGATGATGCAAAAATTAAAAATAGTGTATTTTTTAGTAAAACGATTAGAACAAGTTTTGCAGATAAGGATAAAGGAGAGTATGGAAGATATTCTTTTTATGCAGATAGATACGATTATTTAAGAATCGCAAAATCAATGATGGATCATTGGAATAATGATACTTGCGTAGGTAAATATTTAAAAAATATTTATGAACAAAGAATAAATAAAAATAAAAGAAGTTATGACGGTGATAGGTCTGGTCAATTCGATGTCGCAATGTACACAAAGAAATATGGTGGTCAATTTCATTTTGATATTATTGGATTATCTAAAAGAAAAATTTTAGGAATGAGTGGATTTGGAGGACAAAATATTATTATTGATTTTGAAAGAGAAAGAATAATCGTAATTAATTCACGAGATAGACATTATAATTGGAAAAAAATAGTTCTCAAAAAATTGAAGAAAAAATGAAAAAGATTTTTTGGGTTGTGGTTCTGGGTTTGTTGTGGATCAATACTGCGTACGCAGTAAGTTTGCATAAGGATGTAGCTTCAGGTAGTAAATTTAAAAAAAGCCTTACAGGGAATTATTATAAAAAATATGGAATGCAAGTAGTTAATAAATCAGATGGTCATCCAGTACGTGCGGGTGAAAAATCTATAAGGTTTGAATTAAGAGCTGGTGATTGTGGTAAAGATAAAGATGGTAACTGGAATGATTGTAAAACAAATCGTGAAAGACATGAGTTGAGTGCAAGGCTTAGAGTTAGCAAAGGAGATAGATGGTATGCTTGGTCAATTTATATGCCTGAAGATTTTGTAAATGTTGATCCTGTATCAGTTATACTTGGTCAGTTTCACCAAGAAAAAAAACATGTAATTTGGATGTTTAAAAATAAACGTGGTGGATATTGGATCGAAAACTATGTTCCTGGATATACTGTAGGAAGCACTCAAATTTTTTCTAAAGAAGAATTGTTAGGAAAATGGAATGATATATTGGTAAATGTTAATTGGACACATAAAGATGATGGTTATTTTAAATTATGGGCAAATAATAAATTAGTTTTTGATTTTAAAGGTGCAACAAAATCTAAAGGTGTGAAAACATATTTTAAATTTGGAATTTATAGATCTAAAGTGAATATTTATAAGCAGATACATAAGAAAGATATACCCATACAAGTAGTATATTTTGATGAAGTAAGAGCTGGTAAAAAAGAAGAAGATGTAATTAAGAATTTGAAATGAAAAAAATTATATTTGCGTTAATATTGTTAATTTTTACCTCATCAGTTTTTGCTAATGAAAGATTTATTCCATTAGAATTATTTACTGGTGGAGAAATTAGGAATGATACAGAAATTAGATATACACCAGCAGATAAAATTTTTGGCAAGAAGCGAAGAAAAAAAATTATAGGTCCCCAAGATTGGAAAAATCCTTTCACAAAAAAAATTATTAAAGTTTACAAAAGAACTCAAAAGAATAGAGAGGGTAGAGTAAGAAAAACGCAATTATTTACAGTTACCAACGATGGTCAGTGCATGGGAAGAGTGTACGATCAAAGGAGATCAGGTACTAAATACATAAAAAATGGTTGTAAATTTCCATTGGGCTTTTGGAAAAAAGGTGAAACAAGATCATTTTCTGTAACAGATAGTGGAAGATCTAGAACTGTAGAATTAAAGATACTTAGTTTGGGTAAAAAACCTACAAGTTGTGTAAAATATAATTGGAAAATGTTTGATGCTACTAATGGTAAAAAACTAGCGGACAATGATTATAAATTTTGTAATAAAAAAGCCATGACAAGCTTACTGATAAGAAAAATTAAAGATTAAGGAACTAACCAAGCATTTTATAATACTTTCTCAAAGCCCTCAAAATTTGGGTGGCCAATATATAGATCACTGTGCTTTCCTGCATCTTTATGCGCAAGTCTGAAAGCCTCTGATTTCGTCCAGTTCCAAAAATCATCTTTTGTTTCCCAAATACTATGTGAAGCATACAAAGTGTGATCATCTTTTGTCTCACTTTTTACTAAATTAAAATTTTTAAATCCTGGCACTTTATCTAAATGTGTTTCTCTATTTTTCCAGACATTTTCAAATTCAGTCTCTTTTCCTTTAACAATTTTAAATCTATTCATTGCGATAAACATTTTTCCTCCTATATTTTACCTATTCCAAAAAAAGCACCCGCAATAATTAATAACCAAATTATTCCTTTAATTAAAAAAAAAGAAAAACTACCTATTAATAAATACTTTTTAAATTTATTTTTCACATTCAAAAAATATCATTAAAAATTTTCCTTTCGATGCGATATTTAGACTTATGAATTATTTAAATTATTAGCTTTTTACTTTATGGAACTAACCAAGCATTTTTATTAGTTTCCAAATCAAACCTTGCTCTTCGATGACCTTTGGCAGCTAGGTAAAGCCATTCAATTGATTTGATTTTGCATTTTATAACAGTAAAGTTTTTATAACCATCTTCGCTTTGTTCCATTGTATAATCAAAATCTTCCAATTTAGAAATCATCCCAGAAGTTGGATTTTCTGATGCAGTTCCTGGAGGGCTATCAGTTAAATAACAACGTCTGCTTATATGCTGAGTTTTTTTCCATGACTCTTCAGTTGTTGAATTTTGATTATTTACTTCACACTCTACTTTTACTCTTAATTGTATTTTTTCTTCTTTATCGTAGAAAACTAAAGAGGCATTCTTATTTCTTTTAAGAATATCTACCTTTGGAGATCTTAAATCAGTATGAAATTGTAATATATTATTTGCTCTATCTGATTTACGTAAAACAACAATTCTACCATCTACCTCATCTTGATGAGCACATATGAAAACAGGAATTCTAAATGGTGAACCTCTATTAGTCACTGCATCATCTAACATAGACCAGTACTTATTTTGAATTTCTTTTAAATTTTCATAGTATGCTGGCTGCATACATTACTTTCTAAATCTTTTAATTAAGCTTGAAGTATCCCAACGGTTTCCACCTAAACCTTGAACTTCTCCATAAAATTTATCCACAAGCTCTGTTACAGGTAATAGTGAACCATTATTTTTGGCTTCATCCATTGCAATCTTTAAATCTTTTCTCATCCAATCAACTGCAAAACCAAAATCAAATTTATCATCGATCATAGTTTTATATCTATTTTCCATTTGCCAAGACTGAGCAGCACCTTTTGAAATTACTTCAATAACATCTTCCATATTTAATCCAGCTTTCATTCCAAAATTAATTCCCTCAGACAATCCTTGAACTAATCCTGCTATACAAATTTGATTAACCATCTTGGCTAATTGTCCACATCCAGCTTTACCAAGTAATTTCATTTTTTTGCTATAGCAATCAATTTTATCTTTTGCTTTATCAAAGTCAGCTTGATCGCCACCAATCATTACAGTTAATGCACCATTCTCGGCACCAGCTTGTCCACCAGATACAGGAGCATCTAATGCACCAAATCCATTTTTTTTTGCGTGTTCATAAATTTCTCTTGCAATAGTTGCTGATGCTGTAGTGTTATCAATATAAACTGAACCTTTTTTAATTGTTTTAAAAGCACCATTGTCACCAAATGTTACTTCTCTTAAATCATTATCATTTCCAACACAGGTAAAAATATATTCTGCATCTTTTGCAGCTTCTGCTGGAGTTTCAGCCATTTTACCTTTGTATTCTTTAATCCATTTTTCGGCTTTTGATTTTGTTCTGTTAAAAACAGTTACATTGTGGCCACCTTTTGATATATAACCAGCCATTGGATAACCCATGACACCAAGACCTATGAAAGCAACATTACAACTCATAATTTTTTATGTTTAGTAGTTTAAGTTTAAAAGTAATTATATTTGGTTTTATTTTTACATTTTTTTCTAGTTTTGGACAGAGTTTTTTTCTTGGTTTGTTTAATTCTAGCATTAGAGAAACACTTTCAATTACTCATGGACAATTTGGCTCAATATATGCCTCAGCAACATTACTAAGCAGTTTTCTTTTAATCTGGGTTGGAAAAAAAATTGATGATATTAATATATTTAGATTTGCTTTCTATGTAACTTTACTTCTATCTTTTTCTTGTTTCTTCTTTTCAAAAATATCATCTATAGCTTTTTTATTTATTGCCGTTTTTTTAATGAGATTTTCTGGGCAAGGACTGATGTCTCATACAGCAACAACAACTATTACAAGATATTTTACTAAATCAAGGGGTAAAGCTCTAAGTGCTGGATGGTTTGGTCTTTCAACAGCAGAATTCATTTTACCTGTATTAATTGTTTATTTACTAACAATCACTGCCTGGCAAAATATTTGGATATCAATATCTATTTTGATTTTGATTTTTTTACCATTAGCATCATCTTTTTTAATCAAAAAATTAGATTTTGATACTAGAGAACAAGTAGGCTCAAATGACCCTGAAATAAAAGAAATTAAACAATGGAAAAGAATAGAAGTTTTAAAGGATTACAGATTTTATATAGTTTGTTTGAATATGTTAGCAATGCCATGGATTGCAACAGGTGTATTTGTTTATCAATCTTTTATCACTGAAGCTAAAGAGTGGGGTTCCTTTGTCATTGCTCAATCATTTATGGTTTATTCAATATCATCTGTTGTTACTTTATTAGGATCTGGCTTTTTAATTGATAAATTTACTAGTAGAAAACTTTTAATTTTTATGAATATACCTTTGCTGTTTTCTACATTAGTTTTATTTTACTTTGACAATCCAGTGACTTCCTTTGTTTTTCTTGGTTTAATTGGTATTTCCAATGGTCTAGCCAATGTTTTGGGCTCGTCAACATGGGCAGAAATTTATGGCGTGAAATTTATTGGTTCAATTAAAGCCTTAACCACAGCTTTAATGGTTTTTTCTACTGCTTTTGGAACTGCTTTATTTGGATTTTTAATAGATAAAGGTTTTTCTATTGAACAGATTGCATTAGTTTCATTTACCTATGTTTTTATCTCTTTATTTCTTTTATTTTTTGTAAGAAATAAGCTGAATCCCCAATATACTTAAAAAATCTCCTTGATTTTATTTAGCTCACTGTGTAGATACTGCGCATGGCTAGAGTAACTGTAGAAGATTGTATCGATAAGGTAGAAAGTCCTTACGAATTAGTTTTAGTCGCAAAAGAAAGAGCTACACAATTAAATTCAGGAATTGAACCAACTTTAGAAAAAGATAATGACAAAAATACCGTTATAGCTTTAAGAGAAATAGCTGAAGAAAATGTAAAAGTTCAAGAGTTAACTGAGAGTGCAATTTATAAATTAAGAAAATATGTTGAACAAGTTGATGACAGTGTAGAGGCTGATGAGGATGTGGGCGATGATTTTGAAAACCTTTATAAAGGTGAGATTTCAAAAAGTGGAACACCTATTTTACCATCAAAAAGAGCTAGAAAAAACCCTGAGAAAATTCAAGTCTCAAAAGAAGATTTAGCTGAATTATCAGAGACAGCAAAACCAGAAGTGGATGTGAATGAAACTGTAGATACAGAGTCTGATCAAGCAGAAGTCTCATTAGAAGAAGTGACTGAAAGTGAAAATCAAGCAGATGATAATTCAGATGACTCAAATACTTCAAACACCTAATAAATTAACATAAAGTTTTAAAATGAATAGGAAAGTTTCCGTTGCTCCTATGATGGATTGTACAGATCGTCATGAACGATTTTTCCTAAGACTAATTTCAAAAAATACGCTTCTTT
Source organism: uncultured Pelagibacteraceae bacterium (assembly GCA_902627735.1). Taxonomy (GTDB): domain Bacteria; phylum Pseudomonadota; class Alphaproteobacteria; order Pelagibacterales; family Pelagibacteraceae; genus Pelagibacter. Next base: position 78,111 of record CACOKI010000003.1, read on the forward strand.
ATACTGAGATGATTGTAGATGAGGCAATCAATAGAGGTGATAAAAAAAAATTATTAGAATTTAATATAAATGAAAAACCAGTAGCACTCCAAATTGGTGGTTCGTCACCAAAACTTTTATCGGAGGCAACAAAAATTGGTGAAGATTTTGGCTATGATGAAATTAATTTAAATTTAGGATGTCCAAGTAAAAAAGTTGAAAAAAATAAATTTGGTGCTTGCTTAATGAAAGAACCAAATTTGGTTGCTGATTGCTTAAGCAAGATGCAAGCAATTACTAAACTTCCAGTAACAATAAAAACTAGAATTGGATATGACGATGTTGAGGATTACGATAATTTTCATAATTTTATATCAACTTTAAAATCAACTGGAATTAAAACCTTTATTATTCATGCAAGAAAGGCAATGTTAGGAAAATTTACACCAAAACAGAATTTAAATATTCCACCTTTAAAATATAATTATGTTTATAATCTAAAAAGAGATTTTCCTAATGAGGAGATTATTATAAATGGTGGAATTACATCAGTTGATGAAATTCAAAATCACTTAGAAAAAACGGATGGAGTTATGATTGGCAGAGCAGCGTATCATACCCCATATTTATTAGCAGACATCGAAAGAGAAGTTTTTAAAAACGAAATTATTCCAAGCAGACAGGAAATTATTGAAAATTTAATTCCTTATGTAAAAGAGGAGTTAAAAAAAGGTACAAGATTGAATCAAATAATGAGGCATACACTAGGTTTATTTCACGGTCAGGCAGGTGCTAGTCACTGGAAAAGGTATTTGAGTGAAAATATGTGTGTTAGAGATGCTGATGTTAAAAAAATAGATCATATAATGGATAAGATAAAATATAACAACGTTGAAAGAAGAGTGGGGTAAACTGTTTAATTCAATTTTATCAAATCAGTATTCAATTTATATACTTTTAATGGTCATTACAGCATTCCCCGTTGGTTTTTTTGCCGGATTATTTGGTATCGGTGGTGGGCTTATTACTGTTCCTTTTCTTTTTTTTTTATTTGAGGCAATAGGTGTAGATAAAAATTATTTGATGCATTTAGCTGTTGGAACTTCATTTGCAATAATTATTCCTACATCAATGGTATCAGTCTACACTCACAATAAGCATAAATCTGTTGATACTAATATTATAAAAACTTATGGTTTATTTGTAATTTTAGGTGTCTTATTAGGAACTACTTTTGCAGCTATGATGAAAACAAAGTCTTTGGTAATTTTTTTTACTATAGTAGTTTTTTGTTTGGGAACATATATGTTAATAAATTCCAACCAACAATCAGTGAGTAAAAATAAATTTAAATTACATTTTAGAATTATTTTTGGATTGATTTCTGGTTTTATTTCAGCACCTATGGGTATCGGTGGTGCAGTTATGAATGTTCCTATATTGAAATATTTTGGTTATCCCATTAAAAAAGCTATTGGTAGTGCTGCTACAATTGGTTTTATTATAGCTTTATGTGGTGCAATCGGATTTTGGTATTCAGGATTTATTTTAAAGATAGAATTACCTTTAAGTGTTGGCTTTATAAATATTCCAGCTTTTTTAATATTTATTCCCATTACGATGTTCATGGCAAGAGTGGGTGCTAATTCAGCTCACAAAATTGACAAAACGAAATTGCAAGTATTTTTTGGTTTGTTTTTATTTGTTGTGGGGACAATTTTTGTTTTTAGATATTCAGGTTTATAAAAAAAAAGGGGTGGCTTCAGTCTCCCTCTACCACCCTTAATTAATTATTAAGCGATTCTCTAAAAAAAACAAAACTCGTAATAATTGAAATTTTGAATTATAATTAAATGGACTAAGGTAATGGCTCTGGTTCAATAATTTGTGAAAACCCAATCTTTTCAACTTTATAAAATGCAACAATAATAGGATCTTCAGTTATATAAGGAATATCAGGTAAAGTAGTATTGTTTTTAAAAAATATTTTTGTTTTCTTTGATTTAACTTTTGAAGATTGATTTAATTCGTTCATTATTTTTCCAGAACCATAAGATAATGAAGCTTGATAAATACTACCTGTTTTTGCACCAGTATATATCGGACCTAAAAAAGCAGAGCCAGAAACAGCACAATTATTGAGAAATAATAAAACTAAAATTAAAAGAATTTTTTTATTCGTCATAAAATAAAATCCTATTACACGATTCTCTTTAGAATGAATTTAAAAAAAAAATCATTTATGTATAAATATTTACACGCTCAAATTGTATTCTGAAAAAAAAATAGTATAAGCACTTTTAAATGAATTTATTGAAACTCAATTTAAACACATGTTTAATATAAAAGTTAAATTAAAATTGTTAATTTTTTAAAATGAAAACTAAAAAGAGTAAAAGAAAAAAAATTAAAATTCCCGGGATTGAAATTCCCTCTATAAACCTACTAAAAGAAACAAAGAAAAAAATTGAAAACTATTACGTAAATTTCAAAAAAGATAGAGAAAAACAAAAAATTAGAGAACTGAAAGAACAAAAGTTAGAACAGAAAAAAGAATTAGCAAATCAAAAAAAACTTGAGCAAAAAAAACGGTTAGACTTATTAAGAGAAGAAAAAAAACAAATCTTAGCTCAAAAAAAATTAATCATAGATAATGAAAAACAAGTAAGAAAAAATGAGGAAAAAAGAAAAAAAATTGAAGCTAAAAGAATTAAAATTGAACAACAAAAAATTAAAGATGAAGAAACTAGAAAAATTAGAGAAGATGCAATTAGGTTAAAAGAAGAAGAGTTACGAATAAAAATGTTGGAAAGACAAAGAATAAGAGAAGAAAAGATTAAAATTAAAGAAGAGCAATTAAAAATTAAACAAGCTGAAGCACAAAGAGCAAGAGAGGAAAAAGAAAAACAAAGACAAGAACAGTTGAGATTAAAAGAGATTGAAAGACAAAAAAGACTAGATGAGGAGCAAAAAATTCGTGAAGCTTCAAGAAAACTTAAATATGAAGAGGAAAAATTACGTGAAACTGAAAATAGATTAAGGCAACTTGAAATAGACAGGCAACAAGATCTTCAAAGACAATTATTAAAAGAACAAGCAATTCAAAGAGAAAAAGAGGACGAGCTTCGATTAAAAGAAGAGAAAATTAAAGCTGCAGAACAAGAAAGATTACAAAAAGAGATAGAACAAAGAGAAAAAGAGGAAGAATTAAGAAAAGAAGAGGAAAAACAAAAAAGAATAGAAGAAGAAAAACAGATGGCATTGAAAGCTAAAGAAGAGGAAGAGGAAAGAATAAGAGAAGAAAATAAAAGAATTAAAGAATGGGAAGATAAATTTGATCAAGAACAAAAAATAAAAGAAGAAGAACTTATTAAAAAATTTTATAATGACCAATCATCAAGTGAAGTTAAAAACGAGTCATTAGAAAATATTAACAACGAAGAAAAAAAAGATAATTAAATTTTTTGATCGTATTCACCAATTTTTTTTGTATTTTGAAGAAGATTATCAATAAACCTAAATATTTTTAACTTTCTGTTATCTGAAGTTGGACTTTCTGTAACTATAACCAAAGACGGTTTGTTAGAAGAAGCCCTTATTAATCCCCATGACCCATCTTCAAAAGAAAATCTTATTCCATTTACTGTTAAGATTTCTTTAATTTCCTGATTATCAATTTTAAATTTATTTTCTTTTAAATTCTTTATCTTATTAACTACATCTTCAACTACATTATACTTTTCTTTATCTTCACAGTACGGAGCCATAGTAGGTGATTGATATGTTTTTGGTATTTCATCAATCAATTCACTCAACATTTTATTTTGATTTACTAATAAATGGCAAACTTGAATTGCTGAATTAATTCCATCATCATACCCTAAACCTAACGGGTGATTGAAAAAGAAATGTCCACTTTTTTCGAATCCAGCTAAAGCTTTTTCATTATGAACCTTCCTTTTGATATGAGAGTGTCCTGTTTTCCAATAGATAGTTTCACAATTATTATTTTTTAAAATTTCATCTTTAGAGTATAAGCCTGTAGATTTTACATCTACAACAAATTTAGAGTTTTTATGCTTAGTTGATAAATTTCTTGCTATCAAAAGACCTATTTTATCTGAAAATATTTCATTACCATTATTATCAATAATCCCAACTCTATCTCCATCACCATCGAATCCAAAGCCAATGTCAGCATCATTTTTTTTGACTGACTTAGAAATTTCATGAAGCATTTTCAAATCTTCTGGGTTTGGATTATATTTTGGAAAATTCCAATCTAAATTACAATCTAACTCAATTACTTCACATCCTATTCCTCTTAGGATATCAGGTGCAAAAATCCCTGCTGTCCCATTTCCACATGCAACTACAGCTTTTATTTTTTTATTTATCTTATTATTATTAATAAGTTCGTCCTTATAAATTTTTTGAAAATTATCTTTTTTTTCTTCTTTTCCTATTCCTTTTAAAAATTTTTGATTTAACGTGATTTCTTTTAACTCTCTCATTTCTTCTGGTGCGTGTGTCAAACCTTTATTGATACCCATTTTTACACCTGTCCAACCATTTTCATTATGACTAGCAGTTATCATAGCAACACCATCAGCATTCAAATTAAATTGAGCAAAATAAACCATTGGAGATAAAGACAATCCAACATCCTCAACATAACATCCTGTTGATTTAAGACCTTCTTTAAAAGCAGTTTTAATTTCTTCACTGTAAGATCTATAGTCATGACCAACTATCACTCTTGGATTTTCTTTTTTTGTGTGTTTTATAATTTGTGTTCCTAATCCTTTGCCAAGATTCGATATCCCTTTTTGGTTGATGTCTTTTTGGTAGATCCATCGTGCGTCATATTCTCTAAAGCCATATGGGTTTATTTTTACAATTTCATTCATGAATTATTACTTACCTTTTTTTTCGTTTTTTTTATGGAATATTTTAGTTGAAATTTTTTTTATATGTTCTATATATGTTCTATTGATTTACTGAACATTTAGTATATTAATGATTTGTGCATACAACATATAGTTGTTTTAGCCAAAATAACGAATATAATAATAGGAACTAATGAATAAAATACTTTCTCAAGCTCTCAAGAAAGCTGTCTCTGAATATAGCCCAGAAATCAATAAGGTTAACACTGATAGGCCCGATCTTTTCTCATTAAGTAATGATACAGAGCTCTTCCAAAATGAAAAAGGCATTATAATAAAGATTGATCGTTCACGAGACGCCAAACTTACAGATTTTGGTAAGGCTACTTTAAAAGATAGATATTTAGGTCAAAATGAATCTTATCAAGATTTATTTGCAAGAGTGGCAAGCACTTATGCAGATGATAATTTGCATGCTCAAAGAATTTATAACTACATTAGTAATTTATGGTTTATGCCTGCAACACCAGTTTTGTCTAATGGTGGAACTAAAAGAGGATTACCGATTTCATGTTTTTTAAATGAAGCTTCAGATAGTTTAGGAGGTATCTTAGATCTTTGGAGTGAAAATGTTTGGTTAGCTGCAAAGGGTGGTGGAATAGGAAGTTATTGGGGTAATCTAAGATCTATCGGAGAAAAAATTGGTAGAGTTGGTAAAACTTCAGGAATAATTCCTTTCATCAAGGTAATGGATTCACTTACTATGGCTATCAGTCAAGGTTCTTTAAGAAGAGGTTCAGCAGCATGTTATCTTCCAATTGATCATCCAGAGATTGAGGAATTTATTGAAATGAGAAGACCAACTGGTGGAGACCCAAATAGAAAGGCACTAAACCTTCACCATGGTGTTTTAGTTTCAGATTCTTTTATGAGAGCCGTTGAAACAGATGAGCAGTGGGCATTAAAAAGTCCAGTAGATGGATCTGTCCAACAAACTATTTCAGCAAGAAATTTATGGATAAGATTGTTAACAGCAAGAATTGAAACAGGGGAACCTTATATTATTTACATTGATACGGTTAATAGACAAATTCCTCAACATCATAAATTAGCAAACCTAACAGTAAAAACTTCAAATCTATGTAGCGAAATAACTTTACCAACAGGAATTGATAAAGATGGAAAAGACAGAACAGCTGTATGCTGTTTATCATCTTTGAATATTGAAAAATATGATGAGTGGAAAGATGACAAGAATATGATCAGTGATGTAATGAGATTTTTAGATAATGTTTTATCTGATTTTATTAATAAAGCTCCCGATCAATTTAAAGATGCTAAGTATTCAGCAGAAAGGGAGAGAAGTGTAGGCCTCGGTGTAATGGGCTTTCACTCCTTTTTACAAAAAAATAGAATTCCTCTTGAGTCAGTAATGTCTAAGGCATGGAATAAAAAGATTTTTAAGAATATTCATGAAAAAGTTAATCAAGCATCGAAAGATTTGGCTGAAGAAAGAGGAGCTTGTCCTGACGCTGCCGAATATGGATTTAAAGAGAGATTTTCAAATAAAACTGCTATTGCACCCACTGCATCAATTTCAATTATTTGTGGCGGTGCTTCGCCAGGTATAGAGCCAATAGCAGCAAATAGCTACACTCATAAAACTTTATCTGGATCCTTTAATGTTAGAAATAGATATTTAGAGGAGATATTAGAAAGTCATGGTAAAAATGACGATGAAACATGGTCTACTATTACAACAAATCAAGGCTCTGTATCACATTTGGATTTTTTAACAGATTTAGAAAAAGATGTTTTTAAAACTGCTTTTGAATTAAATCAAAATTGGATTATAGAATTAAGTGGTGACAGAACACCATTTATATCTCAAGCTCAATCAGTTAATTTATTTTTGCCAGCAGATGTTCATAAGAAAGAATTACATAAAATTCATTTTGATGCCTGGAAAAAAGGTTTAAAAAGCCTTTATTACTGCAGATCAAAATCAATTCAGCGTGCTGAAAATATCAATGATGCAAAATCTACAGATATTACGGCTAACGTTTATAAATCTAAAAACCAACAATCAAACGATCAACCAGAATACGAGGAGTGTTTATCATGTCAGTAGCAGAAAAAATAAAAGTTGAAAAAAAAGAGATTATAAAGCCAAAAAAAATGGGCCTATTAGTTGAAAACCCAGTATATAAACCGTTTAGATATCCATGGTGTTATGATGCGTGGTTAACACAACAAAGAATTCATTGGTTACCAGAAGAAGTACCATTAGGTGATGATGTTAGAGATTGGCAAAAAAATCTATCTCAACCTGAAAAAAACTTACTAACTCAAATATTTAGATTTTTTACTCAAGCAGATGTTGAAGTTAACAATTGTTATTTAAGACATTATACAACTGTCTTCAAACCAACTGAAGTTTTAATGATGATGACAGCTTTTGCTGCTATGGAAACAGTACATGTCGCTGCCTATTCTCATTTATTAGATACTATTGGTATGCCAGAGTCAGAATATTCTGCATTTATGAAGTATAAAGAAATGAAAGATAAGTATGATTATATGCAAGGCTTTAATGTAAATTCAAAAGAGGATATAGCAAAAACTGTAGCTGTATTTAGTGCTTTTACTGAAGGTTTACAATTATTCGCAAGCTTTGCAATCTTATTAAATTTTCCAAGACATAATAAAATGAAAGGTATGGGTCAGATCGTTACTTGGTCAGTTCGTGATGAAACTCTTCATTGTAATTCTATGATCAGGATTTTTAAAGAATTCATAAAAGAAAATCCTGAGATTTGGACTCCAAAATTAAAAAAAGAATTATATGAAGCTTGTAGAACTATTATTGAGCATGAAGATGCTTTTATCGATTTAGCTTTTGAAATGGGACCAATGCAAGGATTAACTGCTAAGGAAGTAAAAGATTACATAAGATTTATTGGAAATAGAAGATTAGTTCAGTTAGGACTAGAACCTATTTACGATGTTCAAAAAAATCCTTTAGGTTGGTTAGATACAATGTTAAATGCTGTAGAACATATGAACTTCTTTGAGGGTCGTGCAACAGAATATTCTAAGGCATCAACACAAGGAACTTGGGCAGAAGCTTTTAGTTAATTACCTTTGGTTTAGTTGAACAACTTTTCTATGTTGGTTACCTTTGTAGCTAGCAAGTGGTCTAATTAATTTGTTTGCAGCGTGTTGTTCAATAATATGAGCTGACCAACCAGTAATCCTTGAAATTACAAAGATAGGTGTGAAAAAATCAGTGTCAAAACCCATTAGATGATAAGTAGGACCAGTTGGGTAATCTACATTAGGATGAATATTTTTTCTTTCGATCATAACCTTTTCAACAATGTCGTAAATTTTTTCAAATTTTTTGTCTTTTTTAATTTTAGCAACTTTACTAAAATATTCTCTCATTGTAGGGACTCTAGAGTCTCCACTTTTGTAAACTCTATGACCAAATCCCATTACTACGTCTTTATTATCTAGCGCTTTATTTATCCAATTAAGTGCATTTTCTGGTTTTTTTATTTTATTCATCATATGCATTACTTCTTCATTTGCTCCTCCATGAAGTGGGCCCTTAAGACTTGCTATCGCTCCTGTAATAGCACCATGAATATCAGATAAGCTACTAGTGATCGTTCTTGCAGTAAAAGTTGAAACATTAAAACTGTGTTCAGCATACAAAATTAAAGAAACATCAAATGCTTTTACAATATCTTTATTTGGCACTTTACCGAAACACATATTAAAAAAATTTTCTGAAAAGGATAAATTATTTTTAGGTGGTATAATTTTTTTTCCTTTTCTAACTCTATAAAAAGCAGCTAAAGCTACAGGGGTTTTTGCAAAAATTCTCATCACTTTTCTCATATTTGCTTTTGGAGAATTATCTTTTGTTTCTTTATCCTCTAGACCCATGATACTGACAACAGTTCTTGCAACATCCATTGGATGAGCTTTTTTCGGAAATTTTTTAATATCTTCAAGCAAAGTTTTAGAAAGTTTTCTTTCTTTTCTCTCTTGTTTTTCAAAATTTTTTAATTGTTTTTTGTTTGGTAATTCACCATTAAGAATTAAATACGCAACTTCTTCAAATTTACATTTAGCACACAAATCTTGCGCTGCATAACCTCTATAAGTTAAAGAATTAATTTCTGGCATTACTTTTGAAACTTCCGTTTCATCAACCACTATTCCAAGTAAACCTTTTTTAATTTCATCACTCATTATTCGTGTCCTTCAGTATCAAAATTATAAATTTTTTCATCTAAACTATTATATTTTTCATAGTCTACTAATTCATATAATCTTTTTCTAGTTTGCATCTTATCTATAATGTTATTTTGATGTCCATTTGTATAAATGTCTCTTAATCCATCTTCAACATTTTTCATGGCTAATCTTTGAGTTGTGACAGGATAAATCACAATATTGTACCCAAATTTTTCTAATTCTTTGTAATTAAATAATTTAGATTTACCAAATTCAGTCATATTTGCTAGCAAGTAGCATGACAGTTCTTTTCTTACTTTTTCAAAATCTTTTTCACTTTCTAAAGCCTCTGGAAAAATTATTTCGGCTCCAGCATCTATATAAGCCTTACATCTATCAATCATTTTTTCAATTCCCTCTACACTCTTAGCATCAGATCTAGCAATAATTTTAAAATTTTCGTCTTTCTTAGCGGCCACACATTCTTTAATTTTTTTAACCATTGCATCCTTTGAAATTAATTCTTTATTATCTAGGTGACCGCATCTTTTTCTCTCTATTTGGTCTTCTATATGCACAGCAGATATTCCGAATTCCTCGAAGGTTTCAATTGTTTCTTTACAAGATTTAAAGCCAGTATCTATATCAACAATTGTTGGAAGATTAGTTACTCTTGAAATTAAATATGAGCGAGTACTCACATCTTGTAATGTTGTTAAACCAATATCTGGAAAACCAAGATCATTAGCCATCACTCCACCAGAAACATAAACTGCATCGTATCCAATTTCCTCAATTAATTTTGCAGTTAAAGGGTTGTAAGCTCCAGGTACTCTTAATATTTTGTCTGATTTTAATTTTTCAACAAAATCTAATCTTTTTTGGTTAGGTTTTTTTTCGACAAAGTGCATTAAAAAATTCCTTTTTTTAAATTTCTTTTAAGTTTTCCTCTTTTAACTTCAATATTTAGTTTATCTAATTGACCTTTTTTTAGTTTCTTTAAATTTTGGACTACCTCTAAAAATCTATCACTTTCTTTTTTATTTAATATATTCTCTGTTAAGGTTAAAAATTTTTCTAAATAGTCTTTTCTTTTAAATGGACGTAAACCGTATGGATGGGCGTCAGCAACACCTTGTTCTTCAATGATTTTTCTCCCATTTTTCAGAGTTATTACCACTTTCGCACCGAATGCCTTTTTTTTAGGGTTAGGATCGTGATATTTTTTAGTCCATTTTTTATCCTCATGAGTTTTTATTGATCTCCATATTCTAATAGTGCTTTTTCTTTTTGCTCTAGCTTTTGAATAAGATTTCAAATGATGCCAAGTACCATCTTCTAAAGCAACAGCAAAAATATACATTATAGAATGATCTAATGTTTCTCTACTTGCATTTGGATCCATTTTTTGTGGATCATTAGCACCAGTGCCAATTACATAATGTGTATGATGGCTAGTATAAATATCAATTTTTTTTATCTGACTCAAAGATTGTATTTTCTTTTTAAGTTTTTTTGCTAAATCAATTAATGCTTGAGACTGATATTCTGCAGAGTATTCTTTAGTATAAGTTTCAAGTATTGCTTTTTTTGAATCTCCTTTTTTTGGTAATGGAACTCTATACAATGCTTTTTTGCCATCTAAAATTCTCGCAATAACACTATCTTCACCTTCATATATTGGACTAGGAGCACCTTCACCTCGCATAACTCTATCAACAGCTTCGATTGCGAGCTTTCCAGCATGTGCAGGCGCGTAAGCTTTCCAACTTGAAATTTCACCTTTTCGTGATTGTCTTGTTGAGATTGTAGTGTGTAGTGCTTGTTGAACTGCTTGATAGATTGTTTCGGTGTTAAGTTTTAGCATTGCGCCTATTCCAGCAGCAACACTTGGTCCTAGGTGAGCTATATGATCTACTTTATGTTTATGTAAACAAATTCCTTTAACTAAGTTAACCTGAATTTCATAAGCTGTTATAATTCCTCTTAAAAGATCTAAACCACTTTTTTTATTTTGTTGAGCAACACTAATCAATGGAGGAATATTATCTCCTGGATGACTGTAATCAGCTGCCAAAAAAGTGTCATGAAAATCGAGTTCTCTAACTGCTGTTCCGTTAGACCAAGCCGCCCATTCACAATCAAATTTTAATTTATTATTTAAGCCGAATATTGTTGCTCCATTTTTTCTAGAATGTTTTAAAGCCATTTCTCTTGATGAAATTACTGGCCTTCTATTTAAAGACGCAATTGCAACAGATGCATTATCTATTATTCTGTTTATTGCCATTTCAATGGCATCTTTATTTAATTTAGCATTGTCACTTGCAACTTCAGCTATTTTCCATGCAAGTTGTTTTTTTTTAGGTAAATGAATTTTAGAGGGATAAACTTTTACATTATGTAATATCAAAATAACTCCTAATTAACGAATTTGTTTTTAATAGTTAAAAAAAAATAATCAATATTAAAGATATTTTGATACTATTTTTTCAATACCTACAAAGTCTTTTACAAGGTGATTGTGGTAAATTTCAGTTGTATTTTTTTCAGTATATCCATCTTCAAGCAAAATAATTGGAATACCAGCAGCTTTAGCTGCATTAGCATCAGTTTCACTATCTCCTATCATAAGTGATTTTTTTATATCTCCATCTAAAATTTCAATTACAGAAGTCAGGTGTCTTGGATCGGGTTTGCAATAATCAAAAGTATTATGACCTGCTACATATTCAAAAAAATTATAGATCCCGATTTTCTTTAATAGATCAATTGATAAATGCTCCTGTTTATTTGTACACACTGCCATTGATATATTTTTATTTTTAGTCCAAACTAAAAATTCTTTTACTCCTCTGATCAATGTACTTTCCTTTACAATATTTTTTCCATAAAAATCCACAAATTCTTTTACCATTTGGTTTTTAATTTTTTCATCTTCTATTTTACCAAATTCTTTTTTAGCTTGACCCCATATTGATCGACCAAGCATAGCCCCAGCTCCTTGACCTACTAAGTTTCTAATTTCATCAGTTGATTTAGTAGGATATCCAAATTGCTTCATCACATGGTTATGTGCTCTCATTAAATCTGGGGCTGTATCAACTAAAGTGCCATCCAAATCAAATAGAATTGTAAATTTTTGTTTCATAATCAAAAGTATTTTTACGAAATATTTTGTGAATTAAGAAAGATATATACTTAATATAAATAAATTAATAGATGAAACAATTAAAAATTAAAAATTCACAAAGTGGTTTAAGAAATAAATTCTTAAAATTAGGTGTTAAAATGGTTGGTCCAGAAACAATATTTTTCTCTAAAGATACAAAAATCGGAAAGAATGTAATTATCGAACCTTATGTTGTATTTGGCTCAAAAGTTAAAATAGGTAATAATGTAAAAATAAAATCTTTTTCTCATTTAGAAAACTGTAAAGTTGAAAATAAAGTTGATATAGGTCCTTTCGCTCGAATAAGACCAGGCACTACTTTAAAAGAGGAGTCTAAAGTTGGAAATTTTGTTGAAATTAAAAAAAGCACTGTTGGTAAAAAATCTAAAGTAAGTCATCTAACTTATATTGGTGATAGTTTTATTGGAAAATCAGTTAACGTTGGAGCAGGAACAATTACTTGCAATTATGATGGTGTTAAAAAAAGTAGAACCAAAATAAAAGATAATGTTTTTATTGGCTCAAACTCTTCTTTGGTAGCTCCTATAACTATTGAAGAAAATAGTGTAATTGGAGCAGGATCTGTGATTACAAAAAATGTAAGAAAAAAATCTCTTGCTTTAACTAGAAGCTCACAAATCGAAGTAAAAAATTATAAAAGAAAAAATAAATAAACTATGTGTGGAATAATAGGTATTAATAGCAGCAAACCAGTCTCATCCACGATAATTAATTCATTGAAAAAATTAGAATATAGAGGTTACGACTCTGCCGGTATTGCAACTCTTTCAGGTGATCAGATTAATGAAGTTAAAACAGAAGGAAGAGTTGATAATCTTGAAAAAAATTTACTAGTTCAAAATATGGAAGGTACTATTGGTATTGGGCATGTTAGATGGGCAACTCATGGTTTGCCTAACAGTATTAATGCTCACCCTCATTCATCTCAAAATGTTTCAGTGGTGCATAATGGGATAATTGAAAATTCAACACTACTAAAAAAATTTTTAGTTGGTAAGGGACATAAGTTTAAATCTCAAACTGATACAGAAGTTATTGTTCATTTAATTACTGAAAACCTAAAAACTCATGACATTGTTAATTCAATCAAAAAAACTTTGAAATCTCTTCATGGAAGTTTCGCACTAGGAATTTTATTTAAAGATCAACCTGATTTAATTGTAGGTGCAAGAAGGGGTTCACCGTTAGCAGTAGGATATGGTCCTAATGAAAATTATTTAGGCTCAGACTCATATGCCCTAAAATCAATGACCAATAAAATAACATACTTAAATGATGGTGAATTTTGTGTCATTAAAAAAGATTATGTTGAGTTTTTTGATGAAGAAGGAAATAAAATTAATAAGAAAGTTTTAGAATTATCATCTAGTGAAGAAAAATATGACAAAGGTGATTATAAACATTTTATGGCAAAAGAAATTGAAGAACAACCTACTACACTTAAAAATGGTATAAATGAATATATTGATAAAGCTAACAACGATATAAATATTTTTAATTTTCCTTGGAAATTAGATGGAATTTCTTCAATTACTTTAATTGGTTGTGGTACTGCCTATCATAGTTGTTTAATGGCTAAATATTGGTTTGAACAATTAACATCAGTGGATGTAAATGTTGATATTGCATCTGAATTTAGATACAGAAAAAACCGATTTAAAAAAGAAACCTTGTATGTATTTGTTTCTCAGTCAGGAGAAACTGCAGACACTTATGCTGCATTAGATTTATGTAAAAAAAAGGGAATGAAAACATGTGCCGTTGTAAATGTAATAGAAAGTTCAATTGCAAGAGATTCTGAATTTGTTTTACCAATTCATTGTGGAACAGAAATAGGTGTAGCATCTACAAAAGCTTTTTTAGGTCAAATATTAATTTTGTATGTTTTAGCTTTAAAATTAGGTTTGATGAGAAAAGATTTAAAAAAAGAGGTTTTTAGAGAAAAACTTAAAGATTTAATTAAATTACCAAAATTAGTTGAGCAAACACTCTTAACTGATAACAAAATACAAACAATTTCTAACACATTCAATGAAGCTAAGGGTTCTATGTTTTTAGGAAGAGGATTTTCATATCCTATAGCATTAGAGGGTGCTTTAAAATTAAAAGAGTTATCTTATATTCATGCAGAAGGTTACCCAGCAGGTGAAATGAAACATGGACCGTTAGCATTAATAGAAGAGGGTATGCCCGTAGTGGTGTTGGCGCCAAGAGATAATTATTATAAAAAAACAATTTCAAATATGCAGGAAGTTATTGCAAGAGGAGCAAAAGTTTTATTAGTTACTAATAAAAGCAAGGATGAAATTGTATCAGAAAATATATGGGAGACCATAGAAGTTGAAAGCACTAATGAAGATCTTTTGCCTTTTCTTTTAACAATACCTTTGCAAAAACTCGCTTACTATTCAGCTCTTAAAAAAGGTTTTGACATAGATAAGCCAAGAAATTTAGCAAAATCTGTTACAGTAGAATAACTAATTTATTTTGAGCAAAGAAGCATATAACTTTCATCAGATAAAATTCACCGCTGATGAAAAAAAGATAAACCATTTTGAAATTCTTAAAAAAGCTTTTAATTTAAATATGTTTGAAGTTGAGGAAAAAGATAAAAATCTTTTATTTAATTTTATTAATTCACTTAAAGAAAAAAATGAATCATTTAAATCTCAGTTATATCAAGATGTATTTGCTGATTATCTAATAAAGAATGAGGACAGAAAAACTTTTTTAGAGTTTGGTGCAACAAATGGTATAGATTTATCAAATACATATTCACTCGAAAAATATTCAAATTGGATAGGTGTTTTAGGTGAACCAGATCCTCAATGGTATGAAAATTTAAAAAAGAATAGACCTAAAACAAAAATAATTACTAAATGTATTTGGAAAAAGACTGGGGACACAATAGATTTTTTAAGTTCTAAAAATGGTGTATTGTCCACAATTAAGTCTTTTAGATACAGTGACAAAGAGAGCATGTCAGTAAATTCAGAATTAAGAAATAAAGAATTTATAAACATTAAAATTGATACAATTTCTTTGAATGATTTAATAAAAAATGAATTTGATGATATTGCACCTTCTTATATATCTGTAGATACTGAAGGTTCTGAGTATGAAATTTTAGAAAGTTTTGATTTTGAAAAATATAAACCGATTTTTTTCACTGTTGAACATAACTTTACAGCTAATCAAAAAAAAATTGATGAACTAATGAGTGCCAATAATTATGTGAGAATTTTTAGAAAAATCACAGCTTTTGATGCTTGGTATGTGTTAAAAGAGCATTTAATTTAAAAATAATTTAAAGTATCTTGAATTGCAAAAAAACTCTGTTAAAACAATTCTGAGTTGAACATGAAAAATTGGAAAGTAAACAGTTGGAGAAAATATCCGGTTAAGCACGTCCCGGAGTATCCAGATAAAAAAGAGTTGGATCAAGTTTTAAACAAAATTAAAACTTTCCCACCACTTGTATTTGCTGGAGAGACTAGACATTTGAAACAACAACTTTCAGATGTAGTTGACGGAAAAGCATTTTTATTACAAGGAGGAGATTGTGCAGAAAGTTTTGCCGAATTTCATCCTGACAAAATAAGAGATACTTTTAAAGTTATATTGCAGATGTCTTTAGTCCTGACTTACTCAGCATCTTTACCAGTAGTAAAAATAGGAAGAATAGCTGGGCAATTTTCAAAACCTAGAAGTGCACCTACTGAGATACAAGGTGATAAAGAACTACCAAGTTATTTGGGAGACAATATTAATGGAATAGATTTTACAGAAAAAGCAAGAATACCTGATCCAAAAAGATTATTTAGAGCTTACTCACAATCAGCTTCAACTTTAAATATTTTAAGAGCTTTTTCTAAAGGTGGTTTTGCAGACTTAAATAAAGTTCATTTGTGGAATTTAGATTATATAAAGAAAAGTCCTCAAGCTAAAAAGTTTAAAGAGTTAGAGGATAAAATAGCTGATGCTTTAGCATTTATGGAAGCTTGTGGAATAACTTCAGATTTCAATAACAGATTATACACTGTAAATTTTTGGACTTCACATGAGGCTTTACATTTACCTTTTGAAGAAAGTATGACAAGAGTTGACTCTACTACTGGGGAACATCACGATACATCTGCACATTTTGTTTGGATTGGAGATAGAACAAGACAGTTAGATGGTGGGCATGTAGAATTTTGTAAAGGAATTGAAAATCCAATTGGAATTAAATGTGGTCCAACATCAAAACCTGATGAGATTGCTAAAATTTGTGAAGTTTTAAATCCCAAAAATGAAAAAGGTAAAATAACTTTGATTTCAAGATTTGGTCATAAAAATGTAGAAAAATTTTTACCAAAGCTCATAAGAGGAATTAAAAAAGCAGGTCAAAATGTTATCTGGTCATGTGATCCAATGCATGGAAATACAATTAAATCAACAACTGGTTTTAAAACAAGGCCTTTCAATGATGTTGTCAGTGAAGTTAAAAATGTTTTTGCAGTTCATCAAGCTGAGGGCACATATGCTGGTGGTTTACATGTTGAAATGACTGGTCAAGATGTGACTGAATGTACTGGTGGAGCTAGAAAAATATCTGATGCAGATTTGTCAAGTAGATACCATACTCATTGCGACCCTCGTTTAAATTCAGATCAAGCTTTGGAAATGGCATTTTTAATATCAGATGAGATAAAAAAGAATAGCAGCTATTCTAAAAATGCTATTCAAGCGGCATCTTAGGCCATTGCTTTAACACACAAGGTTATTAAATATTAAGTATGAGTCCTTCTGAAAAAGTAAAGTATATATCCAACTGGATCAAATCTTATGTTGATCATATGCCGAATAGGGCACAGTCATTAGTGATAGGAATATCTGGAGGAATTGACTCTTCAGTAACAAGCACATTGAGCGCAATGACAGGTTTGAAAACAATTGTCCTATCAATGCCAATTAAACAAAAAGAAAATCAACATGATTTAAGTTTGAAACATCAAAAATGGTTAGTTGAAAAATTTCAAAATGTTGAGGCTCATACATTAAGTTTAGATAAATTATTTGATTCTTTTTCTTCTACACTCAATAAATTTGATAATGAGCATGGATTTGCAAATTCTAGAGCAAGACTAAGAATGGCGACAGTGTATCAAGTTGCAGCTGCTAATAAAGGAATAGTAGTTGGAACTGGCAATAAGGTTGAAGATTTTGGTGTTGGTTTTTATACAAAATATGGTGATGGTGGAGTAGACATTTCACCTATTGCAGATTGTAACAAAACTGAAGTTTGGGAGCTCGGAAAAGAATTAGGAATTTTAAAAGAAATAATTGATGCTCCTCCAACCGATGGTCTTTGGGACGATGGTAGAACTGACGAAGGTCAACTAGGTTTTAAATATGAAGATTTAGAAGATGCCATGGTTAATCCCGACTCACCTCATAAAGCAGAATACGAAAAAATAAGAAAACAAAATTTGCATAAAATGGTGCCAATTCCAGTATGCAAAATTCCTAGTTAATCAATTAGATTAACAAATCACTAAATAAGGTATATTTCTTAATCAATTTATATGGATATTTTTTTAACAAATAATTTAACCAATAAAAAAGAACAATTTGTTCCGAATGAAAGCAAAAATATTGGAATGTATGTTTGTGGGCCAACTGTTTATGATGACCCACATATTGGCAATGCCAGACCATTAGTAATTTTTGATATTCTTTTTAAAATACTTAAAAATAACTTTTCGAAAGTAACTTACGTTAGAAATATTACGGATATTGATGATAAGATAATCAAGGCATCACAAGAACAAAAAATATCCACAAAAGAGTTGACTGAAAAGGTAACATCTAGTTTTTTTGAAGATTGTAATTTTTTGAATTGTGAAGATCCCACTCATCAGCCAAAAGCAACTGAGCATATTGATTTAATGATTGAGATGATTAATGATTTAATAAAAAAAGGTTTTGCTTATGAAAATAATAATCATGTTTATTTTGAAGTAAAAAAATTTTCTGATTATGGTAAATTATCTAACAAAAAGTTAGAAGATTTAATAGCAGGATCTAGAGTAGAAGTAAGTGAAAACAAAAAAAATTCAGAGGATTTTGTATTATGGAAACCATCAAATAAAGACGAACCTTCATGGGACTCACCTTGGGGAAAAGGAAGACCAGGATGGCATTTAGAATGTTCCTCAATGTCAAAAAAATTTTTAGGAAACGAGTTTGATATACATGGTGGAGGTATAGATTTATTATTTCCTCATCATGAGAACGAAATAGCTCAATCTAGATGTGCTAATAATTCAAAATCTTTTGCAAAATATTGGGTTCATAATGCTTTTATCACAATGTCCAATGAGAAAATGGCAAAGTCTCAGGGAAATATATTAAAAATAAAAGATTTCAGGAACAAGTTAAGTGGACAAGTTATTAGACTGGCTTTAATGAGCGCACATTATAAACAGCCACTAGATTGGAATGATAAATTAATTAATGATTGTCAGAATACTTTAGATAAGTGGTATCGGGTTTATTCATCTGAAATAAATCCTGTTCAAGTGACAGAAGAGATTTTAAAACCTTTATATGATGATTTAAATACTCCAGGCTATATAGCAAATTTACATCAACTTTTTGATCAAGCTAACAAAGGTAATAATAAAGAGTTATTCATTTCCG
>CACOKI010000004.1 GCA_902627735.1 uncultured Pelagibacteraceae bacterium
GATGTTTTCAAAGATTAATTTTGATTTTAATGAAATTAATAAATATTTTTTAACGATTTTGATTTTTATTATATCATTATTTGTATTGACGACTTTGCTTAGTATTAGTGGAATGAATTTTGAAATCTCTTTTAAACTATCAATATTAACCTTAATGAATACAGTGAACTCATCTATTTATGGTCTTCCAGATTTAGATTTTAATAATTTTCATTTATTTACTAAATATATTCTCATTCTTTTTATGATAATCGGTAGAATTGAATTGTTAACAATTTTGCTTCTTATAAGAAAATTTCTTTTTAAAAATTAGTTTAATATTGTATATGTATACTTTGTATAAAATGCGCCCTTAGCTCAGCTGGATAGAGCATCGGTTTTCTAAACCGAGGGTCGTAGGTTCGAATCCTTCAGGGCGCGCCATTATTGACCTATTTCATAATATTTTTACTAAGATTTTACTTGACTAGAATCTATAAAATTTGATTTTCCTTTTAAATTTATCTTGAAGAGATTTTTTTATCATGATTAAATTATGGATATTCAAAACAATGTTTTGAATTATTTGTTAACAAATAAAAAATAACAGAAGGAAGAATAATGTTTAAATACTTAAAACAATTAACTTCTTTAGTTGCTATGGTAGCTGTGTTGTTTACTTTTACAACAGAGTCTATGGCTGCTAAAAAATCAAAAACACTTAAAAACACTCAAAAAAAGGGTTTTGTAAGATGTGGAGTATCTCAAGGTCTTCCAGGATTTTCTAATGCTGATGCTGCAGGAAATTGGACTGGTGTTGACGTTGATGTATGTAGAGCAGTAGCTGCTGCGGTACTAGGTGATGCAAACAAAGTTAAGTTTACACCACTAAGTGCTAAAGAAAGATTTACAGCTTTAACATCTGGTGAGATTGATATCTTATCAAGAAACACAACTTGGACTCTTTCTAGAGATGCTGATATTGGACTTACTTTCGTTGGAGTAAACTTCTACGATGGTCAAGGTTTCATGGTTAGAAAAAGTTCAGGTATCACTTCAGTAAATCAATTCAAAAATGGTATCTCAGCTTGTACAAACATTGGTACAACAACTGAGTTAAATATGAGAGACTTCTTTAATTCTAGAGGAATTTCTTATGAGCCAGTTGCTTTTGAAAAAGCAGACGAAGTTGTTGCTGCTTATGATTCAGGAAGATGTGATACATATACAACTGACAAATCTGGTTTAGCTGCTCAAAGAACTAAAATGAGCAACCCAGATGAGCACATTGTATTACCTGAAACAATTTCTAAAGAGCCATTAGGTCCAGTTGTAAGACAAGGTGATTCAGTATGGGAAGATATCGTAAGATGGTCTTTAAATGCTATGATTGAAGCAGAAGAATATGGAATCACTTCTTCAAATGCAGACTCAATGAAAACTTCAGATAATCCAGCGATCAAAAGATTAGTTGGAGCTGAAGGTGAATTAGGAGCTGCTTTTGGTCTTGATAACGAGTGGAGCTTAAGAATTATCAAGCAAGTTGGTAACTACGGTGAAAGTTATAAAAGAAATATAGCTGACACTGGTATTTTACCAGACAGAGGTCCAAACCAATTATGGACAAAAGGCGGAATACTTTACGTTCCACCTGCAAGATAATTGTAGTTTAAAACAATTTAAAAGGGCTAGATTTTTCTAGCCCTTTTTTTTATAAACTCATATATTATCTCATCGTGAATTTTAAATTAAAAGACTTAGGCCCCCAACTAATTACAGTCATTGCTGTAGTTCTTATTTTTGGTTTTTTTACATATAACGCACAAATCAATATGGAAAATAGAGGTATTGATTTTGGTTACGGTTTTTTATCTCAAGAATCATCTTTTGACGTTCAGTTTTCTTTAATTGAATATGATGGTTCTCATTCATATTTTAGAGCTTATTTAGTTGGTTTGCTAAATACGATACTTGTTTCAGTAATTGGAATTATTATAGCAACAATAATAGGAGTTATTGTTGGAGTAGCAAGATTATCTCCAAATTATTTAATTAATAGGTTCGCAGCTTATTATGTAGAATTTTTCAGAAATATACCTCTTCTTTTACAGATATTTTTTTGGTATTTTGCAGCGTTAAGGGCGCTACCACTTCCTCAAGATGCTGAAGCAATTTTTGGTGTATTTTTTTTAACGATTAAAGGACTTTATGTTCCTGCTTTTTTATGGGAAAACTTTAATATTTTCCTTTACTCAATTATTGCTGCAATAATTGCAATTATTGTAATAAAGATACAAGCAAAAAAATTACAAGAAACTCAAGGTAAACAAATACCTGTTTTTCTTATTTCAATAGGATTAATTTTTATTTTACCTCTTTTAAGTTTTTTAATTGGAGGTGTAAATTTATCATTCGAAATTCCTAAATTAAAACAATTAGCAGCCACTTCATTTGTTTATGATGGTGGTTTAAGTTTACCTCCAGAATTGATTGCATTAACTTTATCTCTATCTCTATATACCGCTACATTTATAGCAGAGTGTGTCAGAGCAGGTATTCAAGGAGTAAGTAAAGGTCAAAAAGAAGCTGCAGCATCTATTGGTTTAACACCTAATCAAGTTTTAAAACTTGTAATAATGCCTCAAGCTTTAAGAATTATAATTCCACCAACAACTAATCAATATTTAAATTTAACAAAAAATTCGTCTTTAGCTGCTGCTATAGCATATCCAGATTTAGTTTTAGTTTTTGCTGGTACAGCTTTAATGCAAACCGGTAAAGCTATCGAGATTGTTTCAATTACAATGTTTACATATTTAAGTTTAAGTATTTCAATTTCAATTTTAATGAACTGGTACAACAAGAAAATTGCTATACAGGAAAAATAATGAACAATATTAATTTTTTAAAACCAGATAAATCAAATCTAAATACTTTTTTGTACACAGGTTCTTTTTTATTTTTTATTAGCGTTTTAGATGTATTTTTAAATTCTTTTTTTAAGTTTAATTTCGTTGGTTTTTTACCTAATTTTTTAAGTTTTTTTATGCCCTTAATATTAGGTTTTATAGGGCTTCATTTTATAAGAATTGAATACAGTGGAATTAAACAATTAGACTTAATTAATAAACATATCAATACTAACAATTTCAATGCAATATTGTCTTTATTAATAATTTTCATAATAATTAAATCAATACCACCAATATTAAGCTGGTTTTTCATTGATGCTAGCTTTGCTGGTGACAGTAAAGATGTATGTACAGGATCAGGTGCTTGCTGGACTTATATAAAAGTTTGGATGAGAAGATTTATGTATGGAATGTATCCAAATGCAGAACAGTGGAGAATAAATCTTTCATTTATAGCATTAGCTTTGCTGGGATCAGTTGGATATTTTGCTACTAATAGATTTAAGAAATACTTAACACTTTATTACGTTGTAATTTATCCTTTAATCGCATTTTTATTTATATTTTTCTTTATTTCAGGTGGTCCTGTCTTTTTTGATTTTTCTTATGGAATAATAGCTGCAATTTTATCTATCATTGTTGGTTTTTTTATTCCTAGTAAATTCAAATTTTATTATTTTTTAATAGTTCCATTTGCTCTTTATATTTTGCTGAAATACTTTCTTTTTTTTGAGGAATATATTGAATTAGGAAAGTTAGAAGGTTTAAATTGGGTTGAAACTGGTGCTTGGGGAGGTTTATCACTTACTTTTATAATATCTTTTTTTTGTTTGATATTCTGTTTTCCTATAGGAATGGCTTTTGCATTAGGTAGAAGATCAAGTTTCCCATTAATAAGATATATATCAATTGGTTTTATTGAATTTTGGAGAGGTGTTCCACTGATAACAGTTTTATTTATGTCTGCAGTAATGTTTCCAATGTTTTTACCAGCAGATTTTTTTATAGATAAATTAGTTAGATGCATAATTGCTATATCTTTATTTGAAGCAGCATATGTAGCTGAAGTAATAAGAGGTGGATTACAGGCTCTTCCTAGAGGACAGTATGAAGCTGCAAAATCATTAGGTATGGGTTATTGGAAAATGCATATTTTTGTAATTTTACCTCAAGCTTTAAAATTAGTTATTCCAGGAATAGCTAATACTTTCTTGGCATTGGTAAAAGATACTCCATTAATTTTTGTTGTTGGATTATTAGAAATAGTTGGAATGTTAAATTTAGCTAAAACTAACCCAGAATGGCTAGGATTTGCTATGGAAGGATACGTTTTCGCTGCAATAATTTTCTGGATTATTTGTTATGCAATGAGTAAATATAGTTATAATCTAGAACAAAAATATAAAACTGATAGATAAAAAATATGTCTGATAGCATAATCCAAATAAGCAATATGAATAAATGGTTTGGAGATTTCCAAGTTTTAAAAGGAATTAATTTAGAAGTAAAACCAAAACAAAAAATTGTAGTATGTGGTCCATCAGGTTCAGGTAAATCAACCTTAATAAGATGTATTAACAGATTAGAAGAACATCAAGAAGGAAATATAGTTGTAGATGGTACAGAATTAACAGAGGATACAAAAAATATAGAACAGATAAGAGCTGAAGTTGGAATGGTATTTCAACAATTTAATTTATTCCCACATTTATCTATTTTAGATAATTGCACACTTGCTCCAATATGGGTAAAGAAAATGCCTAAAAAAGAATCAGAAGAATTAGCTTTAAAACATTTAGAAAGAGTACAAATACTTGATCAAGCACAAAAATATCCTGGTCAATTATCAGGTGGACAACAACAAAGAGCAGCAATAGCAAGAGCTTTATGTATGGAGCCAAAAATAATGCTTTTTGATGAACCAACTTCAGCCTTAGACCCAGAAATGATTAAAGAAGTTCTTGATGTAATGGTAAATTTAGCAAAACAAGGTATGACTATGATTGTTGTTACACATGAAATGGGGTTTGCTAAAGAAGTTGCTGATCAAATGATATTTATGGATGAAGGAATGATAGTGGAAAAAGCAGATACAAAGGAATTTTTTGCCAATCCAAAGAGTGATAGAACCAAACTTTTCTTGAGCCAGATACTATAGACAGTACCAATTTCAAGCTTTTTTTCTTTAAAAAAGGGACAAGTATTTCTTGACACAATTATCAGGTATTAGGGTTTTCCAGAGAAAATAAAAAAATTTATAGTTGCAGTAGGTATTAAAACCTAGTTCAATAAGTTTTTTAAAAAATTAAGAGGGGTCTTAATGGAAGATAATTTTAATAAGCATTTAGGCAATAAGCTTAAGCTTAGAAGGTTAGCGTTAGGTTTAACGCAAACCAAAGTGGCAAAGGCAATCAACGTAACATTTCAACAAATTCAAAAATATGAAAAAGGTACTAATGGAGTTAGTTCAATAAGATTATTGCAACTTTCTAACTATTTAAAAGTACCAATAAACTATTTTTTTGAGGATTTTTCTGAATATTTAATAAATATTGAAAAATCTAAGGAAGGCCATATGAATGTAAATTATAATTTTTTGGTAAAGCTATATTCAGAATTGAATGCTGATCAAAAATTAAAATTTAACAAATCATTACAGGTATCTAGTAACAATATATCTAAAGTTGGTTAATTTTTGGCTCCTCGGGCAGGACTCGAACCTGCGACCAATTGATTAACAGTCAACTGCTCTACCAACTGAGCTACCGAGGAATTTAAAAAGCTCAACTTACTTTTTTTTCTCACTAAAACAAGATTTTTTTTGGAGGCAACGCCCGGAATCGAACCGGGATACAAGGATTTGCAATCCTCTGCGTAACCATTCCGCCACGTTGCCGTATGTTTTAGATGATAGCTACAAGGGTTTTATATAAAATATTTGCAATTAGTCTATTAAATAACGCCCCAATTTGATTATTGTTAATTTAGATTATTAAATTATAAACTAATTACACCCATGATAAGCGATAAATATATACATTCTAAAGTTGAAGATAAAATTTATGCTTATTGGGAGAAAAATAAATTATTTAAACCTCAAAAAAATTCAAAAAAATTTTCTATCGTAATACCCCCACCAAATGTAACTGGAAGTTTACATATGGGGCATGCCTTAAATAATTCAATTCAAGATTTATTAATTAGATATTACAGAATGAATAATTATGAAACTTTATGGCAGCCAGGTACAGATCATGCAGGTATAGCGACCCAAGCACTTGTTGAAAAAAAGCTTGAAAAAGAAAATTTAGATAAAAATACATTAGGACGAAAAAAGTTCATTGAAAAAGTATGGGAATGGAAAAATCAATATGGTGATATAATTATTAATCAATTAAAAAAACTTGGTTGTTCCTGCGATTGGTCACGAAATGCATTTACTATGGATGAAAATTTATCCAAATCTGTAATCAAAGTTTTTGTCGAATTGCATAAAAAAAAGTTAATTTACAAAGCCGAAAAACTAGTAAATTGGGACACAGTTCTAAAAACAGCTATTTCAGATTTGGAAGTTGATCAAAGAGAAATGAATTCTAAGATTTATTATATTAGATATCCGATTGAAAATTCTTCAGAATTTATAACTATTGCGACAACTAGACCAGAAACAATGCTCGGAGATACTGCGATCGCAGTCAATCCAAAAGATAAAAGATACAAAAAGTATGTTGGTAAAACTGTCACAATACCAATTGTAGGTAGAAAGATTAAAATTATTAAGGATAATTATGCAGATCCAGAACAAGGCACAGGAGCATTAAAGATTACCCCTGCGCATGATTTTAATGATTACGATGTAGGTCAAAGAAATAAACTTGAAATCATAAATGTTTTCACAGAAGAAGGAAAAATTAACAATAACGCTCCTCATGATTATATAGGTTTAGATAGATTTGATGCACGTAAAAAATTATTGAATGAACTTAAAGAAAAAGATTTTTTTGTTAAAGAGGAAAATATAAAAAATAAAGTTCCCTACGGTGATAGATCTAATTCTGTTATAGAACCTTTTTTAACTGAACAATGGTTTGTTGATGCAAAAAAATTAGCTGTAAAAGCAAAAAAAATAGTTAAGTCTAAAAAAACAAATTTTTTTCCCGCTAATTGGTCTAAGACTTATTTTCAATGGATGAACAATATAGAACCATGGTGTATCTCAAGACAATTATGGTGGGGACATCAAATACCAGCCTGGTATGGACCAGATAAAAAAATATTTGTTGCAGTAAATGAAAATGAAGCAAGCAAACAAGCTAAAAAACATTATAAAAAAATTGTTAAATTAACTAGAGATCCTGATGTTTTAGATACCTGGTTTTCATCTGGTTTATGGCCATTTGCAACATTGGGTTGGCCTGATAAAAAAGACTTCGTAAAAAAATTTTATCCTACAACAGTTTTAGTTACAGGTTTTGATATTATCTTTTTTTGGGTTGCTAGAATGATGATGTTTGGAATGGAATTTTTGAATAAAGAACCTTTCAAAGATATTTATGTACATGCTTTGGTTAGAGATGAAAAAGGACAAAAAATGTCCAAGTCAAAAGGGAACGTTATTGACCCGTTAGATCTAATTGAAAAATATAGTGCAGATGCACTAAGATTTACTTTACTTTCAATGGCCTCTCCAGGAACAGATGTTAAGCTTTCTGAAGAAAGAGTTAAAGGATATAGAAATTTTTTAAATAAATTATGGAATGCTAATAACTTCTTAATAACAAATAAATGTGATTTTAAAAAAACAGATAAGGTTCCAAAAGCAAAGTTAAATATAAATAAATGGATATACTCTGAATTACTGGATATTAAGAATAAAATTCAAAAAAATATTGAAGATTATAGATTTGATGAGGCCGCTAAGAATGCCTACCAATTTGCTTGGCACTCATATTGTGATTGGTATATCGAGCTTTCTAAAACAATACTTTATTCTGATGATAAAAAAGCTCAAAAAGAAGTAAAAGAAGTATCAGCTTACATTTTCAAACAAATATTAATATTGCTTCATCCGTTTATTCCTTTTGTAACTGAGGAGATATGGCTGAAAAACAAGTTTGATAAATCTAATAAGAATTTTTTAATGTATAAAAATTGGCCTTCAGGAAAAGTCAAAAAAAATCAATCTCAAAAAGATGTAGAAAAGATTATAAATATAATTTCAGAATTGAGGTCATTTAAAAATGAATTGAATGTAAGTCCGGGCTCATATGTTGACGTATCAATTAATAAAGTGGCAAAAAAAAATAAGTCCTTAATGAATAATAATGAGATTGTCCTCAAAAGATTAGGACGTATAAATAATTTTTTTGATATAGATCAAGATAAGCCTTCTGCTACATTGGTAATTTCAGGTGATATTTTTAAAGTATATTTTGATGAAAATGTTGATCTAAATCTGATAAAAGAAAATTTACAAAAAAGACAGAGTAAATATCAACAAGAATTAGACAAGATTTCACAACGATTATCTAATAAAGGATTTGTAGATAGGGCACCAAAAAATATTGTTGAACAAGAAAAAACTAACTATAGTAACTTAAAAGATGATATCAAAAAAATATCTTTAACAATTGAAAATTTATAATGCGGAAGTTTAATAAAAAAAAATTACCAAGTAGACATACATCTTTAGGCCCTGATAGAGCACCTCATAGATCTTTTTATTATGCAATGGGTGAGACAGAAAAGGATGTCTCCAAACCATTTATAGGAGTTGTATCAACATGGAACGAAGCTGCTCCTTGTAATATTGCTTTAATGAGACAAGCTCAATCGGTTAAAAAAGGTGTAAGGGCCTCTGGAGGAACACCAAGAGAATTTTGTACGATTACTGTAACTGATGGTATTGCAATGGGTCATGAGGGAATGAAATCTTCGTTAATCTCAAGAGAAGTAATAGCAGATAGTGCTGAATTGACTGTAAGAGGTCATTGTTACGATGCATTAGTAGGTATCGCAGGTTGTGATAAGTCTTTACCAGGTTTAATGATGTCAATGGTAAGATTAAACGTACCAAGTGTTTTTATTTATGGAGGATCAATACTTCCAGGTAAATACAAAGGTAAAGATGTAACAGTGGTAGATGTTTTTGAAGCTGTTGGAAAACATTCATCAGGTCAAATGTCAGCAAAAGAATTAAGAAAATTAGAATTAGTTGCATGTCCAACTGCTGGAGCTTGTGGGGGACAATTTACTGCAAACACTATGGCCTGTGTATCAGAGGCAATTGGTTTAGCATTACCTTATTCAGCAGGAACTCCAGCTCCATATGAAGAAAGAGATAAATATGCAAAAGCAAGTGGAAGAATGGTAATGGAATTACTTGCTAAAAGAATTAAACCAAGAGATATCGTTACAAGAAAAGCATTAGAAAATGCAGCAACTATTGTTGCAGCGACAGGTGGTTCTACAAATGCTGCTTTACATTTACCTGCAATTGCAAATGAAGCTGGAATTAAATTTGATTTAATGGATGTTGCAAAAATATTTAAGAAAACTCCTTATCTTGCAGATTTAAAACCAGGTGGAAAATATGTTGCAAAAGATATGTGGTTAGCAGGTGGTGTGCCAATGTTATTAAAAACTCTTTATGATGGTGGTTATATTCATGGTAACTGTATGACAGTAACAGGTAAAACAATGAAAGAAAATTTAAAAGGAATTAAATTTAATCCAAAACAAAAAGTTTTAAGAGCTTACAACAGACCATTATCACCAGACGGAGGTGTTGTAGGATTAAAAGGTAATTTAGCTCCAGAAGGAGGAATTGTTAAAATCGCTGGACTTAAAAAATTACAATTTACTGGAAGAGCAAGATGTTTTGACAATGAAGAAAGTGCAATGAAAGCAGTTCAAAGTAGAAAATATAAAGATGGGGATGTAATTATTATTAGATATGAAGGACCTGTTGGTGGACCAGGTATGAGAGAAATGCTTTCAACAACGGGTGCAATTTATGGTCAAGGTAAAGGTGAGAAAGTTGCTTTAATAACTGACGGAAGATTTTCGGGTGCAACAAGGGGATTTTGTGTGGGTCACGTAGGCCCTGAGGCTGCTTTAGGTGGTCCTATCGCTCTTTTACGTAATGGAGATGTTATTGATATTGATGCTAAGAAAGGGACTATTAATGTTCGATTAACTAGAGCTCAATTAGCTTCAAGAAAACGAAAGTGGAAGGCTAGAAAATCTGATTTTGGATCAGGAACACTTTGGAAATATGCACAAACAGTTGGACCGGCATATTTAGGAGCACCAACTCATCCTGGTAAGAAAAAAGAAGTTAAGGATTATTCAAAAATTTAATGAAAATACGCCCAGTTATTTTATGTGGTGGAGCAGGAACAAGACTTTGGCCTAATGCTAAAAAACACCAAGCTAAACAATTTATAGATTTTGGTAATTGGACTTTATTAGGAAAAACTTTAGAGAGAGTTAAAGCATCAATATTTGATGCACCAATCATAAGCACTAATGCCAAATATTTAAGACAAGTAAAACAACATTTAAAGAAACACAAAATAAGAAAATTTAAGATAGTTTTAGAACCAGCTAAAAGAAATACCGCACCAGCCATTTTAAGTACGGCATTAATAAAAGATATTCCTAACGAACAACCTTTAATGTTCTTAGCAGCTGATCATTTGATAGAGAAGGTTGGTTTATTTAATAAAGCTATTAAAAAAAATCAAAAGAAACTCACCCATAATAATATCTTTATATTTGGGATTAAACCTACAATGCCCTCTAGTGAATTTGGTTATTTTTTAACAAAAAATAATAAAGTAACTAGATTTGTAGAAAAACCTAAAGAAGCTAAAGCTAAACAAATAATTAGTAAAAAAGGTTATTGGAATTCTGGAATGTTTTATATGAGAAAAGACTCCATTATTAATAATTTCAAGAAATACCAACCAAATATTTACCGAAATTGTAATAAAGCTGTAACAAAAGCAAAATATAAAAGTAATGTGTATTATTTAAACAAACAAGCATTTACTAGAGCAACAGCTAAGTCTTTTGACTATGCAATTCTAGAAAAAACTAAAGATATCAATGCGATTAAATTAGATATTCCTTGGTCTGACTTAGGATCTTGGAAAGAAATTTGTAAAATGTATGGAAGAAATAAAAGACATTATTTTAAAAAGAAGAATGTATTTCATAGACCTTGGGGTAGTTATGTAAATCTATTTAATGGCAAAGAATTCTTAATTAAAGAATTATATGTAAAACCAAAAGGTATATTAAGTCTTCAAAAACATCATCACAGAGCTGAGCACTGGGTAGTTACTCACGGTAAACCAATGATTACTTTAAATAAAAAATCTTTTGTTAAAAAACCTGATGAAACTATTTTTATACCTTTGGGAGCTGTTCATAGAATAGCTAACCCTTACAAACAACCAGTAAAGATAATTGAAGCGCAGATAGGCTCAATACTTAAAGAGACAGATATTGTAAGATTTGAGGATATTTATGGGAGAGTTAAAAATTAATCTAAAAGAGATTCTACGTATTCCCAATTAATTAATTTTTCTACAAAATTATTTAAGTATTCGGGTCTTCTATTCTTGTAATCAATATAATATGAGTGTTCCCAAACATCACAACCTAAAATTGGCTTCATATTTTCTATTAAGGGATTTGCTGCATTGGCAGTTTTAGTCACAACTAATTTGCCATTACTGACTGATAACCAACACCACCCTGAACCAAATTGTGTTGTTCCAGCTTGAATAAAATCTTTTTTAAATTGTTCAACACTACCCAAATCATCAACAATTCTTTTTTCTAATTTAGGAGGTATTTTTCCACCGCCACTAGGCTTCATGCATTTCCAAAACAGATTATGGTTCCAATGTTGGCTAGCATTATTGAAAATTCCTGCTTTTGCTTTATCCTTTGAGCTATCAACAATTATTTCTTCTAAAGATTTATCTGCCATATCGGTATCTTTTATAAAATTGTTAAGATTTGTTATGTATGTTTGATGGTGTTTTCCATGATGTAAATCAAGCGTTTCCTCAGACATTATTGGAGATAAAGCACTGTTAGCATAGTCTAATTTTGGTAGTTCAAAAGCCATATAGTTTTTTATACCTATTTATATCAATAAAAGTCAAATTAAAAATTATTTGGCCGTGTATAATTATACACGACCAAATAAATAGATTTAAAACCAGTTGTTTGGTATTATTATGTAATGTATAGCAAGCACTATACCTACTGAGACAGTTAATCCGAATACCATTTTTAGGAAATCTTTTCCAATTAATGGAAAGACATAACCTAACTTATATTCTTTGTTCATGGTAGCTATAGCAAGTTCTCTTCCACATAATAAACCAACAAAAACCCATGTCGTAGACATAGGTAAATCGTTTAGTTCTTTAAAGTAGAATAAGACACCAGCATAAATTACATTAATAATCGTCGCTGATCTTGCGTACCTTGTTCCTGTTTTTTCAAGAACAACTTTTTGAATTGGTCCACCTTGAATGTAGAAAATATAGAATAACAGTGCTGTAAAGTAACCCATTACAATTAAAAGCAATGTTAAATCTAATTGTCTAGGTAGATACACAGCAATATTAGCCACGTCGTGAGACAACCACACCCACCATAACCAACCAGAAGAAATCCAAACACTATTTCTCCAGAAGCCTACCCATTTTTCATCTACTTCATCAAATTTTTCATTAATGAATTTGGAGACAGCTATCCAGGAAATATAAGCAACCATTGCTGCTAAACCATAGCCAACGACGCTTTTCATAAGCATTTTTTCAAGCACGACTGTTGAGGCAAATGCTGAAAGAACTAAGAAAGTAGTAGATACCGGTATTCCAATTCTTGTTAATAATAATAGTATTGCAGGTGCTACTGCGTGATACCATTGAATTTCTTGATAAGGTATTCTATTTAATCTTCCATAAGAAATATCACCATCATATGAATACCATCCCCATGTTAATGCTATAATCATAACACTCGAAGCAGATCCTGCAAGCACATACCATTTAAACCACTTCTTTTTTGAAGCTATAAATGTACCCAGTGTTTGAATTGAGTCGTTAGCGATAACACTATAACCGGCAAGAGCAAACCCTATAACCGTGTAAATTAAAGCCATATCCATTTTTTCTCCTTTATATTATTGTATTCGGTTCCTATTGATTCATGACTTAAGGGGTATGTAATCTGAGAAGAAAAATAATTCTATATGTAAATTTATTAATTTGAGAATCGAATTGTAGATTCATCCTTGTCTAAACTAATTAAGATCAAAGTCTACTTTTTTGTTAAAATACAACCTTATAAATACCAATGATAAATAATGGTATCTGTAATCCAAAATTAGTTAGTATTGCTTTATCTTTGCTAATGAATCCAGCGATAGTCCATCCAACAACCCCTAATCCATGAAAATAAATATTTAAAGGATATATATTTAGATTTGTTAATAGAATACCAACTAAAACTAGAAATGTGCTTATCCATTTAAGATATTTCTTAATAAACATACGTTTTCCTTTCAGCTTGTTTTATTTAAATTTTAGATAATAACTTATCTACACTTTTTACATAATCCAAAAAACTCAAGATTGTATTTACTATATTTCATACCATCTTTGTCTTTGAAATTAGTTAAGTATTTAGAAAGACTTGCACTGCTAATTTCTGTTACTTTTTCACAGATCTCACAAATTGAAAATGCAGTAGCTTTTGATACCTGACAGCTTGAATTATGACATGCAATAAAGGCATTTCGACTTTCAATTTTATGAATTTTTCCTATTTCGACTAACTTATCCAGTGCTCTATAGACTTGTAATGGAGCTTTAATACCTTTTTTTTGAACATTGTGTAGTATCGAATAAGCTTTCATTGGTTCAGATGATTTATCAATTAA
This sequence comes from uncultured Pelagibacteraceae bacterium, assembly GCA_902627735.1. Lineage (GTDB taxonomy): Bacteria > Pseudomonadota > Alphaproteobacteria > Pelagibacterales > Pelagibacteraceae > Pelagibacter. The sequence continues at coordinate 13,864 of CACOKI010000004.1, forward strand.
ATCAAAAATTATTTGCTGATTTTTCGAAAGATTTTGCATTTTATTCATTTTACCGATTCCTCATTAATTTTTCAATTTAATAGATTGTTTTATGTTTAGTAATGACAAAATAAATAAAAACAAAGAGGCTGTTATAATTGAAGGTCCAGATGCAGTATTAAATTCTAGTGAAGAAAATAATCCCAAGATCACAGATAATAAACCACCTATAATTGAATACATTACCATTTTCTGAGGGCTAGAAGAGATATTTCTGGCCATTGCAGCAGGTATAATTAACATTCCAGTTATTAATAATAAGCCAACCATCTTAATTGATATAGCTATGATTGCTGCCATTAAGATTGTAAATATAGCCTTTGCTCTATCAGGATTTAATCCTTCTGCTTCAGCTAATTCATAATTAACAGTTGATGCAAATAAAGGTTTCCAAATTAATTTTAGAATTAAGAGGATTAATGCTCCTCCAATCCATATTATTAAAAGATCATCAACAGTAACAGCCAATATATCTCCAAATAATAATCCCATAATATCAAATCTAATAAATGATAAAAAACCAATAACCACAAGACCAATTGCCAGTGATGAGTGAGCTAAAAGACCAAGTAAAGCATCACCTGGTAGATTAGTTCTTTTTTGAAGTTGTATTAAAGTTAAGGCTATTAAGGATGAAATAATGAATACCGAGAACGCAATGTTGAATTCCATTGAATAAGCCAAGGTTATTCCAAGTAAAGCAGAGTGGGCTAGAGTATCTCCAAAATAAGATAATCTTCTCCAAACAACAAAACATCCAAGAGGTCCAGTAACTATTGCAACTCCAATACCTGCAATTAAAGCTCTTATAAAAAAATCATCTAACATTTAGTTTTTCTTTATTTCACCTTCACTTGTATGGATATGATCATGTCTATGTTCATATCTTGATAATATTTGAGATGCTTGTTCACCAAATAAAGCTTTATATTTATTATTTTTTGCAACATCTATTGGAGATCCTGAACAACAGACATGACCGTTTAAACAAACAACATGATCTGTGGCACTCATTACAGTATGTAAGTCGTGAGAAATTAATAGGATTCCGCAGTTTAATTCATCTGAAATTTTCTTAATTAATTCGTATAAAGCGATTTCACCGGTAAAATCTACTCCTTGCACTGGTTCATCTAGTACTAATAATTCTGGTTTTTTTGAAATAGCTCTTGCAAGTAATACTCTTTGAAACTCTCCACCAGACAAATCTCCTAAATTTTTATCTTTTAGATGAATAACACCAGTTAAAGATAAAGCCTTATCAATTAAATCATTACTAATACTTTCTGTTAATACCATGAAATCATTTACCCTTAATGGTAGCGTCCAATCAATTGAAATTTTCTGTGGTACATATCCAACTTTATTTGTGTATTTTTCAACTGATCCACTAATTTTTTTGTAAATACCTAGAGCAATTTTAGCTGTTGTACTTTTTCCTGATCCATTTGGACCAATTAGAGTAACTATTTTACCTTTTTCAACTTGTAGTGATACTCCTTTGACAAGCCATTTATTATTTAAACTAAAACCAGCTTCATTTAATTTCACAAGTATATTTTGACTAGAACTCATTTTATTCCTTGACTAATAAATGTTATATTATTACATAGTGTTATATTATAACAATTTAAAAATACAACATATGAAAAACATTAAAAAATTACCATTTATCCTATCAATATTATCATTCTTAACTATTTTTGCACCGGCAAATGCTGAAATTAAAGTAGTTACTTCAATTAAACCAATTCATTCATTGGCAAGTTATTTAATGGATGGAGTGGCAAAACCAGACTTAATAGTGGATGGTTATGCATCTCCCCATGGATTTGCACTTAAACCAACCCATGCAAAAATGTTGCAAGAAGCTGATTTAATATTTTGGGTTGGTGAGGACTTGGAAAATTTTTTAGAAAAACCATTAAAATCGATTGCAAAAAAAGCTGAAAAAATTGAATTAATGGAAATTAAAGGTTTAACTAAACTTAAATTTAGAGAGAGAAATATTTTCGAAGAACATGATCATGGTCACAAAGAAGGCGATCACGATGATCATGCAAAAAAAGAAGACGATCATGATGAACATGGACATGATGATGAGCACAAAGAAGATGGTCACGATGAGCATGGTCATGAAGGACATGCGCATGGTGAGCATGATCCGCATATTTGGTTGGACCCAATGAATGCAAAAGTAATTTTAAGCGAAATGGCTGAACATTTAATTGAAAATGATCAAAAAAATGAGGCTAAATATAAAGCAAATTTAAAAAAGGCACATAAAGATTTAGATAATCTTACTAAAAAAGTAAAATCTGAATTAAATAAAGATTTTAAATCAATAGTTTTCCATGATGCATATCAATACTTTGAAAAAAGATTTGGCATTAATATTTTAGGTGCATTTACTGTAAATACTGATGTTATGCCAGGTGCTGAGCAATTAGCTGAGATTAGAGAAGTAATTGAGCATGATAAAGTAAGCTGTATTTTTTCAGAGCCACAATTTAATCCTGATATTATTAAAGCTGTAGCAAAAGATACCAATGTTGCAACAGGGGTTATAGATCCATTAGGAGCAACTCTTGATCCAGGTAAAGATTTATATTTTGATTTAATTGGCAACATGTCAAAATCTTTCAAAGGTTGTTAAATAAAAATTGATCTTTAGTCATAAATAATATCTAATAATGGGATGAGTACGGTTTCCCTTACACTAGATGAGATTTTTGATTTAGCTAAAAAAACTTTATTAGCTAATGGATGTGATGATGAAACAGCCTCAATTCTTTCTGATTTAATTAGAAATGCTGAAAGAGATGGATCCTTATCACATGGTTTATTCAGATTACCTGCTTATGTAAGTGGATTAAAAAGCGGAAAAATTAATGGTAAAGGAAAACCAGAAGTTAAAAAGATTTCAGCATCGGTAATTAAAGTTCAAGGTAATAATTGCTTAGCACCTGTTGTGTTAAATAAAGGTTTGCCTGAATTAGCTAAAGCTGCAAAAGAAAATGGTGTTGCAGTTCTTGCAATAAACAATTCTCATCACATGGCTGCGATGTGGCCTGAAACAGAAAAATTAGCAGAAGAAGGTTTAGTTGCCTTTGCTTGTACATCTTATAAGCCCGCAGTAGCACCTGCTGGTGCAATCAAACCATTGTTTGGAACAAATCCAATTTCATTTGCATGGCCTCGACCTGGTAAAACTCCAGTTGTTTATGACATGGCAACTGCATCAATGGCAATGGGTGAAGTACAAGTTGCAAAAAGAGAAGGGCACAAAGTTCCTCTTGGAACTGGTTTAACCAAAGATGGTAAAGAGACAACTGATCCAGGAGCAATAGCAGATGGTGGTGTATTACTTCCATTTGGTGGTTACAAAGGTTCAGCAATAGCAATGATGGTTGAGTTAATGGCTGGTGCTTTAGTAGGTGATAATTTTAGTTTTGAAACTGCCGCAAAAGATAATAATGATGGTGGACCACCTAGTGGTGGAGAATTTATTATTGCTATTTCACCAGATAAAACTTCTGGAACAAATTGGCAAAAACATTCTGATGAATTTTTTGATAAAATGAAATCTTTTGATGGTGTTAGACTTCCGGGTGAAAGAAGACATCAAAACAGATTAGACAAAGGACCAAGAAATATTAACGAAGAGTTAGTAAATAAAATAAAATCTTTAAGCTAAAGTAATTTCGATTGGTGTATGGTCAGAAGGTTTTTCTCGTCCTCTCGGATCTTTATTAATATTTATACTTTTTACTTGATCAATTAAAGAATTAGAAATCAAGAAGTGGTCAATTCTCATACCATTATTTTTTTGCCAAGCTCCTCTCATATAATCCCAGTACGTATATCCCTCTTTAGTTTCATTGAAATGTCTGTAAACATCGTTAAATCCAAGATTAATCATTTCTCTCAATTTTTTCCTTATCTCTAATCTAAATAAAGCATCGTCTTCAAAACTTTTAGGATTGTAGACATCTTCAGCTGCAGGAATAATATTAAAATCACCAGCAAGAATGATATTTGGATTTTTTTTACTTAATGTCTTTAATTGTTTGATTAAATCATCTAGCCACTTTTTTTTATAATCATACTTTTCAGTGTCAACAGGATTACCATTAGGTGTATAAATGTTTATTAATTGAATATTTTTTTTCTTATATTCTAGTTCAGCTGAAATTATTCTTGATTGTTTTAATTTATCTTTAATTAAATCTGTTCTAATGTTTTTTAATTTTCCTTTAGAGATAATAGCTACACCATTATAGCTTTTTTGACCAAATACATGACTTTCATAATCCATTGCTGAAAAATCATCATAAGGAAAGTTTACGTCTTCAGTTTTAATTTCCTGCATCATAACAATGTTAGGTTTGTATTTTAAAAGATAACTTTTAATATTTTCAATACGAGCTCTGACAGAATTTACATTCCATGAGGAAATGATCATTAAAGAGAGAAAGAAACGCCACAACCACAAGAAGATTTTGTTTGTGGGTTTGTTATTTTGAATTGTTCGCCAATAAGTTCTGAAACATAATCAATTTCTGATCCTTTAAGGAGATCTGCTGATGTTTTATCAATTAGAATATTTTCAAAATTTAAATCATCTGCTGCTTTTTCTTTATCGAAAGTAAATTCATATTGAAAGCCCGAACAACCACCACCTTTAATAGCGATTCTAAAAAAAGACCCTTTATCTTTTTTAGATAAAAGATTATTGATCTGTTTTAAAGCTTTATCAGTAAATTTAATTTCTTTAATCATAATCGATCACTGGTATTAGTAATATAATACTTAATATTTTAATTTAAAGAATGAAAAAACAGTCAAACTTAGGTTTATTTAAAAGCAAAGGAAGAATTTTCAAAGAATCTCAATCAAAATATAGATCTCCTTTTCAGAGAGATAGAGATCGTATAGTCCATAGTGCCTCGTTTAGAAGATTGAAACATAAGACACAAGTTTTTGTTAACACCGAAGGAGATCACTATAGAACAAGAATTACTCATTCAATGGAAGTAGCTCAAATAGCAAGATCTATTTCTAGATATTTAAATTTAAATGAGGATTTAGCAGAAACCTTAAGCCTTGCTCATGATTTGGGTCATACTCCATTTGGTCATGCTGGTGAAGACGCCTTAAATGAGTGTATGAATAAATATGGTGGATTTGATCATAATTTGCAAACCTTAAGAATTGTAATGTTTTTAGAGAATAAATATCTAAAGTTTAAAGGATTAAATCTTTCTATAGAAACATTAGAAGGTTTATTAAAACATAACGGTCCAATGAGTGATTTATATTTGTTAGACAATCTAATTGGTATTAAAAGATTTAATAAAAAAATTAAATTTGAAACTTATCCTTTTTTAGAAGCTCAAATTTCAGCAATTTCTGATGATATAGCCTATAACAATCACGATATTCAAGACGGAATAAATGCAAATTTATTTAGATTAGAAGAGTTAATTGAAATATCTTTCTTTAGAGATATTTACAAAAAATATAAAAAAAAAATTAATAAGACAAATTATAAAATAGTTATTTATCAGATTATAAGAGATTCAATTGATTTAATGATTAAAGATTTGATAATAAATACAATGAAAAATCTAAAGAAATATAAAATTAAGACTCTAAAAGATATAATTAAAACTAATTATCTTATAGTAAATTTTTCTGATAAAATTAAAGACTCAGAAAAAGAAATAAAATATTTTTTAAAATCAAGAATGTATAATAATAAAAATGTATTAACGAAAAATAATAGAGGGAAGCTAATTATAAAAAAACTATTTAAAAAGATAGAACTAAATCCAAAAAAATTTATTTCAAAAGAAGATTTAAATAAAGATAAGTATAGAGCAATATCTGATTTTATTTCAGGTATGACCGATAGATATGCGATTAACCTTTATAACAATATTAAATGAATATATTTGATCAATATTTAATCAGGATAAAAAAGATCCTTTTAGATTTATCTCAAAAAGGGATGATTGAATTACCAAATGAACTAGAGGGAATTACTGCTGAAATTCCTCCTCCAAAATTTAATTGTGATATTTCAACCAATGTTGCAATGGTTTTATCAAAAATAAATAAGAAATCCCCAATTGAATTAGCTGAAACATTTGTCCCTTTATTAAAAAAAGATGATGATTTGATAAAACAAATAGATGTAATAAAACCTGGATTTATAAACATCAAATTTAAACCAATTTTTTGGACAAATTTTATTAAAGAAATAATTAAAAATTCAAAAACATATGGAATTAATACCAATGAAAAAAAGAATAATTATCTTATTGAATTCGTATCTGCCAATCCTACAGGTCCATTACATGTCGGCCATTGTAGAGGTGCAATTTTAGGAGATGTTATAGCAAAACTTTTATCTTTTAATAAACATAAAGTTACTAAAGAATATTATGTTAATGATTATGGTAATCAAATTATAAATTTTACTAAATCAGTTTATCTTAGAGTGAGAGAAATAAAGTTTAATGAACCATTTCCAAAAGATAATGAAGATTTATATCCAGGTGATTATCTAATCAATTTTGCAAATAATATTATTAATTCCAACAAAAATATGGATTTTGAAAATTTTGAAAAAATTTCAAATGAATTAACAGTTTTATCTACTGAGGAAGCACTAAAATTAATAAAAATGAATCTTAATAGTCTTGGTATTATTCATGATAATTTTGTAAGTGAAAAAAAACTTGTCTCAAATCAAGAAGTTCAAAAGGTAATAGATTATCTTCAAAAAAAAAATTTTGTATATAAGGGCAAAATTAAAGCACCAGCTGGTGAAGACAATGATAATTGGGTTGAAAGAGAACAATTACTTTTTAAATCAACTGATTTTGGTGATGATAAGGATAGAGCATTACAAAAATCAGATGGAGCCTGGACATACTTTGCAAGTGATGTTGCATATCATAAAAATAAATTAGATAGAAAATTTGATTATTTGATTAATATTTTAGGAGCAGATCATGCAGGATATATAAAAAGAATTTCATCATCTGTTGAGGCTTTATCAAGCTCTAAAGTAAAACTTATTTGCAAAGTAAGTCAATTAGTTAAATTAATTAAAGATAAGAAGCCTTTTAAAATGTCTAAAAGAAAAGGTGATTACATAACTGTTGATGACTTAATTAATGAAGTTGGTAAAGATGCAACAAGATTTATAATGTTGAACAGAAGTAGTGATGCAGAGTTAGATTTCGATTTTGATAGTGTGATTGAAAAATCTAAAGATAATCCATTATATTACGTTCAATATTGCTATGCTAGAATTTCTTCAATTTTTAGAAACCTAAATATTGATTTTACATCTAATATTGAAATTAAAGATTATAATTTTGAATATTCAAACGATGAAATTAATATTTTAAAAAAAATATCTGAATGGCCTAAATGTATAGATACATCTATTAACAAACTTGAACCTCATAGAATACCTGTTTATTTGTATGAATTAGCTTCTTTATTTCATTCATACTGGAATTTAGGTAAAGATAATCCAGAAAAAAGATTTATCAACAATGAAAAAAAAATTGATAATCAAAAATTAATTTTTCTTAAAGCAATTTCAAATGTTGTTAAATCTGGTATGGATATTGTTGGTGTTTCTACACCAGAAAAAATGTAATGTTAAAAGAAGTAAAATATTTTATATATATCTTTATCATCAGTTTCTTTGTATTTTTTACTGTAAAATATTACGTTTCTGATATTAATAAAAAGAATTTTTTTAGATCTAATAATAATATTGACGAGAAAATTAATAAGTATTCTGAAAAATTACCTGTCTTAGAGGATAATACAAAAGATATTTTAGAATATGTTGAAGATACAAATCAAAAAAAGAAGAAAAAATTTAATTTCTGGAAATTGATCGAGGTTAATGATTAATCGTAGGGCATTTATCGTTGGTATTAAATCAACTAAACTTTCTAATAAAGAAATATCTTTTTTAAAAAAGTACAAACCTTGGGGTATAATTTTATTTACACGAAATATTAAAGATATTGGTCAAACATACAAACTTACTTCATCTATTAGGAAGATATTTAAAGATAAAAAATATCCAATATTAATTGATCAAGAAGGTGGTAGAGTAAATAGATTAAAGAATATTATATCATTTAATAATTTGACTTCAGAATTTTTTGGTGAAAAATTCATAAAAAATTTTAGAGAATTTAATTTCATATACAGTTTATTCATCGACAAAACATCTTATCTTTTAAAATCAATGGGAGTAAACATCAACACATCTCCAGTTTTGGATTTAAGAGTTAAAGGAGCCTCAAATATAATCGGTGACAGATCCTTTTCAAAAGATCCTAAAATAGTTTCTAAAATTGGTGACCTTTGTATTAATAATTTCAAAAAAAATGGCATTGGTACAGTTATTAAGCATATTCCAGGTCATGGTCTTGCAAAAGTAGATAGTCATAATTTTACGCCCATAGTTAACAAAAATTTAAGCTATTTAATTAAAAAAGATTTTATACCATTTAAAAATAAAAAAACTTTTTTTGCAATGACAGCACATATTATTTTTAATAAAATTGATAATCAAAATACAGTTACCCAATCCAAAAAATTAATTAAATTGATAAGACAAAAAATAGGTTTTAAAAATATCTTAATTTCTGATGATTTATCCATGAAAAGTCTTAAGGGCAGTTTAGAAAAAAATACAATTAAAACGTTTAAAGCAGGTTGTAATATCGTTTTACATTGCAACGGAAACTTTAATGAAATGGAAATAGTTGGAAAAAATTCACCACTTATTGATAAATTTATTTTTAAAAAAACATCACAATTTTATGAAATTTTAAGTTAATATCAGTTAATGATTGCAAATGATTCATCTTTATTCAAAGTAGATGTAGATAATTACAAAGGTCCTTTGGATGTTCTGTTGGATTTGGCTAAAGCTCAAAAAGTTGATTTAGAAAAGATATCTATTACAAAACTAGCAGATCAATTTCATGAGTTTATCACAAAAGAAAAAAAGCTTAATTTAGAAATAGCATCTGAGTATCTTTTAATGGCTACTTGGTTAGCATATTTAAAATCAAAATTATTATTACCTGGAACTCCTGAAGAAGAATTTAAAGTACAAGAAGTAGCTGAAAGATTGAAGCTTCAACTTAAAAAATTAGAATTAATTCGTTTATTATCTGAACAGATGTTAAAAAGAAAAAGACTTGGAAGAGAAATTAGAACCAGAGGGACAAAGTTAGGAACTCGTCAAATTTATAATAGTGAATTAAAAGTAAATTTATTTGAATTACTTAAAGCATACTCAACAATACTTATGACAAAAGATTTTCAAAGAATTAATATTCCAAGATTACCAGTCTTTACTACAGAAGAAGGAATAAAAACAATTAAAGATTTTTTTGGAAAACTTTTTGATTGGAAAAAATTAGATGAATTAATACCAGCCAATTTTAAAGAAGGAAAAAAATTTAAAAGAACTGGTAAAGCAGGAATATTTGCAGGTTCACTAGAACTTGTTAAAGAAGGTAATCTAAGTATTAAACAAAAAGATCTTTTTGAGGATATTTATATTAAAGAAAATAAATGATTAAAAAAAAAATAAAGAACAAGAATAATATTATTACTTTTCCGTCTAAATTGACTCAGATAGAAAAAGAAATTGAAGGAATTATTTTTGCTGCAGCTGAACCTCTAGATATTGAAACTATTTCCAACAAAGTTTCAAAAAAAACAAATATAGAAAAATCTTTAGAAAAATTACAAAATGAATATTCACAAAGAGGAATAAATCTAGTTTGTATCAAAAATAAATGGTCTTTTAGGACATCACCTAATTTATCGAGTTTAATGTCACAAGAAAAAACTGTTGAAAAAAAATTGTCAAAAGCAGCAATAGAAACATTAGCTATTATAGTTTACCACCAACCTGTTACTAGAGCTGAAATAGAAGAAATAAGAGGTGTTGCGTTTGGAACAAATACACTTGAAATATTAATGGAACTCAATTGGGTAAAACCTGGTGGTCGAAAAGATGTTCCTGGAAAACCAATTCAATATGTAACTACTGATGATTTTTTAAGTCACTTTAATTTGCAAAAATTATCAGATTTACCTACAGTTGATGAACTGGGTGCAGCTGGACTAATAGATAGTACAAATATAGATAATGCTATTTTTGGAACTGGTAAATTTTATAAAGAAAAACAAGACGATAAAAAAGAGGATATTTATTCAAATATTGATGAAATGTTAGGTAGCACTCTAGATAAAGAAGAAAAATAAATAATACGTCAGACTATCTAAACTACTAAAAAGTCACTTTTCATTATTACATAAAAAGGTTATAAGAAACATATGAGCATTGGAATTTGGCAAATAGCAATAGTTGTTATACTTGTGGTATTATTATTTGGCAGGGGCAAAATATCTAGTCTAATGGGTGATGTTGCCAAAGGAATTAAAAGTTTTAAAAAAGGTATGGCATCAGATGTTACTGATGACAATGAACCTAAAAATATTTCCGAAAATAATAAAGATACAAATAATCCTAACGATAAAGAATAAATCACATGCCTACTATTGGTTGGTTTGAGATTTTAATTGTAGTTGCAATTGCAATAGTTGTTTTGGGACCTAAAGATTTTCCAATTATGTTAAAAAAGATTGGTTCTTGGATTGGAACTGCAAAAAGATACGTTAGCAATATTCAAAATGAGGTTTCTAATCTAGATATAGAGGAAACAGAAATAAAAGAAAAAAAAGATCCTAAAAATAAAGATAATGAAAAATGATGATAAAGATACTGGTTTTGTAAGCCATTTAGCTGAATTAAGAAAAAGATTAATTCATAGTTTTATATTTCTCATACTTTTTTTTGTTGGATGTTATTTTTTTGCAGAACATATTTATGGTTTTTTAGTTGAACCATATGCTAAAGCTGTAAAGGATGATGAAAATAATAGAAGATTAATTTTTACAGCACTACAAGAAACATTTTTGACATATTTAAAAGTATCTTTTTTCACTGCTTTTTTTGTAACTTGTCCATTTATATTAATGCAAATTTGGAAGTTTATAGCACCAGGTCTTTATAAACATGAAAAAGTTGCAATTTTACCTTATCTAATACTAACACCAATATTATTTTTTTTAGGAGGAATGTTGGTTTATTATTTGGTTATGCCATTGGCAATAAAGTTTTTTTTATCTTTTGAAAGCACTGGAATTTCTACAAATTTACCAATCCAATTAGAAGCAAAAGTTAACGAATATCTCTCATTAGTAATGAAACTGATATTTGCTTTTGGAATAAGTTTTCAACTTCCTGTTGTCTTAAGTTTATTGGCAAGAGTTGGTGTAGTTGATTCTGAATTTTTAAAAAATAGAAGAAAATATGTTATAGTTATAATTTTTGCAGCTGCTGCATTGTTAACACCACCAGATCCCATTACTCAAATAGGTTTAGCAATTCCTTTACTTATTCTATATGAATTATCTATATTTTCAGTAAAATTTATTGAAAATAAAAAATTAAAAGATTCAGATGCATAATTTAAAAGAAATTCGAAAAAATTATGAAAATTTTAAAAAGGCACTTCAAAAAAGATTTATTGATATTGATTTTGATGAACTCGCAAATTTAGATAAAAATAATAGAGAACTCATTCAAAAAAAAGAAAATTTAGAAAAAGAAAAAAAAGATATATCAAAATCAAAAGATAAATCGTTATTTGAAAAATCTAAACAAATTTCTTTATCTATTGATAAAATAACTGAAGAACAAAATACAATAAAAGATAAGTTAGAAAAAATTTTATCTAAGATACCAAATATTCCTCATTCTGATGTACCTGTTGGAAAGGATGAAAACGACAATGTTGAAGTTTCAAAATCAGGCAAAATACCCGAATTTGATTTTAAACCCTTGTCCCATTATGAATTAGGAGAAAAATTAAAAATGTTAGATTTTGATCTTGCTACCAAAACTACTGGTAGTCGGTTTGTATTTGTAAAAAATAAATTAGCTTTATTGGAAAGAGCATTATCTAATTTTATGTTAGATACTCATATTACTAAAAACGGATATGAAGAAATATCCCCTCCATTATTTGCTTCTGATAATACAATGTTTGGTACGGGTCAATTACCTAAATTTGAAAATGATCAATTTGAAATTAAACTTGAAAAGGGAAGTGATAGAAAGTTTTTAATTCCTACAGCCGAAGTTATATTAACAAATATGGTAAAAGATAAGATTGTTGATAAAAAGACCCTTCCATTAAGGTTTGTTGCATCTACTCCATGTTTTAGAAAAGAAGCAGGTAGTTATGGTAAAGATACTAAAGGAATGATCAGACAGCATCAATTTTACAAAGTAGAGTTAGTTAGTATTGTGGAAAATACAAAATGTTTAGAAGAGTTAGAGAGAATGACAAATTGTGCAACAGATATTTTAGATCTTTTAGAATTACCTTATAGAAAAATGATATTATGTAGTGGCGATATGGGTTTTAGTGCAGAAAAAACTTATGATATAGAGGTATGGCTACCATCAGAAAATAGGTATAGAGAAATTTCTTCTTGCTCCTCATGTTCAACATTTCAGGGTGTCAGAATGAAATCAAGATATAAAGATGAAAACAAAGAAACATTATTCGTTGGAACTTTAAATGGAAGTGGTTTGGCTATCGGAAGGACACTGATTGCTATTTTAGAAAATTATCAAGAAAAAGATGGTTCAATTAATATTCCAAAAGTTTTAAGACCTTATATGAATAATTTAGAAAAAATCACTCTCAATTAAAGTTGTTTTAATCTTATAGATGGTATAAATATTCATCATTAATTAAGGAGTTTTATGGAAAGTTCAGGAATAGGTCAATTTATACCACTAATATTAATATTTGTTATTTTCTATTTTTTCTTGATAAGGCCACAACAAAAAAAAGTAAAAGAACATAAAGCTATGGTCGAAAGTTTGAAAAAGGGAGACAAAATTGTAACTTCAGGCGGTATAACTGGAACAATTACAAGAGTTGTTGATAATGACAAAATTGAAGTTGAAATAGCTGATAACGTTACAGTTGAAGTTATTAGAGGCACAGGTGTTCAAAGCCTAATGAATTCTCAAGAAGTTAAGAAATAATTTTCATAGAAAATAAAGTGCTTTATTTTTCAAAATTAAGATTAATTTCTGTCACGATAGTTTCTATATTTTTTATTTTTATTTCATTTTCTAACTTTTTTAATTTTGAGAATAATTTCCTAAATAAAAAGATAAATCTTGGATTAGATTTACAAGGTGGATCATATCTTTTATTAGAAATCGATAATGACCCTGTAATTGAACAAAAACTTCAAAATTTAACTGTTACAATAAGAAATCATTTTAAAAAAAAAGATATTAGAATAAAAGATCTAAAACTTTCTGATCAGAAACTGTCATTTTCTGTTGATCAAAAGTTCAAACAAATAGTTTTAGATGATTTTAATTCAAAAGAAAGTGATTTTAATCCGTACTATCAAAGATTTAAATCTCATCAACTAGACATATTAGACGAAGGAAATTATTTTACCGTAAACTATTCTCGTCAAGGTATTGTTGAAATTAAAACTTCCTCACAGGATCAAGCATTAGAAATTGTCCGAAGAAGAATTGATGAAATAGGTACAAATGAACCAAACATTCTTAAGAGAGGAAATGATAGAATTTTAGTTGAACTTCCAGGATTAGATGATCCTATGAGAATTAAATCATTACTTGGAAAAACAGCTAATCTTACTTTCAGATTTGTAACAAATAATGAAAACGACTCTTTTGGTACTGAAAAATTAGAACATGAAGATAGTGATGAAGAATCTATGGTCAGTAAAAGAATAATAATGAGTGGTGAAAATCTTCTTGATGCTCAACCAAGAATGGATAATGAAACAAATGAAACCGTTGTCTCTTTTACTTTAGATAGGGTTGGAGCTAAAAGATTTGGTAAGGCAACATCTACAGGTATAGGAAAACAATTAGCAATAGTTTTGGATGGTAAAATTATAAGTGCACCAGTAATTAGAGATACTATAGCAAGTGGATCTGGACAAATAAGTGGAGGCTTTACTTTTCAATCTGCAACTGATCTTGCTTTATTGTTAAGATCAGGAGCACTCCCAGCTCCATTGAATATAATTGAAGAAAGAACAGTTGGACCTGATTTAGGTCAAGACTCAATAGAAGCTGGAGTAATTGCTTTAATTATAGGTTTCATTCTGGTGATTTTATTTATTTTAGTAAAGTATAAAATATTTGGCTTAATAACTAATGTGGCCTTAATTATAAATTTATTTCTATTAGTTGGAATTTTGACACTTTTTGAGGCAACTTTAACATTACCTGGAATAGCTGGAATAATTTTAACGGTAGGAATGGCAGTAGATGCAAATGTTTTAATTTTTGAGAGAATTAAAGAAGAATTAAAAAATGAAAAAAATAATTTAATTGCATTTGATAGTGGTTACACTAAATCAAAAACAGCTATACTCGATGCAAATATAACAACTTTGTTGGCTGCAATAATTCTATTTTTCATGGGATCAGGGCCAATTAAAGGGTTTTCTTTAACTTTAGCAACTGGAATTTTTACAACTCTTTTTTCTGTATATTTTATAGCCAGGTTATTAACCGTATTATATGTGTTTAAAAATAAAGAAAAAGAAAGACTTATCTAAATGATAGCATTCAATAAATATTACAATCAATTCAATATTTTATCTGTATTACTTGTTGTAACTTCTTTATTTTTTTTAGTTTTTAAAGGACTAAATTTTGGAATTGATTTTAAGGGAGGGACATTAATAGAACTTAGATCAAGTGATGACAAAATAAATGTTGCATCGCTTAGAGATAATCTTAATCAAATGGATCTTGGCGATGTATCGGTAAAAAATTTTGGAAATGAAAAAGATTTTTTAATAAAATTTGAGAATAATAGTAATAAAAATATAATTGAAGAAATAAAAGTAAATCTTGATAAATCATTTGGGAATAATTTTAATTTTAGAAGGGTGGAAAATGTAGGTCCAAAAGTTAGTTCAGAATTATTAAAATCTGGTGTAATAGCTATTTCAGTAGCATTATTATTAATGCTTATCTACATTTGGATCAGATTTGAATGGCAATTTAGTTTAGGTGCTATTTTTGCATTATTTCATGATGTTATTGTGACTTTAGGACTGTTCTCTTTATTAAGTTTAGAAATAAATTTATCTATTATTGCAGCAGTATTAACAATCGTAGGTTATTCAATGAATGATACGGTTGTTATTTTTGAT
Organism: uncultured Pelagibacteraceae bacterium; assembly: GCA_902627735.1. Classification (GTDB taxonomy): domain Bacteria; phylum Pseudomonadota; class Alphaproteobacteria; order Pelagibacterales; family Pelagibacteraceae; genus Pelagibacter. The sequence goes on from CACOKI010000004.1 coordinate 29,269, forward strand.
AGAGTTAGAGAGAATTTAAGAAAATATTCTGATATTAAAATTTTTGAATTAACAAACATTTCAATTAATGAAACATTATCAAGAACTTTGATAACTTCTATAACAACTTTATTAGCTTTATTGTCAATTTTTTTCTTTGGTGGTGAAATTTTAAAAGGTTTTTCACTTGCTATGATTTTTGGTGTAATTTTTGGAACTTATTCTTCAATATACATTGCTAATACAGTTCTTGTTAGATTGAACGTATCTCAAAAGACAATTCTGAAAGAGGACGACAAAAATTAGTATAAATTTTGAGAAACAACCATTGCCAATAACATTGGTAACGACAGCAATGTGTTTGTTCTTGAAAAAAGCATAGCAATTTTAGCTGATTTAGCTTTAGTTTCAGGATCACATTCTACCATACCTAAAGCTCTTTTTTGGTTCGGCCATATTACAAACCAAACATTAAAAGCCATAATAACTCCTAGCCACATCCCTATACCAATAGCTGTATGTTTTGGTACGCCACTACCTATACTTAGAGTCATAGCATCATGCAAATATCCATTTAAAGAAGCTAAAATTAATCCTGAAAAAATCGTTAGAGCAGCACCCCATCTAAAATAAAATAATGCCGCTGGTGCTATAACTTTTCCTATAGCAGGCTTTTGTTCATCTGGAATTTTAGGCATATTTGGAATTTGAACAAAATTAAAATACCAAAGTAAACCAATCCACATTATTCCAACAATAACATGTACATACCTTGTTGTGGTACTCCAAAAAATTCTATCAAAAGCAAACCCATCATTTTGATAAAATAATCCTAGAAATAAAATTATAGCCAATGCTAAAGATGCATGTATTGTTTTTGATAAAGATGATAAAAAATTACTCATTTTAAAAATATATACTAATTTTCTTTAATTTTAAAAATTTTTAATTCAAAAGTGGCTTTAAAAATTTACCTGTGTAACTTTTGTCCATTCTGCTTATTTCCTCAGGTTTCCCCTCAGCTATGATTTTTCCACCCTTTATTCCACCCTCAGGACCCATATCAACTATATAATCTGCTGTTTTTATGACATCTAAATTGTGCTCGATTACAACGACAGTATTCCCTAAAGCAACAAAAGTATGCAGAATTTCTAACAATTTTTTAATATCATGTTGGTGTAGTCCAGTAGTAGGTTCATCTAATATATACATCGTTCTACCAGTAGATCTTTTTGACAATTCTTTAGCTAATTTGATTCTTTGAGCCTCACCACCAGAAAGTGTGGTAGCTTGTTGACCGATCTTTATGTATCCCAGTCCTACTTTTTTAAGAGTTAATAACTTAGATTTAATATTTGAGATATTTTCAAAATATTCACAACCTTCATCAACTGTCATATTTAGCACATCAGCAATGCTTTTGTCTTTAAATTTTATTTCTAAAGTTTCACGATTATATCTTGTACCTTTACATTCATCACACTGAATATAAACGTCAGGAAGAAAATGCATCTCATAAGTTATTACACCATCACCTTCACAAGCTTCACATCTTCCACCCTTAACATTAAAAGAAAATCTTCCAGGTTTATATCCTCTTGATTTTGATTCTGGTAATGCTGTAAACCAATCACGTATTGGACCAAAAGCACCTGTATAAGTAGCCGGATTTGATCTCGGTGTTCTTCCAATTGGAGATTGATCTATATCAATAACCTTATCAATTAATTCTATACCTTTAAAATTTTTGAATGGCTTTGGAATTTTTCTAGACTTGTTGTTATTTAAAGTAAGATTTAAAGCATTATACAAAGTTTGTAAAATTAGAGTTGATTTACCACTTCCTGATACTCCTGTAACACAAGTTAAACTTCCTAATGGTATTTTTAGATTTACATTATTTAAATTATTACCTGTAGCACCGGATATTTCTAAAAATCTACCATTTTTGGCTAATCTTCTCTTTTTTGGAATTTCAATTTTTAATTTATTTGAAAGATATTTACCAGTTATACTATCTTTATTTAAACTAATTTCTTTAGAAGTGCCTTGAGCAATCACTTCTCCTCCCTTATTACCTGCTTCTGGCCCAAGGTCTATAATATGATCAGCATTTTCCATTGTTTCAGTGTCGTGCTCAACTACAATCACTGTATTCCCTAAATCTCTTAATCTTTTTAATGCATTAATTAACTTAACATTATCTTTTTGATGCAATCCAATAGAAGGCTCATCCAAAACATATAAAACACCTGTTAAACCAGAACCTATTTGTGACGCCAATCTAATTCTTTGCGATTCTCCTCCAGAAAGAGTTCCAGATTCTCTAGATAAGGTTAGATAATCCAAACCAACGTTTAATAAAAAATTTAGTCTTTCATTTATTTCTTTTAATATATGTTCAGCAATTTTGAGTTGTCTTTTATCTAAATTATTTTTTAAATTTTCAAACCAATTTGCAGCATCTAAAATAGATTTTTCTGTGACTTCGCTTATATGTAAACCATCAATCTTAACACATAGAGCTTCATCTTTTAATCTATGCCCATTACATCTTTCACATTTTGTATCTGATTGATATTGAGATATTTCTTCTCTTTTCCAATCACTATCGGTTTCAAGATATCTTCTTTCAAGATTATTGATTACTCCTTCAAACGTTTTTTTATGTGAGTATTTTTCATAACCATCATCATAAGTAAATTTTATCTCCTCATCATCAGATCCATACAAAATGATATCTTTTATTTTTTTTGAGAGTTTTGACCATTTTTCATCTAATGAAAAACCATAATGCTTAGATAGAGAAGATAAAGTTTGAGCATAATAAAGAGTTGTTGTTTTAGCCCATGGTTCAATAGCGCCATCTGCTATACTCTTTTTTTCATTTGGAATAACTAAGTTTGGATCTACGTTTAATTTTATACCTATACCCTCACATTCTTCACATGCTCCAAATGGGCTATTAAAAGAGAATAATCTTGGTTCAATTTCTTCAATTGTAAAACCACTTTCAGGACATGCAAATTTTGTTGAAAAAATTAATTTTTCTAATTTCCTGTATTTTTTAGGTAAAGTTTCATCCTCATATTCAACAAAAATTAAGCCATTTGCTAAATTAACTGAAGTTTCAATACTCTCTGCTAATCTATTCCCTAAAGAAGAATTAATAATAATTCTATCAACTAGAATTGAAATATCGTGTTTGATTTTTTTATTTAATTCAGGAATTTTATCAATATCATATAACACATCATCAATTTTAATTTTTCTAAAACCTCTTTTTTTATAACCTAAAATATCTTTTTTATATTCTCCCTTACGACCTCTCACTACTGGAGCATAAATATATATAGTTGCTTTTTTAGGGAGTTGTTTAATTTTATCAACTATTTGAGTAACTGTTTGAGATGTAATAGGTTTACCTGTAAATGGTGAATAAGGTATTCCAGCTCTTGCATATAAAACTCTCATGTAATCATAAATTTCTGTAACTGTAGCAACGGTAGATCTTGGATTTTTGGAAGTATTTTTTTGTTCAATGGATATAGCTGGACTTAAACCCTCAATTAAATCAACATTTGGTTTTTTCATCTTATCTAAAAATTGTCTTGCATAAGCTGATAAACTTTCAACATATCTTCTTTGTCCTTCTGCATAGACAGTATCAAAAGCTAATGATGATTTTCCAGATCCAGAAAGCCCTGTTATGACCACAAATTTGTCCTTAGGAATTTCTAAAGAAATATTCTTCAAGTTGTGTTCTTTTGCTCCCTTAATAACTATCTTTTTAATCATAATTTTTGTTGCTTTGACTTAATAAAATTAATATTCAGAGTAAAGTGTGATATAATTCTAATTAACAAATTTAACAATTATTAAAATATTATGGCTGGAAGTTTAAATAAAGTACTTTTAATTGGTCGTTTAGGCGCAGACCCTGAAATTAAACAAATGGTAAATGGCAAAAGTGTTGCTAGATTAAGTCTTGCTACAAGCCAATCCTGGAAAGACAAGAATACAGGAGAAAAAAAAGAAAAAACGGAATGGCACCGTATAGTTGTATTTAACGAGGGGTTAGTAAATGTTGTACAACAATATTTAAAAAAGGGTGCTCAAATTTATGTTGAAGGACAACTTACAACCCGAAAATGGAAAGATGAACAATCAGGACAAGACAAATATTCAACTGAAGTAGTTATTCAAGGTTACAATTCTTCCTTAACGATGCTAGGGGGTAGTAATTCAGGTGGTGGTATTTCAAGTGATAATACTAAATCTTCTAATAATGATGACATGTCACAAATTTCTAATGACATGGATGATGAAATTCCATTTTAATCCTTATGCAAAAAACTGAAGAGATTAAAGAAAAGAACATAAAACTTATATCTATGCATGATGAGATGAGTTCATCTTATCTTTCTTATGCAATGAGTGTTATTGTAAGTAGAGCACTCCCAGATATTAGGGATGGTTTAAAACCTGTACATCGGAGAATATTGTATGCAATGTACAAAGGTGGTTATGATTGGTCTAAACAATTTAGAAAATCAGCAAGAATAGTAGGGGATGTTATTGGTAAATATCATCCTCATGGAGATCAATCGGTTTATGATGCATTAGTTCGAATGGTTCAGGATTTTTCTATGAGCTTACCTTTAGTTGAGGGACAAGGAAACTTCGGTTCAATTGATGGAGATCCTGCAGCTGCGATGAGATATACTGAAACAAGATTATCTAAAGTTTCACAATATCTTATAGATGATATCGAAAAGAAAACTGTTGAATTTAAAAGTAATTATGATGAAACAGAAAAAGAACCAACAGTATTACCATCTCAATATCCAAATCTTTTAGTTAATGGTGCAGGAGGAATTGCAGTTGGAATGGCAACTAGTATTCCACCTCATAATTTAGGTGAAATAATTGATGGAACTTTAGCATTAATTGAAAATAAAGATATTACAATCAAACAATTGATGAAACATATACCTGGACCAGACTTTCCTACTGGAGGTGTAATAATAGGAAAAGATATGATCAAACAAGGTTATTTTAAGGGAAGAGGTTCATTCAAAGTACGAGGTCAAATATCAATTGAACAAGCTAAAAATGGAAGAGAAAGATTGGTGATAACATCAATACCTTATCAAGTTAATAAATCAGTTTTAAATGAAAGAATAGCACAATTAGTAAGAGAAAAAAAAATTGAAGGTATTAGAGATATCAGAGATGAGTCTAATAGAGAAGGTATAAGAGTATCAATAGATTTACGAAGTGGCGTTGAGCCTGAAACAGTCAAAAGACAGCTGTATAAAAATACACAAATAGAGAGTTCATTTGGTTTTAATACATTAGCTATTGTAGATGGAAAACCAGAAACATGTAATCTTAAAGATTTTTTAACAAACTTTTTATCATTTAGAGAAGATGTTGTAATAAAGAAAACTAAGTTTGATCTAAAAAAAGCTGAAGATAGAGCTAATATATTAATTGGTTTATCCGTTTCCGTTGAAAATTTAGATAAGATAATTAAAATTATTCGTTCATCAAAAACACCTGAAGATGCAAAAAAATCTATATTAAAAACTAAATGGAAAATTAATAAATCTCAAAAGTTAATCTCGCTAGTTGAAAATAAGAAATATAAAGGTCTTTATAATCTTTCAGACAACCAAGTTGATGCGATTTTAGAATTAAGATTACAAAAATTAACTGCTCTTGGTATTAACGAAATTGAAGTTGAAATAAAAAAGCTTGCTGATTTAATAACAAAATATAAAAAAATTATTTCATCTAAAAAAGAATTATTAAAAGTAATTAGTCAAGAATTATCAAGCATCAAAGAGAAATTTTCAGTTAAAAGAAGAACAGATATAATTGATGCGGTATTAAATTATGATATCGAAGAAACTATACAAAAAGAGTCTGTTATTATTACTGTTACTTTACAAGGTTATATAAAAAGAGGTTCATTGAATAATGTTAAACAACAAAAAAGAGGTGGAAAAGGCAAAACAGGTATCACAACACGAAATGAAGACTCTGTTGTACAAACACTATCAGTAAACACACACACATCAGTTCTTTTCTTTTCTACTGAGGGTCTCGTTTATAGAATTAAAGCCTGGAAAATTCCTGTAGGTTCTGCAGCCTCTAAAGGTAAATCTTTATTTAATATTCTGCCTTTAAAAAATCACCAATCAATAAGCTCAATTATGCCTTTCCCAGATAGTCAGTCAGAATTAAAAGATTATCAGATTGTTTTTGCTACCTCTCAAGGAAAGGTGAGAAAAAATAGTCTTGAAGATTTTTCATCAATTAATGCTGCTGGAAAAATCGCAATGAAATTAGACACTAATGATAAAATTGTAGGTGTTAAGATCTGCAAAGAAGATCAAGATATAATTTTGAGTACTAAGTTTGGTAAATGTATAAGATTCGAGTCAAAAAAATTAAGAGTTTTTAAAGGTAGATCCTCAAAAGGTATAAAAGGTATTGTTTTGGCTCCTAATGATCAAATTGTATCTCTTTCTATTATAGATAATGACAAAGAAATTAAAAAAGGAAAAAAAGATAAAGATCAAAAATCAGAACTAAAAGCCAAAGAAAAGTTCATACTTTCAATTACAGAAAATGGATTTGGAAAAAAAACACCCCATACTGATTATAGAGTTACAAATCGTGGTGGTAAGGGAATTATTGGAATTATCAACTCACCAAGAAATGGTAATATTTCATCATCCTTTCCCGTTTTTGATGGTGATGAAATTTTAATTTCAACAAATAAAGGTAGAGTAATAAGAGTTGCGGTTAAAGAAATTAGGACTGCTGGAAGAAATACTCAAGGTGTTAGAATTATTAAATTATCAGGTGAAGAAAAAGTTGTTTCTGCTGACAAAATTAATGATAATTTAGTTTAATGAAAAAAGTAGCTATTTATCCAGGAACGTTCGATCCAATAACATTTGGTCATATAGATGTAATTAAAAAAGGTTTAAAATTATTTGACAAAATTGTTGTAGCAGTTTCTGACGTTGATAATAAAGATTACCTTTTTAATTCAGATGAAAGAATAGAAATTACTAAAAAAGCTTTATTTTCAGATCTTAAATTAAATAAAAAAAAGATTACAATTATAAGCTTTACAACTCTGACAACGGATTTATGTAAAAAATATAAATCTAATATTATTTTAAGAGGATTGAGAGCGGTTTCGGATTTTGAATATGAATTTCAATTAGCAGGAATGAATAGAAAATTAAATAGTAATATCGAAACTTTATTTTTAATGTCTGATGTGGAAAATCAAATTATTTCATCAAAATTTGTTAAAGAAATAATAAAATTGAAAGGTGATATTAAAAAATTTGCTACTAAAAGTACTATAAAATTATTAAAAGAAAAATATGAATAAATTTTTATTAAAAATTCTTTTTATATTCATTTTAATAACAAACCAAACAATGTCGGAGGAGAATATTATGATTTTAAAATTAAAAGATGGCGATGTGAAAATTGAATTATTTGATGATGTTGCGCCAAAACATGTAAAGAGAATAAAAGAATTAGCTGATGCAGGTAAGTATGACAATGTAGTTTTTCATCGTGTGATAGATGGATTTATGGCTCAAACAGGTGATGTAAAATTTGGAAATTCAAGTTCAAAAGATTTTAATTTGAGAATGGCTGGAATGGGTGGTTCATACTTACCAGATTTAGAACAAGAATTTAATAGTTTACCACATGATCGAGGAACTTTATCAATGGCAAGATCATCAGATCCAAATAGTGCTAATAGCCAATTCTTCATATGTTTTAAACCAGCTCCTTTTTTAGACAGACAATATACTGTTTTTGGTAAAGTAATTTCTGGTATGGAATTTGTTGATAAGATTAAAAGAGGAGATGAGAATAATAACGGCGCTGTTTCAGATCCAGATAAAATTATAAGTTTTAAATCTCTATAGTCGTTTAAATGGCATTAAAAGATTTTGCCTTTAAAATTTTAAATACTGATAAATTTGCAAGACGGGGTTTAATAGAAACTCATCGAGGAAATATTAATACACCTGCATTCATGCCAGTAGGCACACAAGCTACAGTAAAAGCCTGCACCATTAATGATATAAAAAAAACTGGTTCTGAAATTATTTTAGGCAATACTTACCATTTAATGATTAGACCAGGAGTAGAAAGAATTCAAAAAGCAGGTGGATTGCATAGTTTTATGAATTGTGACTTACCTATATTGACTGACTCTGGTGGTTTTCAAGTAATGTCACTCTCAAAATTAAATAAGATTGATAGAGAAAAAGGTGCAATATTTAACTCCCATGTAGATGGGAAAAAATATTATCTAAGTCCTGAAGAAAGTATAAAAATACAGCTAGGTTTAAATTCAGATATTGTAATGATAATGGACGAATGTCCAAAAAAAACTAATGATTACGATTTAATAAAAAAGTCTATGAAATTATCTTTACATTGGGCTGAAAGATCCAAAAAAGCTTTTGGAAAAAAACCACATAAAGCTCTATTTGGTATTATTCAAGGTGGTCTTTTTAAAGATTTAAGAGTTGAGTCTTTGAAGGGGTTACTATCAATAAATTTTGATGGTTATGCTATTGGTGGTTTAGCAGTAGGTGAGACACAAGAAGAAATGTTTACAGTTTTGGATGATATTAAGGATGAGCTTCCTCATGATAAACCTCACTATTTAATGGGTGTTGGAACACCATCGGATATTCTCGGAGCTGTAAAAAGAGGTATTGATATGTTTGACTGTGTAATGCCAACAAGATCAGGAAGAACAGGTCTTGCTTTTACATGGAACGGAAGAATTAATATTCGTAATAAAAAATATCAAAATGATAACACTCCGCTTGATGAAAATTGTAAAAATTTGGATTTGAATAAATATTCTAAGAATTATTTAAATCATCTTTTTAATACAAACGAGATTTTAGGATCTATGATTTTAACTCTCAATAATATTAATTTTTATCAAGAATTGATGGATCAAATTAGAAAGAATATTGAGAATGGTACTTTTGACGAATTTCACAATAAATACATAAATAAGTTGTAAATAAAAATCTATTTGTGTCAGAAATTCCTATTTGAATTATCAAAATAAATCTATATATACGTTGTATTTTGGGCCGTTAGCTCAGTTGGTAGAGCAATTCCCTTTTAAGGAATGGGTCGATGGTTCGAGTCCATCACGGCTCACCATTAATATCTTATGATATATTAATTGGTGGATATTTTAAAATAATTTCATTAGTCCATTCATTAATCTTTTTTATCCTATTATCAGGTGAGGGATGTGTACTCATAAATTCAGGAGTTTTTTTCCCTTTATTAAATTCTTTCATTCTTTCCCAAATTTTGACTGTTTCTTTTATGTTAAAGCCTGATAAAGAGGAAAAAATCATTCCAAGATAATCTGCTTCACTTTCTTGTTTTCGGTTAAATGGATTCATTATTCCAAGCTGAGAAATTAAACCTACAGTATTCATTCCCGTGGTTCTATTAACCGTAGATAATTTACCACCAGACAATATGTCAATAACTTGTGTACTAACATTAAGAACAGCACCTCTACTTGCTCTTTCAACTGAATGTTTTGCAACGGCATGCGCAATTTCATGTCCCATTACAGCAGCTAATCCATTTTCATTTTTTGTAACTTCTAAAATTCCTGAGTAAACAGCAATTTTACCTCCAGGCATACACCATGCATTTCTAACTTTTTTATTATCAATTAAAATATATTCCCAATCAAAGTTAGCCGTTGGATCATTTAATTTTACTTTATAGAAATATTCGCTTATCGAATCTTCCATCTTTTTACCAATTTCTTTAATTTGATCTAATTTAGAATCGGTTATTAATTTTTCATTCTTTTTAACCTTTTCATATATTTGAGCTGCTTGAGCATTTAATTTAGCTTCAGGTATAATCTTAAATTGTCTTCTGTCTGTTATTGGTGCAGTAGCACATGAATTTAAGATTAATCCACAACAGCCAGTACCCACATATGATAAAAATTTTCTTCTATTCATTTAACTACAACATTGATAATATATTTAGAAATGAATCTAAATAATAAAATATTATTATTTCTTTTTATTATAGCAATTTTATTTGTAATATACTCGAGTTTTAATTGAAATATGGCTAAGTTGAAAAAAAAAAGATCATTAACTCTTATTTTAAGAAATTATTTTATTACAGGGGTTGTTGTTTTAATACCTATAGGTTTTACTTTATATCTAAGTAAAATTTTAATTGGTCTTTCTTCTAAAATCTTACCAGAAAATATTAATCCGAATAGCTATTTACCTTATGAAATTCCTGGCATAGAAATCTTGATTTCAATTATATTCATTACCATTGTTGGTGGTTTATCCTTATCTTTTTTAGGTAAAAGAATTTTAAAACTTATTGATGATCTATTTAAAAGAATTCCATTTCTAAGAACTATTTATTCAGCAATAGTACAGATGACAGAAACTTTCTCTAATAAGGATAATGATAAAAAAAGTGTAGTTTTAATTGAATATCCAAGAAAAGGTGTATGGGCTGTTGGTTTTGCCACCAAAGAAAATACAGGTGAGATGGCAAAAAAGACAAATCAAAAATTAATTAATGTATTTGTACCAACAACACCCAATCCAACAAGTGGTTTTCTATTAATGTTTCCAATTGATGATGTTATTTATTTAGATATGAGTTTTGAGGAAGCCTCTAAATTCATCGTTTCTGCAGGAACCTCATCGGGGAAAAATTAAACAATATCGTTAATTATATCAGCTTGATCATATAATTTCATTAATGTTTTAAATTTACCAATATCTTCATTATTTTTTTCGATACGTTTAATTTCATTTTCTGCTAAACGAAATAGATTTTCATTTAAAACTGGATCAGCAAGTTTAAATATTTTTAATCCACTCTGTTTAAAACCTAAAATATCTCCATAACCTCTTAACTTCATATCTTCTTCAGATATTTCGAAACCATCATTTGATTTTTTTAAAATACTTAATCGTTTTTTTGCATTTTCTGTTAATGAGGATTTAAACATTAAGATACAGCTAGATTCTTTATTACCTCTTCCAACTCTTCCTCTTAGTTGATGCAATTGGGATAATCCAAATTTATTTGCATTTTCAATTATTATTACGTTTGCATTTGGAAAATCTATTCCTACTTCAATAATTGTTGTAGATACCAAAATATCAAATTTTTTGTTTAAAAAGTTATTTAATATAAGATCTTTTTCAATTGGATCTGTTTTACCATGAAGTAAAGCAACTTTTTTTGGAAAAATTTTCTCTAAAAACTTAAATTTAATAATAGCTGATGAATGATCAATTTTTTTTGACTCATCTATTAATGGACATACCCAAAAAACTTGATTTCCATTTTTGATTTCTTTTTTTACAAATTTAATAATATCATCTATTTTAGACTCTAATTTAGTATAAGTTTTAACCTCTTTACGAAATTTTGGTTTTTCTTTTATTATTGAAAGATCCATATCACCATAAATGGTCATTGTAAGTGTCCGTGGAATAGGGGTTGCTGACATAAGCAAAACATCACAATTTGGTCCACCTTTGTCAGATAATTTTTTTCTTTGGTTAACCCCAAATTTATGTTGTTCATCAATAATAATTAAACCAAGTTTTTTGAATTCAACCTTTTTTTGAAAAATTGAGTGAGTTCCAAAAATAATATTTATTTTGTTATTGCCCAGATTTTTTAATATTCTTTTTCTATCTTTATATTCTGATTTACTGGATAACAAATCAATCTTAATTGAAGTTTTAAACAATTTTTTGGCTAATAAAAAATGTTGTCTTGCTAGAATTTCTGTAGGAGCCATTACAGCCACTTGAAATCCTGAGTGTACAACATTTAAAGCTGCAATTAACGCTACAATAGTTTTACCACTACCCACATCTCCTTGTAATAATCTAAACATTTTTTGATTTGAAATTAGATCTTTATTGATAGTATCTAACGATCTTAATTGATCTTTTGTTAAATCAAATTCTAATTCAGAGATAAATTTTGATTGATTGTTTATATTAAATGATTTTCCTTTTTTCTTAATCTTTTTTATTTTTTTTCTAATTTCGGAATGAACCAAGTAAGATGAAAAGATTTCATCAAAAGCAAGTCTTTGGTAAAAATCTTTATCGTATTTACCTATATTATCAGGTTTATGAAGTTCATTTATTGATTTATACCATGATATATAATTAAAATTTTTAAGAATATTTTTGTTATGCCATTCATCAAATTTAGGCAGATCTTTAATAATTTGTTTAATTATATTATTATAGACTTTTTCTGTAATACCTTCAGTTAATGAATATTGATTATGTTTAGTTTTAATTAGCGATGAATTTTCAGATACATAATTAGGATTTGTAATTTGATATTTATTTCTAAAAAAACCAATTTTTCCGCTTATTGTTACAGATTTTCCTAATGGCAATATCTTTCTAACATAACCTTCATAGCTATTAAAAAAAACACATTCTAAAGTACCTGTTTCATCTTTGCATAAAACCCTATTTGGTAAGTTTCTTATTCTAGGGAAATTATATTTATATGGAACTATATTTACAGTTTGCACATCTCCAATTTTTAAATCTTTAATATTTGATGAAATACTTCTATCTGTGTAGGATTTTGGAAGTTTCCAAAGTAAATCAAATATTGTGTTAATTTTTTTTCTTTTAAGCAAACTTGCAGTTTTGCTTCCAACACCTTTTAATTTGGTTAAATCCGACAATAAATAATTATAATTGTTTTTATTATTCATAAATCTTCATTATAATCTAATAATGGAAACCGATATAGAAAATTTAAAAAAAAGAATTCTATATAGATCTCAATATAGAGGTACGCGTGAGATGGATAAGTTGTTACATTCTTTTGTTTTAAAATATATTAATAAAATAGATGAATCGCAGCTTTTAAATTTGGAAAAGTTTTTAGATATCGATGATGAAGATTTATATAAATTTTATAATAATCTGAATTCAAATTTATCATTTGATGATGAAGACATTTTGAAATTATTTAAAAATTTTAAATTAAATCAATGATAATGGCGGAGAGACTGGGATTCGAACCCAGGAAAGAGTTGCCCCTTTGCCGGTTTTCAAGACCGGTGCTTTCAACCGCTCAGCCATCTCTCCTTGTAAGAGCTTTTATAATTAAAAATATTTAATTCAACAATAAAATAGTCTAATAAATCTATTTATTACTTAATTCTATAAATTTCTATGAATGCAAATTTTAATAAAGGTTTATTATTAACGTCATTAGGATCTTTTTGGTGGGGTTTTATAGGTGTTATATATTTTGAGTCAGTTTCATTTATAGGTCATACGGAACTTGTAGTTCATAGATGTTTGTGGACAGCTGTAATGTTATTTTTAACTACAACTTATTTATCTAAATGGAATATCTTTTTTAAAGAAATCAAAATAAAAAAAAAATTAATAGGATTGTTTATATCTGGACTGTTAATTTTTATTAATTGGTCTATCTGGATTTATGCAGTTGCTTCTGAAAGAATTATAGATGCAAGTTTTGGATATTTTATAATGCCTATTATAAGTGTATTATTAGGTTATATTTTCTTTAAAGAAGAACTAAATAAAAAAAGAATTTTTTCTATATTTTTAGTATTTCTATCTATTATAGTTTTAATATTTTTTAATTTAAAATCATTACCCTGGGTTGGTCTCATTGTAGCTTTTAGTTGGGCTTTTTATAATCTAGTAAGAAAAAAAATATTAATAGATACTGACATTGGTCTTTTAATTGAAAGTCTATATATATTTCCATTTGCATTAGTTGTTTTTTATTTAATATCTAAAAATGGTCTAAATGATTTTAATTTAGAGAATCCTGGTTTAAGTGTTTATTTATTATTAGCAGGACCTATGACGGTGATTCCTTTATTTTTATATGTTAGAGGAGTTGAACTTATTGGGTTAGGTCCAACAGGTATGATTTTTTATATAACACCTAGTTTGCAGTTTATTTTAGGTTATTTTTATTATGGTGAGGATTTTTCATTAGTAAAATTTATAAGTTTTATTATTATTTGGATTGCTGTAATTATATATATTAAAGATCTTTATGAAAAAAATTAAAATTTTTTTTTTTGTAACATTTTTTTTTATTTCTAATTCATTTGCAGATGAAAATGTTGATTTTGAAATATGGAAAAGAAATTTCAAACAAAGGGCTTTAAATAATAATATTTCTGAAAAAACATTTGATTTGGTTATGACAAATACCAAATTTTTACCTAATGTAATTAAATATGATAGGTATCAGCCAGAATTCTATGAGGATACAAAAACTTATATATCAAAAAGAACTTCCAAAAAAAAAATTGAAAAAGGATTAAATTTTTATACTCAAAATAAAAGTTTAATTAAAACAGTAGAAACTAAATTTGATATTGAAAAAGAGCTACTTTTATCATTAATGGGTATTGAAACTAATTATGGTACTTATGTAGGTAAGATGGATATTTTGTCTTCCTTAGCAACATTGAGTTATGATAAAAGGAGATCAGAGTTTTTTACCCAGGAACTTTTAATTTTGTTAAGATTAATTGATACAAATCAAATTGATTATAAAACTTTATACGGTTCGTGGGCAGGAGCATTTGGTTTTTTTCAATTTATGCCATCTACTATCAAAAATCATGCTCTTGATTTTAACAATGATAATTATATTGATTTAAAAAACCCAAAAGATTCTTATGCATCTGCAGCTAATTATTTGAATAAAATGGGATGGAAAAAAAATGCTCCCTGTTTTTATAAAATTGAACTTAAAGACGATATATCAAAAAAATATTTAAATGTTTCAGCAAAAAAACTAAAAAATAAAAGAAAACTTAATTTTTTCAAAAAATATATTAAAAGTAGTAAAAATCTTGATACCTTAGATGGAGAGATAAAAAGTGCAATTATAACACCTGATAAAGATATCGTCCCTGGTGCAGAAACTTTAAATCCAGCATATATAGTTTTTGATAATTATGAAATTATACTTAAATGGAACAGGTCGCTAAGATTTGCTCTTGCAGTATGTACATTGAAAGATAGTATCAAAAATGAACTTTAAATTTTACTTAATTTTACTAATAAGTTTTTTTATTTTTAGTTGTGATAGAGTTTCAAATAAAAAAATTGAAATAGCTCCTTCAAATAAATATAAAAATCAAGGCTTTGCATTAATCTATAACGATGATTTGAAGAATTTAAAAAAATTAGATCATCGATCATTAAATATTTATCATAAATTTCTCAAAAAAAAATCATTGGTAAAAATTACTAATCCATTAAATGGAAAGGCTATAATTGCTGAAGTTAAATCTAATAAAGTAAAATTTTCAGATTTTTATAATTCAGTTGTAACATCTAGAATTGTAGAAACTTTAGAGCTTGATAAAAATGAACCATATATTGAAATTATATTGATCTCAAATAACACAAGTTTTGTTGCAAAAAAAAGTAAAACATTTGATGAAGAAAGATCTGTTGCTGAAAAAGCTCCTGTTGATGGAATTCAAATTAATGATCTAAATGAAACAATTAAAAAAAAAGAGAACAAAAAAAATAAAGTTTTCTCTTATTCAATTAAAGTAGCTGATTTTTATTATGAAGAGACTGCAAAATTAATGTCAAATAGGATTAAAGATGAGACATCATTAAATAATATTAACATTATTAAACTATCATTGACAAATTATAGGGTATTAATAGGACCTTTTAATGATATAAAAAGTTTAAAAGAAGCTTTTGAAAAAATGAACTCTTTTAATTTTGAAAATTTAGAAATATTAAAAAATGTTTAAAAGATTTATACTTATAATAATATTATTTTTAATTAATATTAATCCCATAAATGCAAATATAGATATAAAAGCTCGAACAGCTATTTTACAAGATTATCTATCTGGTGAAATATTATACGAAAAAGAACCTAATCGATCAATTTATCCCGCTTCTATGACTAAAATCATGACAAGTATTATTGCTTTTGATCTATTAAGATCTGGTGATTTAAAATTAGATGAGAAATTTATTATTTCTGAAAAAGCTTGGAGATTATCCACATCAGGTTATTCATCTATGTTTGTAATGGTGGGGGATGAAGTTTCAGTAGAAAATTTATTAAGAGGAATAATTGTAGCTTCAGGTAATGATGCTTGCATTGCACTTGCTGAAGGGATTGCGGGAACAGAAGAAGAATTTGCCATTATGATGACTTCAAAAGCTCAGGAACTTGGTATGTTTGATACAAATTTTGCTAACTCATCAGGAATAAATGATCCAGATAATTACTCTACTGTTAAAGATATAATGATAATGTCAAATTATCTTATTAAAGAACATCCTGATTATTATAAATGGTTTAGTGAAAAAGAATTCACATGGGATAGAACAGGAGGGGACCCAATCACACAAGGTAATAGAAACCCACTTTTATATAAAAATTTAGGTGCTGATGGAATTAAAACAGGATATTTGGCTGTTGAAAGATATTCCTTAGCATCATCACTTGAAAGAAAAGGTAGACGATTGATAGCTGTAGGAAGTGGATTTGAAACAAAAAAATCAAGATCTAGAGAAAGTTCAAAATTACTTACTTATGGTCTCACAAATTTTGATTTAGTGCAGATATCTCAAGCTGATGATCCTTTTTTTAGTGTTGATGTATGGCTTGGAAAAAAAAATAAAGTAGATGTTTATACAAAAGAAAATATTTACAAAACAATTAAAAAAGGTCAAAAAAAATTATTAAAAATTAAAGTTTTATATGATGGTCCTGTTGAAGCACCAATAAAAAAAGATCAAATTTTAGCAAAATTACAAATCGTATATGATGAAGAATTAGTAGGCGAATATGATTTATTTTCGTCCAATGAAATTAAAAAAGTAAATATTTTTTCTAGATTATTGAAATCTTTTAATTATTTAATCTGGGGTGATGTCTAGAAAACCAGTAATAATTTTCGAAGGCATTGAAGGTAGTGGAAAAACTTCACACATTAATTATATTTCGAAATATTTGAAGAGTAGACGGATAAAACATATAAAAATAAGAGAACCAGGCGGAACAAAAAATTCAGAAAAAATTAGAAAAATAATTCTCAATAATAAATCTACATTTAATAAAGATACAGATTTATTATTATATTTAGCAGCTAGAAGCGAAAATATTTATCAACTAAAAAAATATTATAAAAAAAAGATAATCCTGATTGATAGATTTGTCGACTCAACTATAGCTTATCAACATTATGGATTTGGACTAAATTTATCAATAATTGAACTTTTAAATAAATATTTACTTAAAAATTTTAAAATAGATTTTACATTTTTAAATATTGTAAATAAAACAAATATGAAAAGAAGATTAAAAATGAGAAAAAGTTTAAATAGATATGATAAATTTGAATATAAATTTTATAATAAAGTACAAAATGGTTTTTTAAAACAAGCAAAAAAAAATAAAAGTAAATATCTAATTGTTAACTCTAACTTGGATATAAAAATAAACAAAAAAATAATATTAGATAAAATAGATAAATTAATTTAATGTACTTACAGCCCTCTAATCAAAAAAAACTTTATGGTTTAAATAACGAATTAATTGAATTAATTAATCTCTATAAAAATAATAAATTACCTAGTAAAATTTTGTTATCAGGTCAAAAGGGTGTTGGCAAATCAACTCTAGCTTATCATTTAATCAATTTCATTTTATCCCAAAATGAAGACTTTTCATATGATTTAAATAATTTTTTAATTAATTCTGAAAATAAGACTTTTAAACTTATTCAGAATAAATCTAATCCAAATTTTATTCTAATTGATGTTGTTAAAGATAAACAAAATATTGATATTTCCCAAATAAGAAATCTAAAAAAAGATTTGGAAAAAACATCATTCAACAATAAACCTAAGTTTATTTTGATTGATAATATAGAATTTCTAAATATTAATTCAATTAATTCACTTTTAAAGATTTTGGAAGAGCCTCCAATTAATACTTATTTTCTATTAATTAATAGTGAAAAAAAAATATTACCCACTTTAAGATCGAGATGTTTAAATTTTAGATTATTTTTATCAAATCAAAAATCAATAAATATTATGAGCCAAATACTAAATTCAGATATTCATGATTTAATTAATGTAGATTTATTAAGTTATTATAATACTCCAGGAAAAATATATAATCTAATAAATTTAGCCACTGAGAATAACATCAATTTACGTGAAGTTAATTTGGATAAATTCATAACTTTATTAATAGATGAATCTAATTATAAAAAGATAAATTCATTAAAATTATTGATTTATGAATTTATTGAAATTTATTTGATAAAAAAAATTAATCCAAAAAATTATTTATTTGTAAACAATTTTTTTAAGAAAATAAAAGATACTAGAAAATTCAATCTTGATGATGAAACTTTATTTATAGAATTCAAAACTAAGGTATTAAATGGATAAATTTTATTATATTACAACACCCATATATTATCCTTCAGCTAAACCACACATGGGACACGCATATTCAAGTATTATTGCGGATTTCTTTGCTAGATTTAAAAAAATAGATGGTTTTAAAGTTCATTTTTTAACTGGAACAGATGAACATGGACTAAAGATACAACGAGCGGCTGAAAAAAAAGGAATTGATACATTAGATTTTTGCAATGAAATAAGTCAAACATTTAGAAATTTATCAAAAACTTTAAATTTAACAAACACTGACTTCATAAGAACTACAGAAGATAGACATAAAAAAACAGTTCAACATTTATGGACAGAACTTGTTAATAACGGTGACATATATTTGTCGAAATATTCTGGTTGGTATTCAGTATCTGATGAAGCCTTCTATAATGATGACGAAATTGAAGAACATGATGGTAAAAAAATCGCCATTTCATCTAAATCAACAGTCGAGTGGATGGATGAAGAGTCTTATTTTTTTAAACTATCAAAATGGGAAAAACCACTTTTAGATTTTTATAAAAATAACCCTGACTTTATATCACCAGAAAGTAGAAAAAATGAGGTAATTAGTTTTGTAAAAAACGGTTTAAAAGATTTATCTGTTAGTAGGAAAAGTTTTTCCTGGGGCATAAAAGTACCAGAGGATAACAATCATGTTATATATGTCTGGTTAGATGCATTGACAAATTATATAAGTGCACTTAATTATCCTGATAAAAAAGAAAAATTATTCAAACAATTCTGGCCTGCATCACTTCATTTAATAGGGAAAGATATTTTAAGATTTCATGCAATTTATTGGCCAGCATTTCTTTTAGCGGCAAAAATTGAATTACCTAAAAAAGTTTATGGTCATGGTTGGATTCTTTCGGATGATGAAAAAATGTCTAAATCAAAAGGAAATATCTTAGATCCTTTAGAAATAATTGAACAATATGGTTTAGATCCTTTAAGATATTATTTAATAAAAGAAGTTTCTTTTGGAAATGATGGAAATATATCTCAAGATCGTTTGGAAGATTGTATAAATAGTGACCTAGCCAATAATTTTGGAAATTTGTGCCAAAGAGTAACTGCTTTTACAATTAAAAACTGTGATAGTAAAATTCCCACTGAAATTGAATTTAGCAAAGATGATTTAAATATTTTAGATAAATATAAAAATAATATTGATGAAATAAGGAATAAGATTGATAAACAAGATCTAAATTATTATATAGAATATATTGTAAATTCCCTCTTTGAAGCTAATAAATATTTTAACGACCAGGAACCATGGAAAAAAAAAGATGATAAAAAAAGGTTAAATACAATCGTTTTTACTAGTTTAGAAATAGTAAGAAAAATAAGTTTTATGTTATATCCAATTATTCCTGAATCATCACTAAAAGCATTAGCTATATTTGATATTAAAGAAGATCAAATTAAATTCTCAAGTATTGCTGATAATAATTTCTTAAAGAAAGGAAATAGTATAAATTCAATAGGTTTATTATTTAAAAAAATAGAAAAAAAAAATGATTGATTCTCATTGTCACCTAGATCAGGAACCTTTATTTCAAGATTTGGAAAATATTATTCAAAGATCTAAAGATATTGGTATTGAAAAAATATTAACTATAAGCACAAATTTTAAAAGTTTCGAAAATATCACGAATATTGTTAAAAAAGATGATATTATCTATGGAACTTTCGGTATTCATCCACATGAAACTAAAGATAACTTAATTACAAAAGAAATTATCAGAGAAAAAATTTCATTAAATAAAAAAATAATTGGAATAGGCGAAACTGGATTAGATTTTTATTACAATAATAGTGATAAAAAAAGTCAAATTAAAAGTTTTGAAGAACATATAAAAGCATCAATTGAAATGAAATTACCATTAATAATTCATTCTCGGGCAGCTGAGTCGGAAACATTTGATATCTTAAATAATTTTTATGATAAGAATTTAAAAATTTTGATGCATTGTTTCACTGGTAGCAAAGAATTTGCAGAAAAATTAATGGACCTAAATGCGTATTTTTCTGCAAGTGGAATTATAACTTTTAAAAATTCAATTAATTTACAAGAAACATTTAAATCAATACCATTAGAATACTTATTAATTGAAACCGATAGCCCTTATTTAGCACCCGAACCTAAAAGAGGAAAAAAAAATGAGCCTTCTTTTATTAAATTTACTGCAGATAAACTTGCAAAGTTAAAAAATATCTCCAATCAAGAACTAATAAATCAAACTTCTCAAAATTTTAATAGACTTTTTTCAAATTAATTATGAAGTTTAAGATATTAGGCTGTGGTAGCTCAATGGGTGTTCCAAAATCAGACGGTGACTTTGGAAATTGTGATCCAAAAGAAATAAAAAATTATAGAACAAGATGCTCAGCATTAATAATAGGAGAAAAAATAAATATTTTAATTGATACATCTCCAGATTTAAGACATCAACTTTTAAAAAATAATATTAAGAACATTAATTATGTTTTATATTCCCATATGCATGCAGACCAAACACATGGGATTAATGATTTAAGAGTTTTTTATCTTAAAAATAAAAAAACAATTCCTGTTTATGCTGATATACCTACATCTAAATATCTTCAAAGGAATTTTACATATTGTTTTAAGAAAACATATAATGAATATCCACCTATTTTGAATTTAAATAAATTGAAAAATAAATTCACATTAAAAGACAATAAGAAAAAAATTTTTATTAATTCTATAAAAGTTAAACATGGAAAAGTAAATTCTATTTGCTATGTAATTGATAAAAAAATTGCTTACATTAGCGATGTTAGTGAAATAAAAAGAAATGATTATAGATATTTAAAAAATCTTCGATATTTGATAATAGATTGTTTGTGGTACGAATATCATCCTTCTCATTTAAATTTAGAACAATCTTTAGATTTGATAAAAATATTGAAACCTAAAAAAGCAATTTTAACCAATTTACATTCGAAACTTGATTACAATTTATTAAAAAAAAATCTTCCAAAAAATGTAGTTCCTGCTTTTGATGGGCTTACTTTAAAGTTATAAAATTTCTTCTATTTGTGAAATTAGCTTATTAGACATTGGTTTTGTAAAAGAACTAAATGTATTTTCAATTTTACCTTCTTTATTTATAAGAATTTTATGAAAATTCCACTTTGGAACAGCTGATTTGCCATGATTTTCTTTTGCCCATTTAAAAACTTCATGAGCATTTTTACCTTTAACTTCTGTTATAGTTGTTAGTGGAAAGTTAATATTAAAATTTACTTCACAGAATTCTTTTATATCTGCATTGTTATTTTTTTCTTGATTAAATGAATTAGATGGGACACCAAGAACAATTAAACCTTTTTCTTTATATAAATCCCATAATTTTTGTAATTCATCATATTGTTTTGTGAAGCCACAATAACTAGCTGTATTAACAACTAAAATTATTTTATTTTTGTAATCTTTAAAATTTATTGTCTCTCCAGTTATACTTTCTATACTGAAATCATAAAATTTTTTTTCATAGTTAGCAGATGTTGATGTTTTAAAAAAAAACATAATTAATGATAATAATAATATTCCTTTTTTCATTTGCTAGGTTTGTTTGGGGTTAGCAATATCAAAAAATAACCAAATAAAGTTGACAATAATGACCCAGTTAACACACCTATTTTTACACCATCCATATATTGCATGTTTTCAGCAAAAGCTAAATTTCCAACAAATAAACTCATTGTGAAACCAATACCTGTAAGAACTCCTACACCATAAAAATTATACCAACTTGTATCGTTGGGCATTTGAGCTACTTTCAGCTTTATTGATACATATGAAAATATAAAAACACCAAGTTGTTTTCCTAAGAATAGTCCAAGCACGATACCTAGTGGAACTTTATCTAATAATGAAGCTAAAGATAAACCTTCCAAAGATACTCCTGCGTTTGCAAATGCAAAAAGAGGCATTATTCCAAATGCTACATACGGACTAATTGCATGTTCAACTTTTATTAATAAAGAAAAATCTTTTTCTTTTTTTCTGTGAGGTATTGTCATAGCCAGTAAAACACCAGCAATGGTAGCGTGGATGCCAGAGTTATGCGTGAAATCCCAAAGGAAAAGTCCTATAATCAAATATGGTAAAAACTTTTTAATATTAAATTTATTAATTAATAGTAAAACAATAAAAGCTAATAACATTAATGTTAAATACTTGATACTCAAATCTCCAGAATAGAATAGGGCAATAATTACTATTGCTCCTAAATCATCAATTATAGCTAATGCCGTTAAAAATACTTTTAATGATAAAGGGACTCTTTTACCCAACAAAGATAACACACCCAGAGAAAATGCAATATCTGTTGCTGAGGGAATTGCCCATCCATTTAAAGTTTCACTATCACCTAAATTTATAAAAACATAAAATAATGCTGGAACTAACATTCCTCCCACAGCAGCTATTATTGGCAACAGTGCTTGCTTTATATTAGAAAGCTCACCTTGTAAAAATTCTCTTTTAATTTCCAGTGTTACAAAGAAAAAAAAGATAGCCATTAAAGCATCATTTATCCAATGAATGACTGAAAGTTTTAATCCAAAATTATTTATTCCTATAAATAGATATTTGTTTAAAGTTGAAAAATAAAGATCAGATAAATTAGAATTACTAATAACCAAAGCAATTATAGCTGCAAATAACAACACAAGTCCACTAGCAGCTTCTAATTTAAAAAACCATTTAAAAGGCTTTGAAATATAATTTATCATTTTTAGGCTAAGTCTTTAATAAATAATTTTATATCTTTCAATGTTTCAAAAAGGCTTGTTATTATAAATTCTAATTGAGGAATTTTATCATATAGGGGATTTTTAAATGTATCTATTATAATAATCAGTGCAGTAAATGATATAATTGAAACAACAATATATGATAAGAAAATACCAAAACTAAATTCAGATTTTTTTTCATATTTTACTATTGCTGAACTCTTTTTAATATCTTTTTTTATAATAGATTGAGAATTTTCAATTATGTTCTTTTGTTTAGTTGTATATTTTTTATGAGTCTTTTTATAATTTTTTGGAATATTTATTTCTTTTGTATTTATTATTTTGGTTTTATCAAAAAACCATGTGTGATTACAATTACCACACTTTAAAAGTCTCCCTTTTTCAGGTATTAAATTGGAATCAACTTCAAATTTTTTTTTACACCTTGGACAATTAATTATCATAGGCTCTTATATATCAGATTTTAGTTAAAATTCTTTAAATTAGTACACCTTTACCCTTTTAAAAAATTAATAAGTGCTGTATTAGTACATCACTCGGAGTGTAGCGCAGCCTGGTAGCGCATCTGGTTTGGGACCAGAGGGTCGCAGGTTCGAATCCTGCCACTCCGACCATTTATTTATGAAAAAAGCAAAAATTTATATTCCTAATAAAAGTCCAATGCAATCCGGACTTGGAAAGATTGATAAATGGATATTAGAATTTGAGACAAAAGATCCAACCAAAAACCCTTTAATGGGATGGGAAAGCTCTTCAGATACTTTAAGTGAACTTAAATTGGAATTTACAACTAAAGAACTTGCAATAAACTATGCAAAAAAAATGAAAATTGAATATGAAATTATTGAACCAAAAAAAAGAAAAATTGTTAAAAAATCTTACGCAGATAATTTTTTATCTTAATTAAAATAAATGTTTAAATTTTTTACTCAAAGAAAATGGTTTTTATGGAGTATTGGTGGAACAATAGTTATTTTATTAGCTACATGGTACCAAGTTCAACTTGATGTAAAAATAAATGAATGGTTCGGAGAGTTTTATGATACTTTACAAAAAGCCTTAACCGAACCTAATTCAGTAACAGAAAAAGAGTTTATTGCCTATCTATTTACTTTCGCAAAAATAGCTGCAGTTTATATTATCGTTGTTATTTTTAGCGATTATTTTACAAGTCATTGGACTTTTAGATGGAGAACAGCTATGGCTGATTTCTATCATGATAAATGGAATGATGCTTCATCAATTGAAGGTGCTTCTCAAAGAGTCCAAGAAGACACTCTAAAGTTTGCAAGAATTATGGAAGGACTTGGAGCGGAATTATTAAGAAGTTTAATGACTTTAATTGCATTTACTCCAATATTGTGGGGTTTATCAAAAAGTATAACCATACTTCCTTGGATAGGTGAAGTTGATCATGCGTTAGTTTGGGTTGCAATTATATCTGCTTTAGGTGGTACTTTAATATTAGCAAGCGTTGGAATTAAATTACCAGGTATTGAATATGATATTCAAAAAGAGGAGGCCGCATATAGAAAAGAATTAGTTTTAGGAGAAGATTTTAAAGAAAGTGCACAACCTCAAAAAATAACAGATCTTTATGGTGGAGTTAGAAAGATACATTATAAAATGTATTTCCATTACTTATATTTCAATGCTGTTAAATGGAGCTATTTACAAGGTATGGTTATTGTGCCATATTTAGCTTTAGCACCAACTATTGTGACAGGTGCGATTACTTTAGGTTTTGTTCAACAAATCATTAGAGCATTTGGAAGAGTTGAAACTTCTCTGCAATATCTTGTTAGAAGTTGGCCAATTATAGTTGAGCTAATCTCTGTTTGGAAAAGGTTACGAGAATTTGAGTCAAAATTAGAAATTGATAACTCAACTGAAGTAATAAGATAATGATACTTGAAAAAAAATTTGAAGATATGATATTAAAAGTTTCAACAAGATCAGCTTTGTCATCATCATATTTCGTTGGAAAAAAAGATAAAATTGCAGCTGATAAAGCTGCAGTTGATACAATGAGGTCTGAATTAAATAAAATTGATATGATTGGAGAAATTGTAATAGGTGAAGGTGAACTTGATGAGGCACCAATGTTATATATAGGTGAAAAATTAGGTTCGATGAAAGGACCAAATATAGACATTGCTGTGGATCCATTAGAAGGAACAAACTTTGCAGCAAATAATTTACCAGGAGCCTTATCAGTTATCGCAATAGCAGGTAAATCAAATCTTTTTAATGCACCAGAAACTTATATGAATAAAATTTCTGCAAATGTTACTGAAAAAGGTGTTATCGACCTAGATTTTTCGATTAAGAATAATATAAAAAATTTGTCAGAATATAAAAATAAAGAACCAAAAAATCTAACTGCTTGTATTTTAGACAGACCTAGACACAAAAAAATAATTGATGAATTAAAAAATCTTGGAGTAAAATTAAAACTAATAACCGATGGAGATGTGAGTGGAGCTCTTATGGTTACAGATAAAAAATATAATGTAGATTTATTTTTAGGAATAGGTGGGGGACCTGAAGGTGTTTTAGCTGCGTCAGCATTGGATACATTTAATTGTTTTTTTCAAGGAAAATTTATTTTTGAGTCAAATGATGAAAAAAAAAGAGCAGAAAAAATGGGTATTAAAGACTTAGATAAAAAATATGAATTAGATGAAATTGTTTCTGGAGATTCAATATTCTGTGCGACAGGAATAACAAGTGGAGATTTAGTGTCTGGAATAGAAATTATTGGAGATGAATTTGTTTCAGAAACCCTAATAACTCATAAGTCTTCAGGTCTCAAAAAAATTATTAAAATAAAACAAACTATTTAATAAAGCTTGATAATTAATATTTTTTACAATAAAAAACACTTTTTTGGTCCCTTCGTCTATCGGTTAGGACACGTGGTTTTCATCCTCGAAAGAGGGGTTCGATTCCCCTAGGGACCGCCAAAAAATATGGCATATTTTGTTTATATGTTAAAATGTGTTTCCTGTAAGAAAAAACGTACTTACGTTGGTTACACTAATGACATTAAATCTAGAATTCATTTACATAATCTTAGCAAAGGAGCAAAATTTACTAAAGGTAATAAATGGAAATTAATATATAAAAAGAAATTTCTATCAAAATCAAAAGCAATGTCTTATGAATATTCTTTAAAAAATGATAAAGTAAAAAGATTAGAAATTTATAATAATTCATAAATGAATATTTCAATATTATTACCTTTTAAAGAAAATTTTACTAAATCTATGGCAGGAGCAGTGTCTTTATTTGTAAAAGATACGTCTAAAGCCAGTACTTTTAAAGATAAGATAACTATTTTTGGTTCCACAAAAAAAAGAGATTTTTTATTGAAAAGTTATATAAATTTAGATACAGAAAAAAAATTTTTCAAAAGTTCAAACACAGAATATGTAAAAACTTTTCTTTCTCACAAATTTTTAAAAAAAACAAATATTTTAGAAATTCATAATAGACCTAATTATATTAAACAGATCAGAGATATATATAAAGAAAAAATATTTTTATATTTTCATAATGATCCTCTTTCAATGAATGGTTCTAAAAGTATTTCTGATAGAGAATATCTAATTAGTAATGTTGATAAATTAATTTTTAATAGTAATTGGTCGAGAAAAAGATTTTTAATAAATTTAGATGATAATAAGTTTCTTAAAAAAACTGCAATTTGTTATCAATCTACAAATAAAGTAAAAATAAATTTTTCAAAAAAAAAGAAGATTATTTCATTTATTGGTAAACTTAATAGAGCAAAAGGTTTTGATATCTTTGGTAAAGCTATTATAAAAATATTAAATGAATTTAATGATTGGAAGGGATATATTATTGGTGATGAACCTAGAGAAAAACTTTTTTTTAAGCATAAGAATTTAAAAAATTTAGGATTCAAAAATAATGATTTCATATTAAATTTTCTAAAAAAAGTTAGTATCTCTGTTGTTTCTTCTAGATGGGACGAACCTTTTGGGAGGGCGAGTTTGGAAGCAGCTAGCAGAGGATCAGCGGTAATTATTAGTAATAAAGGTGGTTTACCTGAAACATCGTCTGCATCAATAATTTTAAAATCCTTAAATGAAAAAAATTTATATCTTCAAATTAAGAAATTAATAAAGAATAAAGATTTTTTAATTAAATCACAAAAAAAGAATTATAAAAATTTTTTTTTAGATCACAATTATGTTACATCAATCATTGATAGATTAAGAAATGAATTTAATTTCACAAATCTAAATACAAATATTAAAAAAAATTTAAAGATTATTCATATTACTAATTTTAATTATAGATTTAATGGCCGTTTACAATATAATACTGGTAGAAGAATAAATAATGGTTTAGTAAGATTAGGTCATAATGTTCTAACTATCAGCGATAGAGATGTAGTAAGTCAAAACAAAACCTTAACTGACATAACAGGATCAAAAAAATTACAAGAAAAGATTATTAATAGTTACTATAATTTTAAACCCGATTTATTGGTTTTAGGCCATGCAGATTCAGTTTCTTTGGAGACTATAGATTTTCTTAAATCAAAAAATGTTAAGATATCTCAATGGTTCCTTGATCCAGTATCTAAATTTGGACCTGATTACAGTTCAAATAAACAAAGAATTCTACATAAAGATAAATTAATTGATGCTAGTTTTTTAACAACAGATCCAAAATCTTTAACTTTTAAAATCAAAAACTCATTTTACATGCCTAATCCATGTGATGAAGCTTTTGAAATTTTAGAAAATTATAATAAGAATTGTGAACATGATCTTTTCTTTGCAATGAGCCATGGTGTTCATAGAGGTGAACTCAAAAAAGGTAAATATGATAAAAGAGAAAAATTTATTAATAATCTAATTAAAAAAAATAAAAATATTGATTTTGACACCTATGGAATGAACCATATTCAACCAATTTGGGGTAATGAGTTTTTAGATAAAATTTCTAATTGTTCTATGGGTTTGAACTTGAGTAGAGGTAAACCAATAAAGTATTACAGTAGTGATCGTATTGCTCAATTAATGGGAAATGGTTTATTAACTTTTATTGATCAAAAAACAAAATTTAATGATTTTTTTTCAAAAAATGAAATAGTATTTTACAAAGATATTGATGATTTAAGTTATAAATTAAATAAATATAAAAAAGATACAAAAGAAAGAAGAAGAATTGCTAAGAATGGTAAAAAACATTATTTTAAACATTTTAATTCAACAATAATTGCTGATTTTATTATAAGTCGTACTTTTGGTAATAAATCTAAAAAAGAATTTATATGGGAAAAATAGCTATTATCACAGGTATTGCTGGTCAAGATGGGTCATATTTAGCTGAATTATTACTAAAAAAAAATTACAAAATTTATGGTATTTGCAAAAAATCAAAAAAAATTAATTTTAGGAATATTGAAAAGATAAAAAAAAAAATTTTTATAAAAAAAATTGATATTAATAATTTTTCTAATATTAAAGAATTAATCAAAAAAGTTCGTCCAAATGAATTTTATCATTTAGCTGCACAAAGTTTTATTAATTATAAATTTGAAGATGAATTTTTTAGATTAAATCCTAATATAAACGGTACTCATTATATATTATCAGCCATTAAAAAATTTTCACCAAAAACAAAATTTTATTATGCAGCGTCCTCAGAATTATTTGGTAATGCCAAATCATTACCACAACATGAGAATACTCATTTTAATCCAAGATCAGCTTATGGTGTATCAAAAGTGGCTGGTTATTATTTGACAAAAAATTATAGAGAGGCTTATAAATTATTTGCTTGTTCTGGTATTTTATTCAATCATGAGTCACCAAGAAGAAATATCAATTTTGTATCTCGTAAGATAACTAAAAATTTATCCTTAATTGTTAAAGGAAAAATAAAAAAAATTATTTTAGGAAATATAAATTCAAAAAGAGACTGGGGCCATGCAAAAGATTATGTTTATGCAATGTGGAAAATATTACAATCAAAAAAACCGCAGGATTTTGTTATAGGAACAGGAAAAGTTCATTCTGTAAGAGATTTTTTACATTTAGCATTTAAAAGGGCTAATTTAGATTATAAAAAATATATTAAAATTGATAAAAGATTATTTAGACCAAATGATGATATTATATTAAAAGCAAACTTTAATAAGGCAAAAAGAATTTTAAATTGGAAACCAAAAATTAGTTTTAAATCTTTAGTCAATGAAATGGTCGACTATGATTTAAATAATTAGAATAATGAATTCAAAAATAAAGATCTATTTTATTGAAAATTCTTATGATTATAATGCCTCTGACCTAAATTCTAGTAAAATTGCTGGTTCTGAAAAAACACTTATAAATATCACTAATGAACTTGCCAAAGACAAGAATTTGATAATTAAAGTTTTCAATAATACTTCTGCTCCATTTTCTAAAATCAATAATGTTTATTGGGACAATGTAAATAAAATTGATAATGACGATAAGCCAGATTTTGTTGTAGCTATGTCAGATGCAAATCTTCTAAATAACTTAAATTGTAAAAAAAATTTCTTATGGTCTCACAGTATTCAATCTTTTGAAAAATTTATTAGAAAAAAACAACTTTTACCTTTTTTAAGATACAAACCTAAAATGATACTCGAGGGAGAATATCACTTTAATCAGAGAAGTTTTTTAACATCTTTTTGTGGAAAAAAAATTTTAAAAATTGCACCTGACTATGATTTTATCGATACTCAGATTGAACCTAATCATATCCCACCACCTACAGCAATATTTACTACAAAATCTGATCGTAATTTAAACTTTTTAATAAACTCTTGGCATGAGATAAATAAAAAAAACTCAAAAACTAATCTATATATTAATCCGCCATATAAACTGTCAGAAATGGATAAAACTATGGGTATTCATCTTAGAAATAAAGGTGATAAAAAAAAACTTATTTTAGATCTAATTAATTCAAGATTATTTTTGACACCTGGTCATAAAACTGAAGTTTTTTGTTTGGCTGCTGAAGAAGCAAGAGAACTTTGTATTCCAATTGTGACAATGGGATACGGCTGTTTATATGAAAGAGTAGAACATGGTGTTACTGGCTTTATAGCAAAAAATCGAAGCGAATTTATTGATTATGCTTATGAAATTCTAACTAATGATAAAACTTATTTAGATTTAAAAAGGAATTTGATAGAAATGAAAAATTCAAGAAATTATTCTCATGTTAGAAATGACTTTTTAAATATTTTAAATAATGAATGATATCGTAATTCTAGTTGGTGGAAAAGGATCAAGATTAGGAAAATTAACAAAAAAAAATCCCAAACCTCTTATAAAAATAAAGAATAAAAGATTTTTAGATATAATTTTAAGTAAGCTTATAAGATATAATTTCAGAAATATATATTTACTTTGCTCTTTCAAAAAAAAAAAATTTTTTAGTATTTACAACCATAAAAAGATTCATAATTCAAAAATAATATGTATTGATGAAGGAAATCCAAAGGATACAGGTGGAGCATTATTTAAATTAAGAAAAAGAATTAAGAACAGCTTTTTTTGCATAAATGGTGATACATTTTTTGATATAGATTATAATTTGTTAAAAATTAAAAAAGATGAAAAACAGATATGCAATATAGCTATTACTAATAATAATAACTACAAAAAAAATTCCAAAGTAAATAACTTATCTTTAACTAAAAAGGGTTTAATTCAATATTCAAATAAAAAGACTAAGCTAATGAATGGGGGAGTGTATTTTTTTAAAAAAAAGATATTCAAATACATTCCTAATAAAAAGATTTCACTAGAAAATGATATCTTTAAAATATTGATATATAAAAAAAAGATAAAAGGTATATTTTTTAAAGATAAATTTATTGATATTGGTTCAAAAAATAATTTAAGTTATCTTAAAAAAAATCCTTATCTTGTAAAACAAAAAGCAGCTTTTTTAGATAGAGATGGTGTAATAAATAGATTAATCAAAAGTGGCTATGTAGTAAATTATAAACAATTAAAATTATTAAAAGGAGTGGTTGATGGAATTAAGTTTTTAAACCAAAATGGATATTTAACAATACTAGTAACTAATCAATCTTGTGTTGGAAGATCAATTATCAGCGAAAAAAAACTCAATAGAATTCATTTCTTATTACAAAAATATCTCAAAAAAAGAAATAATTCATATTTAGATGATATTTTTTATTCCCCTTATTACAAACATTCTAAAAATAAAAAATACAGATTAAATTCATTTGATCGAAAACCAAATCCGGGAATGTTGATTAAAGCAATTTTAAAATGGAATATAGATTTGAAGAGTAGTTTTTTTATTGGCGATTCTAAAACAGATTTTACGGCTGCCAAGAAAGTTGGTGTTAAATTTTATTATAAAGATAAAGTGTCTTTATTAAATCAATTTAAAAAAATTTTAAATAAATGATTATTTCAAAGACACCGTTTAGAATTTCACTTATTGGAGGTGGAACAGATTTTCCCTCATATTACAAAAGATATCCAGGTCTAGTAATTGGAGGAACTATTAATAAATATAGTTATGTTACTGCTAGACATTTGCCAAATGTTTTTAATTATAAACATAGAATTGTTTGGTCCAAAAACGAGGTAGTTAATAATATTAATCAAATAATACATCCAACAGTCAAAGGAGTATTTAGATTTTTAAAGATTAATAAAGGTTTGGAAATTCATTATCAGGGCGATTTACAAAAAAATTCTGGTTTGGGGACAAGCTCCTCTTTTTGTGTAGGATTAATAAATTCGTTAATGACATTAAATAATAAAAAAATTTCAAATAAAGAATTAGCGTCAAAAGCAATCTATATAGAACAAAAAGTAATGAAAGAAAACTCTGGTTCACAAGATCCAATTTGGGCTTCTTATGGAGGATTTAATTCAATTAAATTTAATAATAATAAATTTACAGTAAATAAAATCAAAATTACAAAAAATAATCTGGATGAATTAAGCAAAAATCTATTTTTAATTTACACAGGTATTAATAAATTTTCAAATACTATTGAAAAAGATAAAATATCTAATTTACGATCAAACATTAAATATTTATCAACAATTTATGAATTAGCCAAAGAACTAGAAAAAAACATACATCAAATTAAAAATTTTAATTACATAGGATCAATTTTAAATGAATATTGGCATATTAAAAAGAAATTGTCATCTAAAGTAAGTAATGTGAAAATCGATGAAATCTATAATGAATCTTTATCAGCTGGCGCATCAGGTGGAAAAATTATTGGATCGGGTGGAGGTGGTTTTTTGTTGATTTATTGTAAAAAGAAATTTCACTCAAATTTAAAAAAAAGATTAAACAAATTGCCTATAGTTAAATTTAATTTTGTTAATGAGGGTTCTAAAATAATTTTTAAATCTTAATAAAAATGGATTTTAATAGATATTTCATATATTCAATTTTATGTATTTTTCTTCTATTCAAAAATAAACCGTCTCTATGAACTGTCAAATGAAGACTATCTTTTTTGCTATTCGAATTCTGTTCATAAATTAATTTTTTATTAAATTCTTTTCTGAATTCTTCAATCAAATTTTTTATAGATGATTTCTTTTCTTTTTGAAGATATATAGCAAGCCATAGATCATCATCTAAAAACATGTTTTTGTTATATTTCACAAATTTCTCATAAAATTTCTCAATATTGTCTAAAAGTTTTGTATTCATTAAAAAACCATCAGAACATTGTCCCATTTTAATCTTAAATATTTTATTCAAATAAAAGCTATAATTAATTTGTTCTTTTTCAAATGCTTTCAAAAAAAAATGACACATATTTTTGTCATAAAGGTGATCATCATCCAATAATATTACACAATCATAATTTCTTACTTTTTCAATCGAGCCCATAATTTTAGTGCCAGGTCCAAAATCTTCACATCTATTAATTTCTAAATTTTTATAATTTAATTTGATTAAATCTTTTTCATTAATTGTTTGGTCAGGAAATCTTTGATATTTGTATGGAATATTAAGATATATCTTCTCAGGTTTTAATGTTTGTTTGTTTATATTGTCAATAATCTCCGAGATTTTTCCAATTCTTGAGGGAATTGTTGACATAGAAACACAAAATGAAAATTCTTTCACAAAATATTAAACCTTAAATTTGCTTTTTTTTGCGTCTTTATAGAAACCTTTTACAGTATCAACGGTCAATTTCTTAAAAGTCTTATTTGAATTTTTTATTTGTTCAATAATTTTAGGAGGTATTGTTATTATCTGGCATCCTAATTGCTTAGCCTCTAAATAATTATAGGTTTCTCTGGTGCTTGCCCATAAAATTTCAACATTCTTAAATTTTTTTATATGTTTTAGGGATTTTTTAAATATTGGGATTGGATTTTTTAATTGATCTCCCATTCTTCCAGCAAAAATAGAAATAATCACTTTAGTTTTTTTATTAATTTTCTTACATATACTTTTAACTTGTTCAAAAGTGTATACGGCAGTTATATTTAATTTAACTTTTTCATCACTTAATTTTTTGATGGTTTTTCCAGTAAATTTACCTTTAGTATTCACAACAGGTATCTTAACGTAAACATTTTTGGCCCATCCATTAATTATTTTTCCTTGGTTATACATTTCATCAATATTGTCAGAAAAAACTTCTAATGAAACTGGCTTTTTACTACTATTTTTTAATAATTTTACAGAATATGATTTGTAACTTTTTGCTCCAGATTGTCTCATTAAACTTGGATTAGTTGTAAAACCTTTTACTATTTTATCTTTTTTGTATTTTAAAAAAATTTTATAGTCAGCACTGTCGCAAAATATTTTCATAATTTAAGATATCATATTTTAATTTTATTTAGTGCATTATTTTTGAATATATTTGCTTCTCTAATATATCTTCTAACCATTTGTGTTGTTTTGTGACCAGTCATTGCCATAATACTACGTTCATCAGCTCCAGATTCTGCAGCGACAGTTGCAAAACCAGATCTTAAACTATGACCTGCAAAATTTTTATTTTCAATACCTGCTATATTTAAATATTCTTTCATTAACAAAACTACTGATTGGTCGGTTAATCTTTTTTCTGTTAGAAATAAACCTTTAGAAAATCTTCTAAAAATAGGTCCAGATTTGATTTTAGAAATTTCTAGCCATTTTTTAAGGTTGACTACAGGACAATATTTTTCATTGGTAAAGTAGGGTAGTCCTTTGATCATTCCTTCACCGTATTGATCAGTTTTTGATCTTCTTATGGTGATTTTAAGACCTTCAGGTACAAATTCTAAATCTTCATGATCAATTGAAATAAGCTCAGTTCGTCTAAAGCCACCTCCAAAGCCAACAAGAATAATTGACTTGTCTCTAAACTTTTTTATATTTTCAATTTTTTGTTGATCTATAACATTAATTATTGATTTTAAATGATTGATTAATATAGGTTTTTTTCCTTTTTGAATGCTTCCTTTTACTCTTTTTATCCCCATTAAATTTTCAACAATAATTGGATGTTTCGTATCTAAATAATGTCCTTTAAGTTTATGCACCATACTAATCGATACTAATCTTCTTCTTAAAGTGCTAATTTTTGAATTTTTAGAAAGATGGGTTAGATATAATGACACTATTTTTGGTTCAGATGGTAATGAATTAAAACCATGTTTAGCACAAAAAGCTCCAAAGTCTTTGAAGTCTGATTTATATGCTCTTAAAGTATTATTCGCTTTGGAGCTTTTAAGATTATTTAAAGTTGCCTCATGGAGCGATTTTAAGTCTGTAGTCAATTCATTCATAATTACTATTGATAACAATTAATTATCATTAGTAATATATCAAGTGATTTTTAATGTCAATAGTTTAAATTGAAAAATTATGGGTTCAATTGATGGAGAAATTCCTGCTATATGGTTTTTGATTAGTTCAATTGGATTTGTTATTTTAACTGTTATTCAATATCGAAACACTGGTAAAAGTTTTAATACAATATTCTTGTCTATAATGGCTATTATATTCTTCATAAGTTACATAATCTTATTAATTCCACGCTAAAATCCTGTGAAAGGAACAAAATTTCAATTAAAAGTTTGGAAATACCTTAAAACCATACCGAAAGGTAAGGTTAAAACGTATAAACAGGTGGCTATTGCCATAAAAAGCCCTAAATCAGCTAGAGCTGTTGCTAATGCTTGTGCTAAAAACCCATATGCTCCAAAAATACCTTGTCATAGAGTGATTAGATCTGATGGAGCTCTTGGAGGTTACTCTGGGAGAGGTGGAATCAAGCAAAAGCTCAAATTACTTAAATCTGAAAAAGTACCTATTTAGAGCTATTTTAAACCCTTTTTAAGTTAAAAAAGTTTGTAAAATCAACATTTTTTTACCCTTTCACGTGATTTTTCTCTAAATAACATAATTCACCCTTCAGTTGTACTATATATTAGCCTATACCTAAAATAGACCCCTCTATGGGCGTTTAAATGCTATATTCAATTAGTGCATCGCTCTACTATTCAACTATATCAATGCTTTTAGACTGCCCTATTTTTATTGAATTTTCATAACCGCAATCCGAAAAAGTACCAATTTTTATACGTTATTTGATGTTTTTCATAATTTGCTATAAATCTCCACTCTTGCACAGCATATTAAGGTGATTTTAACATTAGATAATCTAAAATATTCAAAAAATTATTTTGATTATATTATTTAAAAAATTCAACAAATACAATATTTTATAAGTAATACTTAATGTAATACTTTAAATAATAGTAAATAAATAATACCTATTATTTTACTTTTTTTGCTAAGTTCTCTCTTCTTGAGATGTAAATACCACTTAATATAATAATAAATAAACCTAAGAAAGTCCAATTATCAGGAAAATCACTAAAGAAATAATAACCTATAATAATGTTTGTAATGATCTCAAAGTAACTAAATGGAGCTAATTTAGAGGCATCAGCGTATTTAAGAGACAATATTAAGAATAAATGCCCTATACAAGCAAATATACCTATAGCAGCCATCATAGACCACTGATTTAAGGTTGGTTTAACCCACACAAATGGCATTACAACTGAAATAATTACGGCCCCTACTACACCAGTTAATAATAAAGTAAGTAGAGGATTATCTGAGGTACTTAATTTACGAGTGATAATTAAATAAAAACCATACATCACACCTGTTCCAAGAGCAGCTATACT
The DNA here is from genome assembly GCA_902627735.1 of uncultured Pelagibacteraceae bacterium. Lineage (GTDB taxonomy): Bacteria > Pseudomonadota > Alphaproteobacteria > Pelagibacterales > Pelagibacteraceae > Pelagibacter. The sequence goes on from CACOKI010000004.1 coordinate 65,876, forward strand.
TGCTAAGTTAATCTCTACAAAACCTGGTCTTATTACTACTAAAGACCCTATAAAACCTATAATTACAGCAGACCATCTTCTAAATCCGACCTTCTCTCCTAAAAATATTGGTGAAAAAGCAGTAACAATTAAAGGAGCGACGAAAGCTAAAGTTAATGCTTTAGCCAAAGAGATAACAGAAATTGCATAAAAGAAACAAATATTTGCAGTTAATAGTATTAAACCTCTGATAAATTGTAATTTTGGTTTATTTGTCCAAACAAGATTTTTTCGAAAAAAGAAAAACATAACTGGAAAAGTAAAAGTTACAGTAAAAAAATATCTTGCCCATGTAATTTGTAATACCGGTAGATCTGCACTGAGATATTTTGCAAATCCATCCATTATTGGAAGCATTACCCATGCTAAGAGATTAAAAGTAATAGCTTTCATAGAATAATTAAAGTTAAATTATACTTTTTTCCAACAAAAGAAAGAAATTAAAAAATTGATCTGTATTAAAAAAAAGTAATTCCAGGAAACAATATTTTTAAAGTTAGGATAATTAATTATCTTATAAATCACTAATGGTAATAAAATTAAACCTAAAGTAGATAATATGACATTAAAGTAAAACTTAAAATTTATTATAGAAATATTTAAAAAAAGATTAGGTTTTGATCTGTAAGAAATTGAAAGTAGTAATTCAGATATAACTGTAAAAAAAATATATATAAAAATACCTATACGTCTGAAAAATCTATAGTAATCGCCTTCTCCGAGAAAAATTATATACAAAGAAAAAAAGATTATTGAAAAAATTCCTAAAAGAAACGTTAATTTGTATAAAAATGAAGCATTATTTTCAGAGACTAGAAGATAATTAAATCTCCAATACAAAAAAATAATAAAAATAGAAATGAACATAAATGTTTTAAAGAAATAGTTAACAGGTGGATATCTTCCAACCTGAGATATTGAAGTACAACCATCAATATGAGGTATACAAAAACTAACATAATCTAGTTTAATTGAAAAAAAATAGGACATCAAAACTGTAAGAATTGGGATTGTAAAAGCTAAAATAGATATAAATCTTATTTTTTTTTTCATTAAGAAAAATATTTCAATGCAAAAAATACTACTAAAGGTATTGTTATAAAAGACATTAAAGTTGAAACTACTATTGTGCTTGCAACACTATCAACTATTTTTTTAGGAGAATATATTGATGCTACAAGATAATTTAAAACAGCACTTGGCATTGAACATTGTATTAATAAGACACCGGCAGCAAAACCCTCTAAATTAAAATATAAAATAAGAAGATATCCAATTATAGGACCGATAATTACTCTCCCAATAGACGAAAATATAGCTTTATTTAACGAAAAAACCTTAAGTCTTGAGAGAGCAATACCAAGGGACATCAAAATAAGGAATATTGTTGCATACATTAATAAAAAAGTTGTATTTTCAATAAATCCTGGAAGCTCTAAATCATAATAAAGTAAAAATACTGCAACAATTATTGCATAAAAAGGTGGACTTTTAATTATAACTTTTAAACTGAATTTTCTGTCAGCTAAAAATACACCTAAAGTGAAATGACATAAGATAATTAAAGCAGATATTGCTGCTGAAACACCAAGTCCTTGTGAACCATAAGCAAATAAACATATTGGTAAACCCATATTTCCTGTATTGGGCATTGTTAATGGTGGTAATTCTCTAATTATATCTTTGGTATTTAGAAAAGATAATATAACAACTCCTGTTATCATAAATCCAACGATAGCTAATGCGTAATACCAAAAATAATTGAGAAAAATATTGAAAGATATATTTACAGGATTTAAGGCATAAATAATCATTGCTGGAGTACCAACATTAGCTGCAAAATTAGTGATAAATGTAGTGTCTATTTTAGGATTTTTTTTACCTAAATAATAACCAATACCAACTACAAAAAAAACTGGGAATAATACTTCAAATAATTTTATATAAATTTCCATTAGATCCTTTTTTCTAATTTAGAAATAGATTTATTAAAATCTTTTTTAAGAACTATAAATTTATAATTATCAGGAGGAAACCATTCCTTACAGGAAATTATTTGGTTGATAAAATCTCTTCTATTATTCAAGTTAAAATGCATAAGAGCCAAAATAGGTTTTTTTAGATAATAACCCATATGTGTAATAATACCTTCTGGACTTATAATTCGGGAGGATTTTTTAACAGCATCAAATAAATTATACCCATCAATATCTTTTAAAAAAAAAATATTCTTATTATTAAAAAATTTTTTTTTGTCATCAGAAAAATCAAAAGTATTAAAATTTGATGAAAAAAAATTATTAACTTTAAGATTATTTATTTCAGAAGAAAATAAAACATTTTCAAATTTTTGTGATAAAAACTCTAATAATCTAGAGGTTAATTGAAGATCCCAACCTAGTAAATTCTTAAAAAGATTTTGCTTATAATGAAAAAAAACGTAATTTTTTGGATAAGTAAAATCATGTGTAACTTTAGATGTATTTTTTATTAAATCTTTTTCGGATGTTTTTTCAATCAATTCCTTTTGAATTTCATAAGATGATTTTCTTTTGGTTATGTTTAGTCGATTTATTTCAATATATTTATATAAATATTTAATTAAATATTTATCAGGTCTATTTTTGACACCTTTAATAGTAATTCCATAAAATTTAATTCTTCTAAATAATAAGGGTAAATAATAATAGAAATTTTTAGGTGTTAAAATATATATCGTATCAATCTTATTTCTTAATAAATAAAAAAAAAAACCTATTTTTTCATATAATGAAATATTCATAGATATTATTTTTTTAGAAATATCTGGGAACAAAAAACTAAATTTATGATTAACATCTGATAGAATGATTTGAACATTATCATTATAATGTTTATTTAATATTCTATTAATAGCTTTCAAAGATACAAATAGATCACCAGTTCTATCATTTTTTAGTATTAAAATTTTTTTTTTCATTAATTATAAAGTCTAATTAACGTTGGTTTTTCCAAAATATTCTTATTCTTCCCAAAAATTAATAAGCATTTTTTTACATTTTTCTCTGATGTTTTGTGGGTTATGATAACAATTGTAGCTTTCTTACTTTTCTTATCAGGAGTTTGAATTAGTCTTTTTACTGATATTTTAAACTTTGCTAATTGATTTGTAATTGATGATAATACACCTGATTTATCTTTGACCTCAAATCTAAGATATAAAGAATTAGTATAATAATCATTATTATAAGTTTTTATAGATTTTCTTTTTTTAGAGGATATACCAAAAGGATATTTTATATTACCTCTTAAGATAGATAATAAATCTGAGAGAAGTGATGAAGAAGTTGGTCCTGGACCTGCTCCCTCACCTTGCAAAACACTTTCACCCACTGGTTTTCCCTCAGTTATAACAGCATTCATAACGCCATTTACATTACCTATATAAGTATTTTTGCTTACTAAACTTGGATGCACAGTTTCAAATAATTGGTTATCAATAATTTCTGATATACCTAATAATTTTATTCTATAATTTAACTGATTTGCGATTTTAATATCTTTAAGTTCAATATTTTCTATACCTTCCATTATACATTTGCTTTTTGAAATTTTATTATTAAATGCTAATGCAGATAAAATTCTTACTTTAGCAAAAGCATCAAACCCATTTAGATCTAATTTTGGATTACCAGGTTCAGCATAACCTAATTTTTGTGCTTTAATTAAAACTTTTTTAAAATCTTCATTACTGTTTTCCATTTCAGATAAAATGTAATTTGTTGTACCATTTAATATTCCATAAACTTTTTTAATTTTATTTGTTGCTAATCCTTCTTTAATAGTTTTGAGTATCGGAATGCCGCCAGCTACAGAAGCTTCAAATTCTAAGTTTACATTGTTTCTTTCAGCTAATTCTGATAATTTATCACCATGTTTAGCGATTAAAGCTTTGTTGGGTGTAATAATATGTATCTTTTTATTTAAAGCAAATTCAACTATTTTTTTTGAAATACCGTCAGAAGTTCCAATACACTCAAATAATATATCCACTTTTTTTTCTTTAAAAATCTTAAATGGATTTGAATAAAAAATTTTTTTATTAATCTTAAATCTTCTTTTTTTATTTTTATTTTTAGATGATATCGCAACTATATTAATATTTTTACCTGTTTTTTTTTCAATATCTTTTCTTTTAACAATTAACTCATTGTATAAATAAATTCCAATTTGACCTAAACCGATAATTGCAATATTAATATTTTTTTTCATTATTGATCTAATTTTGGATAGGGTTTATTTTTTGAATAATCTTCTAATTTTATTTTAAACTCATTAAAACTCATATCATTTGAAAAATCAAAATTATAGATAGAATCATCATTAATATTACTTTGTGAACAAGAATAAAAAAATAGAATTATTAATAATAACTTTAACTTCATTTTAGACCCTCAAGTTTATTAAGATTAAATTTTATATTTAAATTTTGTATTGCTTGCCCAGCACCTCCTTTAATTAAATTATCAATTGCTGATAAAATTATTATTTTATTCTTATATTTTGTTTTACATATAGAAATTAAACAATTATTTGTATTTATTACATCATTAGTACTAATTTGAGAGCCAATCTTTAAAATTTTGACAAATTCTTGATTTTTATAAAATCTTTTTAATGTGTTCTGAACTTTTTTAATTTTTACATTATTTTTAAGATCTATATACATTGTACTTAAAATACCTCTAAACATAGGAGATAAATGAGGAGTAAATGAAAATTTTATATTATTTTTGCTAAACTTTTTTAATTCCTGTTCAATCTCAGAATTATGTCTATGGAAACCAACTCCATAAGCACTTAATGATTCATATAGGTTTTTTTGATTGTATTTTTTATGAACTCCTCTTCCTGCTCCAGAATAACCAGACTTAGAGTCAATAATAATATTATTTGTTAAAATTAATTTCATTTTTAACAAAGGTATTAGTGTTAATAGAATAGATGTTGGATAACATCCAGGACAACTTATTATATTAAATTTTTTTATTTTATCTTTAGAAATTTCAGGTAATGAATAAATACTATTTTTGATATTTTTAATAGACTTATGTTTTTGTTTATACCATTCTTTATAATCATTACTTTTTCTAAGTCTGAAATCAGCAGATAAATCAATTAGAACATTATTGTTTAACAATTTATTAGATATTTCTTGTGCCTGGCCATTAGGTAAAGCTGTAAAAATAACATCAACTTCTTTTAAAAGATTTTTATCAAATTTAATAATTTTTGGTAAATCTTTATTTTTTAAAGATTTTTCATAAATTGAAATATTTTTACCAACAGATGATTGCCCACATAAATATTTAATATTTATATTTTTATGTTTCACCAATAGTTTAATTAGTTCAATACCAATATATCCTGTTGATCCAGCAATTAATACATTTAGCTTACGCATTCTCCATTATAACAGTTTAAAATTAAAAAAAAATTATCTTTTAGAAAATTGAAAACTTCTTCTGGCTTTTCTTCTTCCAGGTTTTTTTCTTTCAACCGCTCTAGAGTCTCTAGTGGTTAATTTTTCAGATTTAAGAGTGGTTTTTAAATTTTCATCAAACAAAACCAAGGCTTTTGAAATACCGTGAACCATAGCACCCGCTTGACCTGTAGGCCCTCCTCCTTTTACAGTGCATCTTACGTCATATTCTGTTGGCTGTTTGATTAATTCAAATGGTCTAGTTATTTGCATCTTGTGATTATCACTAGAAAAATATTCACTATAAAGTTTTCCATTTACATAAATTTTACCTGAACCTTTTTTAACCCAAACTTTAGCTATTGAAGTTTTTCTTCTTCCTGTAGCATATTTACTATCTTTAAAATCTAATTTAATTTTTTCAGATTTAAGATTTGATTGAATATTTTCCATATTATTTTCTTACAATATTTTTGTTATTCAATTTTCCGAGTTCTATAATCTTTGGATTTTGAGAAGTATGTGGGTGGTCGTTTCCTGTGTAGATCTTTAATTTTGTAAGTTGTTTTTTTCCTAAAACACCACCTGGTAACATTCTTTTTACTGCTAATTTTAATACTTCTCCTGGTTTTTTATTATGAAGTTTTTCTGGAGTAGTTTCTTTAATACCTCCTGGATGTCCAGTATGTTTAAAATATTTTTTATTTTGGAATTTTTTTCCAGTAAATCTTATTTGTTCAATATTCTTTACAACGACAAAGTCTCCATCATCCATGTGTGGTGTATAAGTAGTTTTATTTTTCCCTCTGATTATTTTCGAAATAACAGTAGCCAATCTTCCAACAACAGCATTTTTTGCGTCAATTTCATACCATGATGAAGTGATTTGGTCTTTTTTCAAGAATTTTGACATAATGCGAGGATTAATACTATTTAAAAATATAAAGTCAAATTTTAAATTATGTTGAATTAATTAATTTTTTTGATATAAAGACATTAGCCGATTTGTACCTTATTGCTGGCTTTGTATGCTAAAAAGGTTTTCACAAACACTGTCGGTAGGTATTTGAACTGTATTGTACACCTTGCATAAAGCTAAAGTACTAAAAAGGAGCAAAATGAGTAAAAAAAGAAATAACCCAGAAACTATAGCCATTCATGGGGGTGACTATAGAAGTGACCCAACCACAAATGCGGTTGCGGTTCCAATTTATAAAACTACTTCATATCAATTCCAGAGTACAGATCATGCTGCTAATCTTTTTGCATTAAAAGAATTTGGCAACATTTACACTAGAATTATGAATCCAACTAATGATGTTCTTGAAAAAAGAATTGCATCTTTAGAAGGAGGATTGGCGTGCCTAACAGTATCTTCTGGTCAGACAGCATCTTCTTTTGCAATTTTAAATGTTGCACAAGCTGGTGATAATATCGTTAGCTCTACTGATCTTTATGGTGGAACCGTATCCTTATTTACACACACTTTGAGTAAACTTGGTGTTGAAATTAGATATGCAGATCCATCAGATCCAAGTAACTTTGAAAAATTAATAGATGATAAGACTAGAGCTTTTTATGGTGAAACATTACCTAATCCATATTTAAGAGTTTTTCCTATTAAAGAAGTTTCAGATATAGGTAGAAAATATAATATCCCCTTAATAATGGATAATACAGCCGCTCCTGTAATTTGTAAACCAATTGAACATGGTGCTGCAATTGTAATTCATTCATTAACTAAATACATTGGTGGACATGGAACTGCAGTTGCTGGAAGTATAGTTGATAGTGGTAATTTTGATTGGACAGCAGATCCTAAAAGACAACCTTTGTTTAATGAGCCAGATGCTAGCTATGGAGGAGCTATTTGGGGGAAGGCTGTTCCTGAATTAACAGGCGCAAACATACCTTTTGCTGTAAGAGCAAGAGTATGTTTATTAAGAGACCTTGGTTCTGCATTGGCACCTGACAATGCTTTTGCAATAATTCAAGGTTTAGAAACTGTTGCACTTAGAATGAAACAACACTGTGAGAATGCTGAAAAAGTAGTTAATTTCTTAAAAAAACATAAAGAAATAACAAAAGTTATTTATTCTACTGAACATACCAAATCTATATCAGATAGAGCTAAAAAATATCTAAGAGGTGGAAATGGTCCAATGGTAGGTATAGAACTTAAAGGTGGTATTGAAGCTGGTAAAAAATTTATAGAATCATTAAAAATGTTTTATCATGTTGCTAATATTGGAGATGTAAGAAGTTTAGCTATTCATCCTGCAAGCACTACTCATAGTCAACTAAATGAAAAGGAACTTAAAGCATCAGGAGTTACACAAAGTTACGTAAGACTTTGTATAGGCATAGAACATATTGATGATATTATTGAAGATTTAGATCAAGCTTTGAATAAATCTTCTAAAGGAAATTTAAAAGCTGTTAGTTAAACTTCATGTTTATATAAAGAAAATAAACACTTGAGGTAACTAAAAAAATTGAACTTATTTGGTGCATAGAAGCAATATATATCTGTGCACCATTAATAATTGTTAAAATACCAAAAATTATCTGTAGTAAAATAAATATACCAAGTATTTTTACTGTTTTATATAAATCATACATTTTATTTACATAAATCTTGTAAATAATCCAAAAATAAAAAATTAAGATTATATATGCTAGATTTCTATGAATGAATTGAACTAAAGAAGGATCACTAAAAGCTGCTAGTCTAAAAAGGTTTAGTAATTTATTATCATTTGGAAAATAAGTAGTTCCCATCAAAGGCCATGTATTATAAATTTTACCCGCATCCATACCAGATACGAACGCACCAATAATAATTTGTAAAAAAATCAATACAAGAAATAAAAATGGTATCGTTGAATTTAATTTACTAAAATTTTTTACAATTATCTTTATTTTTAAGTAGTTCCAAAAAATTAAAGAGAGAATTAAAAAAGCTACAATTAAATGAACGGATAATCTAAAATGGCTTACATCAACCTTATCAATGAGACCACTCTGTACCATATACCAACCTAAAAAACCTTGAAAGCATATTAGTAGAAAAATCAGATAAAAATTTAACAATTTGGAAATTCTAATTTTAAAGGAAAAATATAATAACGGAATTAAGAATCCTAAGCCTATTAATCTTCCAAGAAAACGATGTGCCCATTCCCACCAAAAAATTACTTTAAATTCATCAATTGTCATATCATAATTTTGTAATTTAAATTCAGGTATACTCTGATAAAGAATAAAATACGAATTCCAATCCTCTTGATTTAAAGGAGGAAAAAAACCAGAAAATAACTCCCATTCTGTTATGGAAAGACCTGAGTCAGTCAACCTGGTTAAACCACCAACAACTATCATTATGGATACAATCCAAAACATAGTGATCAACCATAATGAAAGTAAATAATTAATTCTTGTATTTAATGTATACATATCGGAATAAATATAATAATTTTTTGAATATCCAAATAAATAAATGTCGCCACTTAAAAGAAAAAAACTAAATAAAATTAGAATTGAACTAGATAAACTAGATGACTCTTTTATAAAATTAGTAAAAAGAAGAACAATACTAGTAAAAAAAGTTTTAAAACTTAAAGAGAAAAAAAATCAAATCGTTGACCAGAAAAGAATAAAATTAATTTTGAAAAATATTAAAAAAAAATCTATAAAAAATAAAATTGATCCTAAAATAACTCATAGAATATGGCAAAATATGATACTGGCTTATATTGATTTCGAAAGAAGAAATTTTAAGAAAAAATAATTATTTACTGTGTGGTGGAAGTTTTTTTTCAACAAAAACTTCATGTTTTCTAGTAGCTGGATTATATTTTTTTGCTTTCAATTTAACTTTAGCTTTTTCTCCACCAGCAGGTTTTTTTACATAATAAAAAAAGGGACTATCTGGTTTAGACTCTGGTACCATTCTTACTTTTACATGAGTTTTTTTAGCCATATTATTTTTTTAAACTTTTTATTATATTAGAAATTTTAATTAACTTATTTTTAAAATTATTTGCTTTTATAGATTTATTTGACATTTCGTCAAGTTTAAATGATTTTTCTTCATTCAAAATTTTCTTTACTCCATTAATAGTCATACCTTGATCTTTTAGTAAAAAATGAATTTTTTCTATAATTTTAATGTTTTCATGATCATAATATCTTCTATTTCCATTAAATATTTTAGGTTTTATTTGTTTAAATTCTTTTTCCCAATATCTAAGTGTATGAGTTGGTATTGATTTAGTTCTTTTCGATTTTAAGCCTAAAATTTTTACAACCTCACTTATAGTTTTGTAACTATTATTAGTTTTATTTGTCATTATCTATATTTACGAATTTTTTTAGCTCTTTAGATGGTTTAAATAAAACTACTTTTCTCTCAGAAATAATCTTTTTTTCTTTAGTTTTCGGATTTCTTCCAATTCTTGATTTTTTTGATCTTACAAAAAAAGTACCAAATTTTGATATCTTAATTTTTTTTTCTTTTTTTAGGTTAAAAGTTATCAATGAAAAAAAATCTTCAATAAGATTTTCCGAAATTAATTTTGAAAAACCTATTTGCATATAAACTATATTGATTAGATCTTTTCTTTTTAAATTAATTCTCATCTACTTTATATTGTTTTTAATCTTATCTATTAAATTTCCTTTTATAATTTTATTACAAACATTTAAAGAATTTGAAAAGCCAATATAGTCAGTCCCTCCATGACTTTTTACAACGGGACTGTCTAAACCTATAAATATAGCTCCATTGTATAATCTTGGATCTAATCTTTTTTTAAATTTTCTTAAATTTGAAATATTTAATAAAGATGAAATTTTTCCTAAAATTGAGTCGCTTAAAGCTTTTTTAAGTTCTGTAGTTATAAAATTTGCTGTACCTTCAGCAGTTTTTAATGCTACATTACCAGTAAAACCATCTGAGACAATTACATTCACCTCACCATTCATCAGCTCATTTCCTTCTATATACCCAGCAAAATTAAAATTATCATTTTTTTTTTCATTTAATTCTTGGAATGTTTCTTTAATTATTTCATTACCTTTTAATTCTTCAGACCCAATATTTAATAAAGCAACATTTGGGTTTTCATTGGGATAAAGGGATTTGTACAAGGAAGCTCCCATAATTGAAAAATCAACTAAATTTTTTTTATTACATTCTATATTTGCTCCTAGATCTAATACAACACTCATTCCTTTTTTATTTGGCCATAAAGCAGATAAAGCAGGTTTGTCTATATTTTCAATCATCTTAAGATTTAATTTGGCTATTACCAATAAAGCTCCTGTGTTTCCTGCTGAAATAACTATGTCTGTATCTTTTTTTTTTACACTTTCTATTGCCATCCACATACTAGTATCTTTTCCTCTTTTGGCTGCTTCTAATGGACTGTCAGTGCTTTTTACAGAATTCGTTGTGTGTATAACCTCAAAAAAATTTTTACCTATCTTATTTTTTATATAATTTTCAATTTCATCTTTATTTCCATAAATTTTATAAAAATTATCATTATTTATTTTATGGTTATGAATTATCCCATCTACAATTTTTTTAGGTGAACCATCGCCACCCATTGCATCAATAGCAATTTTTATCAAATCTGACATTTTTTGATTTTAAAATATTTATTCTTTTGGGTCTATAACTTGACGGCCTTTATACATACCAGTTTTAAGGTCTAAATGATGAGATAATCTATATTCACCAGATTTTTTGTCTTCAATTACATTTTTTGATGAGAATTTCATATTTTTTGCTCTTCTCATTCCTGTTCTTGATGGTGTTTGTTTACGTTTTGGTACAGCCATAATCTAAGAGTTAATTACACTTTTTAAGTAAGAATTCAAAGTTTTTTTTGATAAATCTTTATTAAAATTATCAAAATAAACTACCAATTTATCTAATTTATTGAAATTAAACAATAATTCTGAAAATTTATTTAATTTTTCATTGTTTTCTAATTCATCCCAAAGATGTATATCTGATATAATCTTATGAAAAAGATTAATATAATCTTTCATTTTTTTATTAATTGACTGATCTCCATAACCAATTTCTCTAATACTTAATTCAATTTGTCTAAAATTAAAATCATATATCTCTTGAAGTATTTTTTTGTTTTGATCTGATTTAAAATTTTTTAAAAAAAAAGCAAAATGTAATAAAAATAAGGTTATTCTGTCAGAAAATTGATCTTGGGATTTGATATCAGCATATAAATTTTTATTAGTAGTTAATTTGATTAAATTATTGTAAATATGTATAAATTGATTATTCATGAAAATCTTTGTTTATCTATTAATAGCTTTTTTATTTATAACAAATTGCTCATTAAATAAAGTTGTAAAAAAACACGGTATAAGAAATCTTGAGATAAAACAGGAAAAATTAAATATCAATCAATCTAATATCAACGATATAACAAAATTATTAGGTCCACCTTCTACTAAAAGTACTTTCGACAATGATATTTGGATTTTTATTGAAAGAGAAATTACTCATGAAAAAATTTTTAAACTAGGAAAAGAAAAATTAATTACTAATAATGTTCTAGTTTTGGAAATTGATAATAAAGGAATGTTAGTAAAAAAAGATTTCTATGATATTAACAAAATGAAAAATATTAAAATTAGCTCTCTTAAGACAGAAAATAAATATTCAAAACGTTCGTTTGTATTTGATTTCTTGTCTAGTATGAGGCAAAAAATTAATGATCCACTAAAAAAAAGAACTAAAGTTGACTAATAGAAAAAATATTAACTATCTAACCTGCTATTACTGCCAATAATAATAAAGCCACAATATTTGTTATTTTTATCATTGGGTTTACTGCAGGACCAGCAGTATCTTTATATGGGTCTCCAACAGTGTCACCAGTGACAGCAGCTTTGTGAGCTTCTGAACCTTTGCCACCATGGTTTCCATCTTCGATATATTTTTTTGCATTATCCCAAGCTCCTCCTCCAGCCGTCATAGAAACTGCTACAAATAATCCAGTTATAATTACACCTAATAACATAGCACCAACAGAAGCTAAAGCTGCAACCTGACCTCCTATTGCAAAAATAATAAAATATAAAACAATTGGAGATAACACAGGCAATAAAGATGGAATTATCATTTCCTTAATAGCTGCAACAGTTAATAAGTCTACAAGTTTAGCATAATCAGGTTTTTGTTTTTTTTTCATTATACCTGGATACTTTTTAAATTGACGCCTGACTTCTATGACAACTGCACCACCTGCTCTACCAACAGCCTGCATTCCCATTGATCCAAATAAATAAGGAAGCATACCACCAATTAATAATCCTACAACGACATAAGGATTTGATAAATCAAAAGTAACAACAATACCCTCAAGATTTGAACCTATCTCTTTTGAAAAATGTTTAATATCTTCTGTATAAGCAGCAAAAAGTACCAGAGCTCCTAAGCCTGCAGATCCTATAGCGTATCCTTTAGTTACTGCTTTTGTAGTGTTACCTACAGCATCTAAAGCATCAGTTGTTTTTCTAACACTATTAGGTAATTTTGACATTTCTGCAATACCACCTGCATTATCAGTAACTGGACCGTAAGCATCAAGGGCTACAACCATTCCTGCTAAAGCTAACATGGTTGTAACGGCTATAGCAATACCATATAAACCAGCAATATGATTTGTTAGTAAAATACCTGCCACAATAATTAACGCTGGTACAGCTGTCGCTTCTAAAGAAATTGCTAAACCTTGTATTACATTTGTACCGTGACCAGTTGTTGATGAACTAGCAACACTTCTAACTGGTCTATAATTTGTGCCAGTATAATATTCAGTTACCCATATTAATAAACCTGTTATTATCAATCCAATTACTCCACAATAATATAAATTCATTCCAGAAAATGATTTGTTATTTAAATTATATGTATTTTCTAAACCTAAAACAAAATCAGTAACAGGGTATAATATTGCTAATGAAGCTATAGCTGATACAACAAAACCTTTATATAAAGCCCCCATTACATTCTTACTTTTACCAAGTTTGACAAAAAAAGTTCCAACAATCGATGTTAAAATACATGCTCCGCCAATAGTAAGTGGGTAAATCATCATTGCCATATCACCTGGAAAAAAAATTGAAGCTAAAACCATCGTTGCAACTATTGTAACAGCATATGTTTCAAATAAGTCTGCAGCCATACCTGCACAATCACCAACATTGTCTCCAACATTATCAGCAATTACCGCTGGATTTCTTGGATCATCTTCAGGTATTCCAGCCTCAACTTTTCCAACTAAATCAGCTCCAACATCGGCACCTTTAGTGAATATACCACCACCTAATCTTGCAAAAATTGAAATTAAGGATGCACCAAAACCTAAAGCTACAAGAGCATTCACTATTTCTCTTTCATCTATATTGAATTTTAATAATAAATAATAATAAACTGCAATTGATAATAAAGCTAAACCTGCAACAAGCATTCCAGTTACAGCACCAGATTTAAAAGCAACTGAAAGACCGCTTGCTAATCCTTTACGAGAAGCCTCTGCTGTTCTTACATTTGCTTGAACAGAAACTAACATTCCAACATAACCTGCAATACCTGATAAAGTGGCACCGATCAAATAACCCAATCCAACAAGTGGACTAAAAGCTACACTAACAATTACCAAAACAACAACTCCAACAATAGCAATAGTTTTATATTGTCTAGCTAAATAAGCTTTTGCTCCAATTTGTATAGCAGATGCAATATCTTGCATTTTAGAATTACCAGCACTTGAATTCAGAATATTTTTTCCTGTGAAGTATCCATAAACGATTGATAAAAAACCTGCTGCTATTGTGTATAAAAGAATAGTTTCGACTGTTGAGTTCATAATATCTTTAATTAAGTTGTTGGTTGTTAGTTTTAAAAGCCGGACAATACAAAAAAAGATATAAAACGCAATGATTAACTTTTAAAATTGATGAAAATAACCTTTGGTTTTAATAGCTATTTTCTTATTTTTTTCATCTATAATTTGGGATTTTTGAGTGTGGTCACAAATTTTTCCTATTTTTGAAATCTTTATACCTAAAGACTTACTTGTTTTAGTAATGATTCTCGATTTAGATGGAGAAGCTGTAAATAATATCTGGTAGTCATCTCCTTTTGAAATAGAAGATATTTTTTTAATAATATTTAGATTAATTAACTTATTAAGATTATTTGATATTGGAATACTCTTTAAATACAATTTATATGAGAGTTTTTGTTTATTTATCAATTTTTCTAAATCAGCTATTAAGCCGTCTGATATATCAATCGAAGTATTTGCAAGAGAGAATAATTTTTTTGTTAAGTTTATTTGTAAGTTAGGGAGAAAATATTTCTCTTTAAAATATTTTCCTAATTTTTTCTCCAAATTGATTTTTTTTTGAAAGACTTTTAAACCAATAAAACTATCACCTAGATTACCAGTAACATATATGTCATCGCCCAATTTTGCTTTATTTCTGAAAATAATTTTTTTTGAAAATCCTAGCGAAATTACAGTAAAACTTAATTTTGTTGAGAATACTGTATCACCACCGCAGAGACAAATTGAATATTTTTTTTGTTCCTCCTTTAAGGATTTTGAAATTAATTCAAGATTTCTTTTAGAAAATGATTTTTGGTTTCCAGAACCGGAAATAAAATAATATTTGGGATTTACACCTTTGCATATCAAGTCAGATATTGATGATCTAATTATTTTTTTAATAACAAGATTTGGATATCTAAAATTTACAAAATGAATACCTTCAATATATGTGTCGACAGAAATGACTAACTCTTTAGACTTATCAAAAAATACATCATCATTTAAATTTAATGAACTTTTATTATTATTGGATAATTTGGAAAAATATTTTTTTATAAGATCAAATTCTTGCATTAGTTAATCTTATTTTCTTTGCAATATTATCAAGTAAAGCATTGAGGTATTTTGTTTGTGAGTCATCTAAAAAGAAATTAGAGGCATCTAAATATTCTTTGATAATAATTTTGATTGAAACATTTGGTTTATACAAAAGTTCATAAGTTGCTGATTTTAATATTACTTGAAATAATTTATCCAATTTACTAATCTTAAATTTTTCACCTAAATTTTTATCTAATTCTTCAATTAAAATATCATCACGTTCAATAGTTCCAGAAACTATATCTTTAATAAATTTTTTGAATCTATGTTTAGGAAAAGTTAATTCTTCATCATTGTTAAAAAATTTTCCATATAATTTTTGAATAATAATTACCCTCGGATTGTTTTTTGAACTAAAAGAGGTTTTCATTATTGTGACAGAACTGAAATGACAGCATTTGCAGCTTCAGCACCTTTTTTTTTTCTTACTTTAGCTTGTCTCATATTAAGACAAGTTATAATCCCATTTCCTATTGGTTTTTTTGACTCTATGGCTATATTCATAATACCTTGAGTTGAGGCTTGAGATATAAAATCAAAATGTGGGGTTTGACCTTTTATTACACATCCAAGAGCAATAAATCCATCGTATTTTTTTAAATTTTTTGCAATTGTTACCGGTATTTCAAAAACACCAGGAACATTTATTATTTTAATTCGAGTTAATTTCGATAATGATTTTTGGGCACTCGATAATAAAGCATTAGAAATATCTTTATAATAATTTGCATTTACAATTAATATTTTTTTTTTCATTAGATTAATTCTTGTTTAGTTATTTTTATATCAAAACCCTCTAAACCAATAACCTTTTTTGGAGATTTTGTAATTAAAATCATTTTTTTAATCTTTAAATCTTTAATAATTTGAGCTCCAATACCATAATTTCTTATTTGTTTATTCTCTCCACTTTGAATGATTTTTTTATTCTTATAATCTTTAAGTGTTTGAGTAACTGATTTTAAATTTGTATCTTTAATAAAAACTAAAACACAATTGCTGTATTTCTTAAAATAATTTAAAGTTTTATTAAATGAATTAGGTAGTTTTTGGTTAATCAGATAATTTTGAACTACATTTGATGATATAACTCTAACTCTAGGTATTATCCCTTTTTTAATAACTCCCTTAACCAAAGCAAAATGTTCTGAACCATCCAATAAATTTTCATAAATCTTAATTTTAAATTTTTGATTGTTAACTTTAATATCTGAAGTTTTTTTCAATTTAATTAATTTTTCTTTTTTTAACCTATAAGAAATTAAATCTTCAATTTTAGCTATTTTAAGATTATGTTTTTTTGCAAAATTAAGTAAATTTTGACCTTTAGCCATTGTTCCATCTTCGTTCATAATTTCACAAATCACAGCTGAATTATTTTTTTTGGCAATTTTTGAAATATCTACAGAAGCTTCCGTATGCCCTGCTCTGACAAGCACACCTCCATCTTTTGCTATAATTGGAAATACATGACCTGGAGAAACAATATCTTTTTTATTTACATTTTTTTTTGATGCTATTCTAATAGTCCTAGCTCTATCTTTTGCAGATATTCCAGTTGTTATTCCTTTTTTAGCTTCAATTGAAACAGTAAAAGCTGTTTTGTTTCTTGATTGGTTTATAGGAGACATTAAAGATAAGTTTAATCTTTTAGCTTGCAAACTATCTAATGCTAAACAAATTAAACCTCGGCCGTATTTAGCCATAAAATTAATATTTTTAGCATTTGTATCTGATGTAGAGATTACAAGATCTCCTTCATTTTCTCTTTTTTCATCGTCAACCAAGATAAACATACCACCTTTTTTTGCGATCTTGATTATCGTTTCTATTGATGAATAATTACTTTTTTTCATAAAAAAAATTTTTAACGTATTTAGAAAGTATGTCTATTTCAACGTTAACTAAACCACCTTTTTTAATTTTAGATAAATTTGTTAATTTGAAAGTGTGTGGAATAACCCAAATTTGAAAACCTTTTTTTGTTATTTTAGATATTGTTAAAGAAATACCATTGATACATATTGATGCTTTTTCTATTAAATTTTTTCTTTCTTTTTTAACTATTTCAAAGTCAAAGATATATGACTTATCTATTTTTTTGATACCAATAACTTTACCAACAGTATCAATATGTCCCTGACAAATATGACCTGATATTTTTTGACCATATTTAAGTGGAAGTTCTAAATTTACATGTTCATCAATTTTAAGATATTTAAATTTTGATCTATTGATAGTTTCATTTGAGAGATAAAATTCCATTATTTTTTTCTTAATTGTAATTAAGGTCAAACAAACACCATCGCAAGCTACTGAGATGCCAATATCTTTTTTTGTTAGTTTAATATCAGATTTTATAAAAATATTAATACCATTAGGTCTTTTTTGAACCTTTTTTACAATCCCCTTAAAAAATATAATTCCATTAAACATTTTATCTTTTATAGATGGTAATATTGTCTTTGGCTAGTTTAGTAATTATTTTTGTCTTAACTTTATAATTTTTTTTTAGAATACTATATGATGTAAAAATCACACTTTTTT
>CACOKI010000005.1 GCA_902627735.1 uncultured Pelagibacteraceae bacterium
TTATATTTAAGATATTTTTATTAAAAAATTCTACATTTGATTTTGAAATGCCCAAGGTACTTGTTTTATTTATTTTAGTTTTTTTATGTTTAAAAAAAAAATCAACAAAAATACCCTGGTTCGCTAGAGTTTTGGCTAAAACTAAACTAATTAAATTATTGCCTAATATACAAACTTTCATAATAATTTTTAATTTTAACAATAAAAATTAGATGATACAAAGTGGTAAATTTGATTCATCAAATATGGATATAAAAAAATTAGCAAATTTAACATTAAATTTTCTTATAAATAGATTAATCGAAATTTTTGGGATTTTAATTTCAATATTTGGAATAATACTTTTTATTGCATTAATATCTTACTCACCTAATGACCCTAATTTTATATTTCCTGAAGAAACAGAAATTAAAAATTTATTAGGATTTCATGGAAGTTATACAGCTGATTTTTTTTTTCAATCTTTCGGTTTTATATCTTATTTAATACCAATAACTTATTTTTTTACAGGATTAAATATTTTTAAAAAAAAAAAGCTATTCATAATTATTTCAAACACATTTTTTATAGTTCCTTACACTGTAATTGGATCAGTTTTCTTTGATTTTTTTTATACCAATGCATTTGAACTTTATATAAATGGAAATGGAGGATTTGTTGGAAATTATTTTAACAATTCTTTTGTAAATAGTATTATAAACATAAATGGAAGTATCTTTTACTATATTCTTATTATTCTAATTATTTTTCTTTTTTTTATAAGTATTAATTTTAGTTTAAAAAATTTCATTTTATTTTTAAATAAAGTTATTAATTTTATTTTTAAAAAAAACCAAAAAAATTATACAAATAAAGATGAGCTTATTAATGAATATATTCCTCAAGAAGAAATCAAAAATTTAATCCAAGAAGATTTACCATTTATTAAAGCAGAGCAAAGTAATCGAATTAAAAAATCAAAATTTGAACTTCCATCTATTGATTTACTTAAAACTCCTTCTAAAAAAGAGAGAGAAAATAAAAATGAAAATACAAAAAATAATTCTGAATTTCTTGAAAAAATTCTTTTGGATTTTGGTGTAAATGGAAACATAAAAAAAGTCAGTCATGGCCCTGTTGTAACTCTAAATGAGTTTGAACCTGCGGCAGGTGTAAAAGTATCAAAAATTATTAATCTTTCTGATGACATTGCTAGAAATACAAGTTCAGAATCTGCCCGTATTGCAACTATTCCAGGAAGCAACACAGTTGGTATTGAACTTCCTAACCAATTTAGAGAAAATGTTTACCTAAGTGAAATATTAAAACACCCAGACTTTAAAAAAAAAGACATAAAGTTACCAATTGCTCTTGGAAAAAATATTTCAGGATCACCTATTGTTAGTGATTTGACATCGATGCCTCATTTATTGATAGCTGGCACAACAGGCTCTGGAAAATCTGTTTGTATAAATACAATTATTTTGTCTCTTCTTTTTCGACATACTCCGGAGAAATGTAAATTTATTTTAATTGACCCAAAGATGCTAGAACTTTCTACTTATGAAGGCGTACCTCATTTACTTTGTCCTGTAATCACTGAGGCAAAAAAAGCTGCATCAGTTTTAGGTTGGGTTGTTAAAGAAATGGAGAGTAGGTACAGACTTATGACAAAAGAAGGAGTTAGAAATATAGATGGTTATAACCTTAAACACAAACTGCCAATGCCTTATATTGTTGTAGTAGTTGATGAAATGTCAGATCTAATGCTAGTCGCAGGTAAAGAAATTGAAAATTATATTCAAAAGTTATCTCAAATGGCTAGAGCTGCTGGGATCCACATTATAATGGCCACTCAAAGACCAAGCGTGGATGTAATCACTGGCACAATAAAAGCAAACTTTCCAACAAGAATATCTTTTCAAGTAACTTCAAAAATTGACAGTAGAACAATTTTAGGTGAACAAGGTGCTGAACAATTATTAGGTAAAGGAGACATGCTTTATATGTCTTCGGCAAATAAGATCGTTAGAATTCATGCACCATTTGTAGCTGATAACGAAATAGAAAAAATAAATAATTTTTTAAGATCCCAAGAAGAACCAGATTATGTAGATGAAATACTAAATTTTGCTGATGAAAAAGAATTTAATGAAAGTTCAAAAAGCCAAGGCGATAAAGATGAACTTTATCAAGAAGCAGTAAATATAATTAAAACTGAAGGTAAAGCCTCAACATCTTTTTTACAAAGAAAACTACAGATAGGCTATAACAGAGCAGCTAGAATTATTGACATGATGGAAGAAGAAGGAATAGTTAGTAAAGCAAATCATGTTGGCAAACGTGATGTTTTATAATGAAAATTTTCATAATCCTTTTACTCTTGATTTGTAGTGCTTTTAAAACACTTGCATCAACAAAACAAAATATTATTCAAAATCTAAAAGATACTCAAAATGTATCATTCAATTTTGAACAAAGCATAAATGGTAAAACTGAGAATGGTAATTGTAAGATTAAATATCCAAAAAAGATATATTGCAAATATAATTTATTTAATAAAAAAATTTTAGTATCTAATGGTAAATCATTAGTGATTAAAACTTCTACTAGTTATTTCATTTATCCGCTTGAAAAAACTTATTTGGATTTGATTCTAAATAAGAAATATTTGATAAAAAAAATTCATGACATGAATGAAAAAAAAATTAGTGAGGAACTAATTAATTTTAGTTTTAATGAAAACAATAATCAAATTATCATTTATTTTGATAAAAATACTTATAATCTAATTGGTTGGCAAACTTTAGATATTTACCAAAATTTAAGTATTACTTTTCTTTCATCCATAGTAAAAAACCAAAAGATAGATGACAATTTATTTAATTTACCAACTCAAGATTAAATAATTACAGACTCTTTTTTGAATATTTTCATACCTCTTGAAATATAATTTCTTAAGGCATTTTCATGGTCTAAAGAGCAAGTATGAAGCCAAACTCTTTTTGGTTTTTTCAAAAAAGATTTTTTAATCGCAAGGGATAACAAATGTGATCCTAATCCTTTATTATGATACTCCTCTAATAAACCAAAGTAAGCAATTTCTATTTCATTTAGATCATCATGGAATAATAATTCAAAATAACCAACTAAGTCCTCTTTTTTTTTTAAAACATAAGTTTTAATGTTTTTGTTTGTAGTATAATCAATCCATTGTTTTTCATTCCATGTCAACCTATCAACCCAACGATGTTTTTTTCCAACATTTTTGTAAAAAAACTTATTTAGTTGAAAATTTGGAGGATGAAGCAATTCTATTTTAAATTCATTCGAAGGGCTATCTGACTCGATTAAATCGCCAAGTGAATATATTTCTAAATAGTTTCTTTCAATTTTTTTTTTCACTCAACCATTTTACCAACTCTTTCACCTCCAAATAAATGAAAGTGTAAATGTGGTACCTCTTGGCCCCCATGGTCACTAATATTTGCTAATGCTCTATATCCTTTACCAGTGTCAACTGATATACCCAATTTTTTTGCAACAATATTAATACCTTTTAGTAATCCTACCATTTCATCTGCAGATGCTTTTTCACTAAAATCATCAAGATCAATATATTTGCCTTTTGGAATCACCAGGGCATGTATTTTTTTTTGAGGATTAATATCATGAAATGATAGCACATAATCATCCTCGTAAATTTTTTTACAGGGAATTTCACCTCTTAAAATTTTAGCAAAGATATTATTATTATCATAACTCATGAAAATATTTTATTAGCTAAAAAATAACACTATTTCTCTTCGAGTCCAAACTTTATATATCTATACCATGCTCTTTCATGAAAATAATATAAAAACATTTTAGTTATAACTTCCATTCCAGCTATAGCTCCAGCCCAATTCCATTCACCTGTAATAAACCAAGCAATTAAAAATGTATCTGTTGTGGCAAGAACTCGCCAAGTCAAAGTTTTAGCTATGTGCCTTTTTTTGGTTACATGCTTCATGCGTCATCCTTTCTATTTTCTCCTCTTTTTAAGTTCATCCATTACATCTTCAATTTTGATATCGTTCGCTTCAAGGTAAACGATAAGATGATAAAGAACGTCCGCACTTTCATGTATCTTATTGGTATCTTTTTCTGCTGATTCAATAAGTTCATTAATTTCCTCTAATACTTTTGCTTTACTTAAAGAATTATCTTTAAGTAATTTGTTTGTATATGAACCCTCAATAGGTTTTTCTTTTCTTTCTCTAATAAGTTTTATTAAATCATTTAGAGTATCAAGCATACTAAATCCTAACAGGAATTCCTTTGCTTTCCAAATATTCCTTAGCTTCTTTTACTGAATGTTTGCCGTAATGAAATATGGATGCAGCTAGAACGGCACTAGCTTTTCCCAATTTAATTCCATCGACAAGGTGATCCAAATTACCTACACCTCCTGATGCAATTACAGGAATATTAACTTTTGATGAAATTTTTGACATTAAATCAATATCATAACCAACTTGTGTTCCATCTCTGTCCATTGAAGTGACTAACAACTCTCCTGCACCATTTTTTTCCATTTGTTTTGCATACTCCAATGCATCGATACCACTATTATTTCTCCCTCCATGAGTAAATACTTCCCATTTATCTCCATTTTTTTTTGCATCAATTGCAACTACTATACATTGAGACCCAAATTTTTTTGAACTATCCATTACTACTTTTGAATTTTCAACTGCAGCAGTATTAATTGAAACTTTATCTGCACCACAATTAAGTAATTTGTTAATATCCTCAACGCTTCTCACACCGCCGCCTACAGTTAAAGGAACAAAGCATTTTTTTGAAGTTTTCTCTACAACATCATAAATAGTATCTCTATTTTCATTTGAAGCAGTAATATCTAGAAAGCAGATTTCATCTGCCCCACCATCACTATAAATTTTTGCTTGTTCTACAGGATCGCCTGCATCTTTTAGATCAACAAAGTTTATGCCTTTAACAACACGTCCATTTTTAACATCTAAACATGGAATAATTCTATTTTTAAGCATCTTCTTTCACTAATTCTTCTAATTTTATATCGCCATCATAGATAGCTTTACCAACTATTATACCTTCGACATTTTTTAAATTCTTTGCTTTTTTAATGTCATCTATTGATGAAACTCCACCAGATATAATCACAGGGCAATTTGATATCTCAGCAAGTTTTAATGTTTCGTCAAAATTTGGACTTTGTTTCATACCATCTCTATTAATATCAGTATAAATCAATCTACTTACACCATAATTATTAACTTCTTTTAAATAATCTAACGCTAACTGATTAGAGTTTTCTCTCCATCCAGATACTGACAAATACCCATCTTTAGCATCTAAACCTAAAGCAATTTTATCGACAAATTTTTCACACGCTTCTTTTAAAAAATTCTTATCTTTAATAGCAGCACTTCCTAAAATTACTTTCTCAACTCCAACATCGATATATTTTTGAATACTTTCTGGATTTCTGATACCACCACCTACCTCAATCTTTAAATTAAATTTACCAACTATATCTTGAATAATATCTAAATTTACTGTTTCACCAGTTAAAGCTCCATCAAGATCAACAATATGTAAATTTTTAAATCCATGATCTTTATATTTACCTGCTTGTTCAATTGGAGACATTTCATATTCGGTTTTATTGTCAAAATCCCCTTTGATTAGTCTTACGCATTTTTTATCTTTAATGTCTATAGCTGGAAATATTTTCATTTATAAATTTATAAAATTATTAATTATTTTAAGACCAATCTTATCACTCTTTTCAGGATGAAATTGCGTACCAAAAATATTTTCTTTTTCAACGGAACAAACTATATTTGATGAATAATCTGTTGTTGACGATATCACATTTTTATCCTCTGGAATAAATTCATAACTGTGAACAAAATACATATGAGAGTTATTGTTTATATCTTTAAAAATCTTACCATCCTTAACTATATTAATCTGATTCCATCCAATATGGGGAAGTTTAAATTTTCCATTTTGATTATCTATTTTTGAAACCTTACCTGAAATCCAACCTAATCCTTTAGTTTCAGTTTCTTCATAACCAATATCAGCAAACATTTGTAAGCCAACACAGATTCCAAGAAGAGGTTTTTTATTAATTATTGCAATTTCGTTAAGTGTATCTGTTAGGCCATCAATATTGTTTAAAGCATCTATACAGCTTTTAAATGAGCCCTGCCCTGGTAAGACCACTTTATCGCTTGATTCAATTTTATTTAAATCTGAAGTAACTTCGATAGTCACCTTATCTTTGGCAACTTCTTTAAAAGAATTTATTACCGAGCTAATGTTGCCCGAATTATAATCAACAATTGTAACGTTCATTAAACTTATAAAGAACCTTTTGTAGAAGGAATTGTTTTTTTGTTCCTAGGATCTATTTCTAATGCAGTTCTTAATGATCTTGCTAATCCTTTAAAACAAGACTCAATAATATGGTGACTGTTATCACCATAAATATTTTCAACATGTAAGGTAATTCCTGCAGCCTGTGAAAATGCTTGAAACCATTCTTTAAACAATTCTGTATCCATTTCACCCAGTTTTTCTACCTTTAGCTTAACCTTCCAAATTAAATAAGGTCTGTTAGATATATCAATTGCAACACGTGATAAAGTTTCATCCATAGGTATCATTGCGTGTGCATATCTTCTAATGCCAATAGATTTTTTCAAAGCTTTTTTTAATGCCTCTCCAATTGCAATTCCAGTATCTTCAGTCGTATGATGAAGATCAATATGAGTATCTCCTTTTGCTTTAATATTCATATCAATCGATGAATGCTTAGATAATTGTTCAAGCATATGATTAAGGAAACCTATCCCAGTATCGATTTTATATTTACCTTTTCCATCAATATTTAAATCAACACTGATGCTTGTCTCTTTAGTTTTTCTACTAATTTTACCTTTACGTTTCATAATTTAAAAGAGGTATACATATATTATCCAATTATGGCAATAATACTAAACCTGGGCTTGAACTATTGAGATTAGTATCCATTTAATAACCATGACAACAATAGTATTGGTAAGAAAAAATAATGAAGTAGTCGTAGCTGGAGATGGCCAAGTAAGTATGGGGAATACCGTTGTAAAAAGCACTGCTTCAAAAGTCAGAAAAATTGATAAGAGAGGAGTTGTTGCAGGATTTGCTGGATCAACAGCTGACGCATTAACTTTGTTTGAAAGATTAGAGGCAAAATTAGAAAAACACGCAGGTAACTTGTCACGAGCTGCTGTAGAATTAGCTAAAGATTGGAGAACTGATAAATATTTAAGACGATTAGAAGCTCTAATGGCTGTTGGAGATAAAAATAATAGTTATATTATTTCTGGTACAGGAGATGTTTTAGAGCCCGAAGGAGATGTTATTGGTATTGGTTCAGGTGGAAATTATGCACTTGCCGCTGGAAAGGTTTTGATGGGAACTAATATGAATGCAGAAGAATTGGCAAAAAAAGCAATAGAGGTTGCGGCTGAAATTTGTGTTTTTACTAACAGCAATGTTAAAATAGAAAAAATATAATGGATAAATCAAACGTTACAAAACTACAGCCAAAAGAAAAAGACCAAAAATCAGAGTCCACAGTTGGTAGCTCTCTTTCACCAAGAGAAATTGTTTCAGAACTTGATAGATTTGTAGTTGGTCAAAATCAAGCCAAAAGAGCTGTAGCAGTTGCTTTAAGAAATAGATGGAGAAGACAAGCTTTAAAGGGTGAAATGAAAAATGAGGTCTTGCCAAAAAATATTTTAATGATTGGACCAACAGGAGTTGGGAAAACAGAAATATCAAGAAGATTATCAAAATTAGCGGAAGCACCTTTCGTAAAAGTTGAAGCAACACGGTTTACTGAAGTTGGATATGTGGGAAGAGATGTAGAGCAAATTATTAGAGATTTGATTGAGATAGCAATTTCAATGGAAAAAGTAAAAAAGAGAAAAGAAGTGTTTGCTAAAGCTCAAAAACTTGCTGAAGAAAAAGTTTTAGATGCACTTGTAGGAAAAAAAGCAAGTTTAGCAACAAGAGAGAGTTTTAGAAAAAGATTAAGAAACGGTGATCTTGATGATAATGAAATTGAAATAGCTGTTAGTGATACAGGTGGAAACAGCACTTCGTTTGAAATTCCTGGTATGCCTGGGGCAAATGTAGGAATGATAAATATTGGTGAAATGCTTGGTAAATCAATGGGTTCAAAAGAAAAAAAGAAAAAAATGACTGTAAAAGAATCTCATGAAATTTTAATAAATGATGAATCAGACAAACTGATTGAACAAGATAAAATTATTAAAGCTGCTAAAACATCTACAGAAAATAATGGGATAGTCTTTTTAGACGAAATAGATAAAATTTCAGGAAGAACTGACAGGGTTGGCGGTGACGTATCTAGAGAAGGTGTGCAAAGAGATTTGTTGCCTTTGATTGAGGGAACAACTGTTAATACAAAATATGGTCCAATAAAAACAGATCATATTCTTTTTATTGCCTCTGGTGCTTTTCAGCTTGCTAAACCATCAGACTTATTGCCGGAACTTCAAGGAAGATTACCAATCAGAGTGGAATTAGAAGCTCTTACAAGCGATGATTTTAAAAGAATTTTGAAGGAACCCGATTACAGTTTAATTAAACAATATGTGGCATTATTAAAAACTGAAAATGTCGATTTAGAATTTTCAGAAGACGGTATTGATACAATTGCTAAAATTGCTTCAGAAGTTAACTCAACTGTAGAAAATATCGGCGCTAGAAGATTACACACTATTATCGAAAAAATATTAGACGAAATAAGCTTTACAGCAACTGACCGTGCTGGAGAAAAAATAATTATTAATAAAGAATACATTACAAAAAATTTAGATAACTTGGTAAAAGATACAGATCTTTCAAAATTTATATTGTAAAAATCACAAATATCCCAATTCAATTATTTTAACTTTTTTAAAAATATATAAAAAGCTCCTGATCCACCATCTTCAATTTTTGCATCTTCAATTCTATTAATTATTTGCATTAAACTTTTGTCATTTTTAATAAATTGAGGAACAGAGTGTTTTAAGATTCCCAAATCTTTAGAAACATATGGATCTTGCTCATTTTTTGAATGTAGACCTTTTCCTGTTACTACAATCAGTTTATTTATCTTATCTTTATATGCTTGATGTATAAAATCCTGAATTGTTTTATTTGCTTGATCAAGAGAGTATCCATGTAAATCAACAGATCTTGTTTGATAATTTCTTTTTTTTGAATATTCCAAATCCTTGTTATAGACACCTTCATCACTATTGATAAAATCTTTCCAGTCTTTTTTATCTTTATCTGAAATTTTACTATTCAATTAAGTTAAAATATCTACTAATTGCCAGTTAGGATTGCTTGACCTTGTATCTCTAGAAAAAACCCAAGTATCATAAATTTTTTTAATTTTTTCAGGATCTCCAGACACGATTTTTTTATTCTTATCTCTTATACAAGTTATAACTTCACCAACAAAATCTACCGTTACTTTCAGTATACTATTTTCTTTTTTATGATTTTTAATATTTGCTGAATTGACTCCAATAAAAGTGATCTCTGCAAAATGTCCTCTATTATTTCTTTCTTTTAGTGCTTCATTAAATTGATCATGAATTTTTTTGCTTAATAATGGCTTACTTTGAACAAGCTTATTATCATCATCACTAAAATCTGTAATTATAGTTTCATAAGCAATTTTTGCTCCTTTTAAGAACTCTTTTTGAGCACTTTCATCAAAAATTAAATTTTGCTTAGTTTTAATTTTAGGGTCAACTTTTTTTAATATCTCTTGAAATTGTGGGGCTGCTTTACCCTCAAATCCTGTTCTTTTTCCAAGAATACCTCTTAACCTCAAGAAAATAAACCCAGCAATCATTGCTAATAAAATAATATCTATATATTCAAAACTATAATTCATAAGGCTTAACTTAATTACTATGTTGAATAATTTCAACTAACAATTACATTAAAGACAAATGAACACAGCACTTTTAACGATAATTTTAGTTCCAATAATAGAAATTTATCTATTTATAAAGATAGGTAACCAAATTGGAGCATTTAATACAATCTCTTTAATATTTATCACAGCTATAATAGGAGTTGTCTATGCTAGGTATGAAGGTTTAAATACTCTTAGATCTGGGTTTTCACAACTAATAAAAAATGAACTCCCAGCGTATGAAATAATCTCAGGTGCTGCAATTGCTTTTGCGGCTTTACTCTTAATAATACCTGGTTTTGCTACTGACTTAATAGGCTTTTTAATTATATTTCCCCTGACTAGAAAATTATTTTTTGGAAAATTTTTAAAAAATCACAAAAATACAAAAACTTCTAATAAACCATATATAGATGGAGAATTTGAAGATATAAAAGATGACGATGAAAGAAAATTATAAGATTTTAGGAAAATTTATAAAAGACATGTCTAGTGAAACACCTGATATTGAAACTTTTTTATTTGTTAAAGATAATATTTCAAAATATCACTTAAATATTGATATTAGCTCAAAAGCTCTAAAAGATAAATTGGTTGAAGTAAATACAACTCTCAGATTTGAAGATAAAAGTAATAATGAAAAAAAATCTTTATTCGAAATTATTTTTGCAACAATTGTAAAAATTGGAGAAGAAATAAAAGAAAAGAAAGATTTACAAAAAATTCTTCTTTGCGATGTTCAAAAAGAAATTTATCCTAACTTAGAAACATCTTTTATAAATTTACTTCATGACTCTGGTTATCCTGGAATAAAATTTGAAAAAAAAATTGATTTTGAAAAGCTTTACAATGAAAAATTTAACTAAAAGAAATTTTTTTTTAATTCTGTTTTAAGATATTTTGAATGGTTTTGCTTTTCTTTATCTGTTAGTTTTATAACTTTCTTATAATACAAAACTTTTGTATCTGAAAACTCAATTATATTTTTAGACTCGTTATTAAAGTTTAAAGTTGGTTCTTTTTGATCTATCAAATTAATGTAAACTTTTGATAACAAATCACAATCGATAAGGGCTGTATGTTGTGTTCTTTTAGAATTATCAATTCTATACCTTTTACATAAAGCATCTAAACTAGTTGAAGAGCCTGGGAATTTATCCCTTGCTAAAATGAGTGTATCAATTATTTCATTGTCAATTTTTTTTTTTCCAATAATTTTTAATTCATTATTTAAATGTGACAGGTCAAATTCAGCATTATGAATAATCAACCTTTTACCATCAATGAAATTTAAAAACTCTTCAACTATTTCTTTAAATTTTTTTTTTGATGATAAAAATTCATCTGTATAGCCATGAACTTCTAAAGCTTTTTCTGAAACTTTTCTCTCAGGGTTTAAATAACAATGAAAAGTTTTTTTAGTTGGAATTAAATCATCTAACTCTATACAGCCTATTTCTACTATTCTATGACCATCTTTAACTGAAAGACCAGTCGTTTCTGTATCTAATATTATTTCTTTCATTTTTTAAATTTTTTGTAAAATATGTTTAACACACTTTTTTATGCTTTTTTTATTAAAATTATTATTTATTACAAAGTGAGATTTTTTTTTTTTAAAATCAAGTGATAGTTGAATATTTCGAAATTTTTTCGTTAATTTATAATTATAATTTTTTCTTTTTTTTAGTCTTTTTAACATCTCGCTTTTTTTACTTTTAACAAATACTAAAATATCACTTTTTTTATCTATTTTATTTTCCAATAAAAGCGGGATGTCTAAAATTACAAATTTTTTGTTTTTGTTTTTTTTTAAAAAAAAATTTAATCTTTTCTTAATTTCTAGATGCACAATTTTAATAATTGTTTTTAAATTTTGATGTTTATCCAGTATAGCTCTTGTAATATTTTCTTTATTAATTGAGGGTGTATCAAAATATTCTGGTAAAACTTTTCTTAATTTTAATAAAATTTTTTTATCTTTTTTATATAAATTAGCAACCTCCTGATCTGCATTAAACACAGGATAACCAAAGCATTTTGCTATGTATGATTTGCCTGATCCAATATCTCCTAAAATTCCAATTCTTTTCATTAATCTAAAATTTTATATACGCCCTCATCAATATTAGGATAAATGTTATGCCAAATTTTAAAAGAAGCAGCGGCCTGATAAATAAACATTTTTTTTCCATTTTCAGTCTTATTCCCCATTCCCTTAGCTTTTTTTAAAAAATTTGTCTCTTTTGGATTATAAATTACATCATAATAAAGTTTACCTTTCTCAACCTTTGAAAAATCTAAATTTATCTGATCTTTATTATCTAAACCTAGGCTAGTTGCATTAATGACCATGTCAAAATTAGGCACCTCTCCCCAATCAACTATTGATAAATCATTAAAAATGTCTTTTAAACCCTCAGCTTTAGCTTTAGTTCTATTAGATATAATAATTTTTAATGCTTTCATCTTTTTTAAAGAAAATATAATAGATGGCACCACTCCACCTGCGCCAAGAATCAAAATTTTTTTTCCTTTAACATCAAATTTTATATTTGTTAAAGAAAGCTGAAACCCATCCACATCTGTATTATGTCCTTTTACTTTATTATCATTCAGATAAATTGTATTTACCGATTGTGTATTTTCAGCCTCTAAACTTAATTCATCTAAATATGAAATAATTTCTTTTTTAAATGGAACGGTTACATTTATTCCGTAAATCTCATTGGTTTTAACTCTTAAAATTAATTTTTCGAGATCATTACTATTTAATTTTTCTTTATCATAAGTTCCATTAATACTATTTTTTTTTAGCCAATAATTGTGTAATTTGGGCGACAATGAATGACTTATAGGGTTTCCAATTACTAAAAATTTTTTCATCTTTATTTGTAATTTTTTAGATATTCCTTAATCATTTTTATGGGAAGTCCCATTATAGTATTTTCATCTCCTTCAATATATGCAAATAATTTTTTTCCCTCACCTTCAATTTGGTAAACATTATAAGCATATAGTGCTTGATCTGATATTTTGGTTAAATATTTTTTCAACTCTTCATTGCTAAATTCTTTCATTTTTAAAACAGCTTTATCTGTGTAATTCCAAATCATTTTTCCATTTTTAGAAATGCATACAGAACTAACAAGATTATGTTTTTTTCCATTCAATTTTTTTAAAATATCCAATGCTTCTTCTCTGTTTCTAGGTTTAGATATAAGTTCACCTTCTAGGTCTATTACACTGTCAGCTCCTAATACAAGGATATCAAAATTTTTTAAACTTACTTTGTTAGCTTTCAATTCAGCTAAATTTTTTGATATAATTGTTGGCGTTGCTCTTTCTTTTAACAAGCTTTCTTTAACAAAATCCTCATCAACATTTGAAGGCTCAACTTTATTTAATATCTCATTTTTATCAAGTATCTCTTTTCTTACTTTACTTTTAGAAGCAAGGATTATTTCAACCATTTTTTTTATATATCTCAAGAATTTTTATTATTGAAGCAGCTGTTTCTTCTACGGATTTTCTTGTTACATCAATCATAGGCCATTTATATTTTTTAAAAGTATTTTTAGCTTCTTCAACTTCTTTTTTTACTTTTTCTAGATCTGTATATGATTTGTTTTCAGTTTCTTTCAATGAATTCATTCTATTTTTTCTTATTTCACTTAATCTTTCAGCTTCTGTGCTCAAACCCACAACACATAAACTTTGAGGGTTTTCTTTTAAAAAGACTGGAATTGAATTCTCATTAATTAAAGGAATATTTGAAGTTTTAAACCCTTTGTTTGCTAAATAAATGGAAGTTGGAGTTTTGCTAGTTCTGCTGACTCCTAATAATATTATATCAGATTTTTCAATTTCTTTTACAAGATTTCCATCATCATGATTCATTGTAAATTGAATTGCTTCAATTCTTTTGTAATATTCTTCATTTAAAACATGTTGACCACTTGGTTGATGTGATGCTTTCTGATTTAATAGTTTAGAGAAACTCAAAATTAAATCTCCCAAAACTCCAAAACAAGGTATTCTTTTATCGCTGCTTGTGTTTGCTAAATATTTGGCTAAGTTGCTATCTACAATTGAGTATAAAATTATAGAATTTGTATTTTTTTCTGCATCTGACAAAATTTTTAAGATCTGGTTTTCTGTTCGAGTAAAAGAGAACGTATGTACATTATATTCAATATTTTGAAATTGAGCTTTAATAGCAAGAAATATCCTATCAAGAGTTTCACCTGTAGAGTCCGAAATCAAATATATTTGATAAATATTATTCATGTATTAATTGTTAATAACTTTGTATTATTTAAATCATATTAAGTATTTTTAAAGTTTTAAAATTTATATTGTAAAACTAGGTTTTTATTAACATTATAAAACATGTGAATATAGTTTTTCACATTTTAAACAATTCATACATTGGCTCAATTTTACCTATTTATTTGAGTGTTTTTTGATACTAAATGTTAATAATTAGTTTAAAAAATGTTAATTAAATTTAGTCCTCATTATTCACAAGCTATACTACAATTACAATTAATTATATTTAATTATTATTATGTCTCCTATTCAAGAAGTAATTATTAATAAAAAAACAGATTTAAATCCTATATGGATTATGAGACAAGCTGGAAGGTATTTACCTGAATTTCGTGAGATAAGAGCAAATAATCCAGATTTTATAAAACTTTGTTTAAATCATAAACTTTCATCCGAGATTACACTTCAACCACTTAAGAGATATGATTTTGATGCTGCGATAATCTTTTCAGATATCTTAATGGTACCATATGGGTTAAACCAAAAAGTTGAATTTAAAAAAAATTTTGGGCCACTTTTAGGAGATTTAAATTTAGATAATGCTTCATCAATGCAAGAAAATAACTTTACAGAGAAACTTAAGCCTGTTTATAAAGCCTTAGAAATAGTAAGTAACAATAATTTAACATCGAATAAAAGCACCATAGGTTTTGTTGGCGCACCTTGGACCTTAATGGTTTATATGATAAACAAACAATCTCCCAAGCTGAAGCTAAAAAAAAATTTTTTCGATGATGAGTTATTAATTAAAAAGATTTTATTAATTTTGGAAAAATTTCTAAAAATTCATATCAAAAATCAAGTAGATAGTGGTGCTCAAATTATTCAAATTTTCGATAGTTGGGCAGGACTATTAGAAGAAAAGGATTTACCATATTATATATATAACCCAACATTAAATCTGGTTAAATTTATTCAATCTTTGAATACACCTGTCATATGTTTTCCAAGAAATATTAAGGATTATAAAAAATATTGTGATTTTATAAAACCTGACGCAATTTGTATTGATTATGAGATTGATCCACTAACAATTAGAAAAGATATAAAAATACCTATTCAAGGAGGAATGGACCCAAAGATTTTATTAACTGATAAGGAAAATATTAAAAAAGAGGCAAAAAGATACCTAGATATATTTAAAGATCATCCTTATATTTTTAACTTAGGACATGGTGTCCTACCAGAGACAGACCCTGGTATGATGGAATACTTGGTAAAAACAGTAAAAGATTATTAATATGATTTACACACACCCAAAAAGAAAAACAAAAGTTGTATTTGTACAACTAGGTTCACCATCTGAACCAACCACTAAAGCTTTAAGAAAATATCTTAGAAAATTTTTAGGAGATCCTAGGGTTATTGATATTAATCCATGGCTTTGGAAAATAATCTTAAACTGTTTCGTGCTCCCCTTTAGACCACAAAAATCAGCCAAGCTTTACGCAAGAATTTGGGATGGAAAAAGTTTTCCATTAATTACTAACACCAGAGACTTTACAAAAAATGTTAGTGAGGAATTAAAAAAAATAGATCCCGAAGGATTTGTCGAGGTTAACCATGCTTTTTTATTATCTCCCCCGTATGTAAATGAAGTTTATGATAGTTGGGAGGATGATTTGAAAAAAGGCGTTGGTGCAACAAAACTTCTTGTAATACCGATGTTTCCACAATACTCCGAAAGCACAATAGCTTCAGGTATAGACGCTTTAGCAAAGGAACTATCTAAAAGAGTTAAAATACCAACGTTTGAGGTGATAACAAATTTTCATAGAACACATGCATTTATAGATAATTCAGTTAACCAAGTTGATTTAAAATTAAATGAATTAACTAAACAAGGAAAAAAAATTGACAGTTTAATAATAACTTTTCATGGAATGCAAAAGAGAAGAATTGTTAATAAGGGCGATGACTACTATCGTCATTGTTATGAAACGTTCTGTCTTATTACAAAAAATCTTAAAAATATAAAACCAGAACAATGCTTGATGAGTTTCCAAAGTCGTTTTGGATCTGAAGAATGGATAACACCTTATACTGAAGATGTAGTTAAAAAACTAATATTAGAGGGAAAAAAAGAAATAGCAATATATTCACCTAGCTTTGTTGCCGACTGTTTAGAGACAACAGATGAATTGGGTCATGAGCTGGTAAACGAAGCAAAAGAATTGGGTGGCAATATATACCCAGTGGAATGTTTAAATACTAATAAGAACTGGTGTAAAGATTTTGCAAAATATACTTTTACCCAAGCCGAGGGTTCTGCGCAGGATAAAGAGGATATAGAATATAAACTTGATAAAAAATATTATCAGGAGATGCCAAAACTAGAGATGAACAAATCATAACATTCTAACATGCATAGCACTTTAATAATTTATTCCAGTACAGATGGTCATACAGAAACTATTTGTAAGAGAATATCAAATTTTTTAGATAACAAGAATGAGATTAAAATTATTGCTTTGAATGATGCTACAAAGCTTGATCTATCAATCTTTAATAAAATTATTATAGGTGCTAGTATTAGATACGGAAAACATTCTAAAAAACTTTATAAATTTATTACATTAAATAAAAAAGTATTAGATCAAAAACAAAGTATTTTTTTTTCAGTAAACGTAGTCGCTAGAAAATCAGAAAAAAATACTCCTGAAACAAATCCTTATATTAAAAAATTTTTAAAAATTTCTAATTGGAGACCAAAAAAAATTGGAGTATTTGCTGGCAGAGTAGATTATCCAAATTATGGTTTTTTTGACAAATATGTTATTAAACTTATTATGTTTTTAACAAATGGTCCAACGGACACGTCCCAATCTTATGAATTTACAGATTGGTCAAAAGTTGATGAATTTGCAAAAGAATTAAGATAAAAACACTGAAAAGCCACAAAAGACAAGTTTTTTAAGGTGTTTAAAAACACAGGAACACTCTTGTAAAAGTTGTAATAGTATATATATTATAAGCATTATTAAGTCCTTAATAATTTAAATCATGAATATTCAAGAATTAAAACTTAAATCGTCTGAACAGCTTATTACTCAAGCTGAAGAACTTGGAATTGAAAATGCGAGCACTTTAAGAAAGCAAGAAATTCTTTTTGCAATATTAAAAAAGGTAGCTGAAAAAGAGGAAATTACAGGAGCGGGTGTATTGCAGCTTCTTCAGGATGGATTTGGTTTCTTGAGAGCCATGGAGTCAAATTATTTACCTGGCCCAGATGATATTTATGTAAGTCCAACCCAAATAAGAAAGTTTGGATTAAGAACAGGAGACACTGTTGAAGGACCAGTAAGAGCGCCAAAAGCTGGAGAAAGATATTTTGCTCTACTTCAAGTAAGTAAGATAAACTTTGAGGAACCAGAAAAATCTCGACATAAGATTGCATTTGATAACTTAACGCCTTTATATCCTGACAAGCAATTGGTAATGGAAGTAGAGACTTCTAAACCTGATAAAAAACAAGACTTAACGCCTAGATTAATTGATTTAGTGAGTCCAATAGGTAAAGGTCAAAGATCGATTATAATCTCACCTCCTAAAGCAGGAAAAACAATGATTCTTCAAAGTATTGCAAACTCTATAGCTAAAAATTATCCCGAGTGCTATTTGATAGTTTTATTAATTGATGAAAGACCTGAAGAGGTTACAGATATGCAAAGAACTGTAAAGGGTGAGGTTATCAGTTCGACTTTTGATGAGCCTGCTCAACGACATGTTGCAGTTGCTGAAATGGTTATAGAAAAAGCAAAAAGATTAACAGAGCATAAAAAAGATGTAGTCATACTTCTAGATTCTATCACTAGACTTGGTAGAGCTTACAATGCTGTAATTCCCAGTTCTGGAAAAGTTTTAACCGGTGGTGTAGATGCAAACGCATTACAAAGACCTAAGAGATTTTTTGGTGCAGCTAGAAATATTGAAGAGGGAGGATCATTAACAATAATTTCTACAGCATTGATTGATACTGGAAGCAGAATGGATGAGGTGATTTTTGAGGAATTTAAAGGAACCGGTAACAGCGAAACAGTTTTAGATAGAAAAATAGCTGACAAAAGAATTTACCCTGCTATTGATATTACAAAATCAGGAACTAGACGGGAAGAGCTTTTATTTGATAAAAATGATCTTCAAAAAATGAATGTTCTTAGAAGAATCATTGCTCCTATGGGGACCATGGATGCAATTGAATTTATAAGCTCAAAATTGAAAGATACCAAAAATAATTCTGAGTTTTTTAATTCCATGAATAAGCCCGCTTAATTTTTAGATGATCTTATCAACAGATCAGAAAATTAAATTAAAACAACTTTTTGAAAATAAAAAATTTTCAGAAATAGAATATTTTGTTGAGAGTTTGGGTGATATTAAAAAACTTCCTAGCAATATACTAAATATATATGCAACCTCTAAAGCTTTAAATCAAAATTCAAAAATTGATGATTATAAACTTTCAGCCTATTGCTTTGAGAAAATTTATTTAGAAAATAATTCTAACCGTGATGCTTTTTACAACCTAATAATAGTAAGTGTAAAAGCCACTTATTTTGATTATTTAGAAAAACATATAATTAAAGAATATAACCTAAATAATAAAGATCCAAAAATTTTGGAAGGTTTAGCAAAGATGCATTTCTTTTACAATAATATGGAGAAAGCTTCTTTTTTTTATGAGAAACTTTTGGAAATAAATCCAAACTTTAACAATGTTTGGTCAAGTTTTTTAGCCAGTTTAAATTATCACAGTAAATATGATCAAAAAAAATATTTAGAATTTTGCAATAAATTTGATAAATTTTTAAAATTAGAAATAGCTGAATTTAGACCAAATATTAAAAAAAATAAAAAGATAAAAGTTGGATTTTTTTCAGCCGATTTTAAGTATCACTCTGTTTCTTTATTTTTAGATGACTTAATTAAAAAATTAAATAGAGAAGAATTTGAATTGTTTGCCATAAGCAATTTAGAAAAGACCAATCATGATGAAATGACAAGTGATTTAAAAAATAATTTTGATGAATGGTATGATGTGAATAATATAAGTGATATTGAGTCTGTTAAACTCATCAGATCTCTAAACTTAGATATATTAATAGATCTCTCGGGATATACGTACAAAAATAGAGTAAGCGTGATGAAAGCCAGATGTGCACCAAAACAGGTATTATGGCTTGGTTACAACAACTCTTTGGGAGTAAAAAACATAGATTATATTATTGCGGATCCAAATTTAGTAAAAAAAGAGGAATATAATCTTTATAAAGAAAAAATTATTTTCATGCCGAAAATTTGGAATGCGTTGCCAAAACCAATAAATTTACCTGAAATAAACTTAAAACAAAAGAAAGATGATTGTTTTGTATACGGATCCTTCAACAATTTTCAGAAAATTTCATCCGAAACAATAAATACTTGGTCAAAAATATTAAAAGATGGTAATGCCAAATTAATATTGAAAAACTCTTCAAGTTTTGATGAAAAAAATTTAAATCAATCTTTAATTAATAAATTCAAAAAAGAAAATATCGAAGAAGATAAAATTGAGATATTAAGTAGAAAAAGGACTTATTCAGAGCATCTTGAGAGTTACAATAAAATTGATCTATCTTTGGATACATTTCCATACCCAGGAGTCACAACAACCTTTGAATCTCTTTCAATGGGAACTCCTGTTTTGACAATGAAAGGTTTTAATTTTAATTCAAGATGTGGCGAGAGTATTAATAAAAATTTAAATTTAAAAAATTTAATAGCGAATAATGAGGATGAATATATTAATAAAGCCTTGTTAATTAAAAAAGAAAATAAAATAGACCAGAAATATAAACAAAATTTAAGATCAGAAGCTCTTAAATCCTGTCTGTTTGATACAGAAACGTTTGCAAAAGACTTTGGAAGCCTGTTAAAGTCTCTTTGATGACAATTTACGCTCTTTCGTCAGGTCCAGGTGTATCCGGGGTAGCCATAGTAAGAATTTCTGGTCCAGAAGCTTCTGAGATTATAAAATCCTTAACAGGAAAAAAAATTCCAAGTCCAAGATTAGCAACCCTTCGAAAAATAAACAATATCAACACTTCTGAGTTAATTGATGAAGGGATGATATTATGGTTTCCTGGTCCAGAGAGCTACACAGGTGAAGATATGGCTGAAATTCACATACACGGTGGTAAAGCGGTCATCCAGGCTCTATTAAATACAATTTCTAAAGTCAAAAACTGTAGATTGGCTGAACCTGGTGAGTTTACTAAGTTAGCTTTTCAAAATGGAAAAATTAATTTACTCAAAGCTGAAAGTATAGCTGATTTAATTTCAGCTGAAACTGAAATTCAAAGATTACAGGCAATCAAAATTATGAAAGGTAAATCTTCAGAGAAATTTAATGAATTAAGAGATAAATTATTAAAGATTTTATCTTTTGTTGAAGCTAAAATTGATTTTCCCGAAGAGGATCTACCAGATGAAAATATTAGAAAGATAAAAAAAGACTCAAATGATGTTTTGGTTGAAATAAATAAAATACTAAACGATCAAAAAGTTGGGGAGATTATACGTGAAGGTTTTAAAATTGCAATTGTAGGGCCAACTAATGCAGGCAAATCTAGCTTATTAAATAATTTATCAAAAAGAGAAGCTGCTATAGTTTCTGAAACAGCAGGGACAACGAGAGATGTAATTGAAACTCATTTAAATATTGATGGTTACCCTGTTATTATCTCTGATACGGCAGGTATAAGAAATTCAAAAGACGAAATAGAGAAGAAAGGAATTAAATTATCTCTTATTAAAGCTGAAAATGCAGATCTTAAACTAGTAGTGATTGATGCTAAAAGTGTTAATTTAAGCGGTTTTTTAAGTGATTTGTTAAAAAAGAATGCAATATTAGTTGTAAACAAATCTGATTTGTTAGATGGAGAATTAAACTCAGAAATAACCAAACATGATCATGTTTTAACTTCATTGAAAAATAATCACAACATAGACAAACTAATTATGAAAATAAAAGATAAGTTAAAAAATGAATTTATATCAAATGGAGATATTTTAATTACTAGAGAACGACATAGACAACATTTGATTCAATGCGTTGAATACTTAAATAACTTTTCTGAAAAAAATGATAAAAAAGATTTCGATAAAGCTGCTGAAGATCTTCGTTTAGCGACTCGACATTTGGGTATGATTGTTGGAAAAGTTGATGTGGAGGAGATACTAGGTAGTATTTTCAACGATTTTTGCATTGGAAAATAACATCTATTTTGCTTAATTTTTAGCATATACATTCAATTTTTGTTGATAAATAAAGCCTATTTAGGGTAAAGAACTCTAATCTTGTAAATATTTTAATCGAATATAAATTTACGTCATGAAAAAAGAATTATTTTTTGATGTAGTTGTTATTGGAGGTGGACATGCAGGTTGTGAAGCTGCTGCAGCGTCCGCAAGACTAGGAGTTAACACTGCCCTATTTACTCACAATAAGAACACTATAGGAGAAATGTCATGTAATCCTGCAATTGGTGGTTTAGGAAAAGGTCATCTCGTTAGAGAAATAGATGCTTTGGACGGGGTGATGGGTGAGGTAGCTGACAAGTCGGGAATACAGTTTAGACTATTAAATAGAAGCAGAGGTCCTGCTGTAAGAGGCCCTAGAACTCAATCTGACAGATCATTATATCGCAAATTTATGCAAGAAAAACTTGTAAACTATTGTAATTTAAGCGTTTTTTCTGATCCTGTAATAAAGTTTATTTTCAAAAAAAATGAGATAAGTGGATTTGTAACATCAAAAGACAATAAAGTAAGTTGTAACAAATTAATTTTAACAACCGGCACATTTTTGAATGGATTAATACATATTGGTGATGAGAGAACACCAGCAGGCCGTTTTAATGAAAAACCAAGTACTGGTTTGAGCGAACAATTAAAGAAATATAATTTTAAAATAGGTAGATTAAAAACTGGGACCCCCCCAAGGTTAGATTCTAGAACCATTAATTTTAAAAATTTGGAGAAACAGTTTGCAGATGACGATCCATATTTTTTCTCTTTCTTAACAAAAAAAAATTTAAATAAACAAGTATCTTGTGCAATGACCTATACTAATGAAAAGGTTCATAAGATCATTGAAAAGAATATATCTAAAAGCGCAATGTATTCAGGTAGCATTCAAGGTGTTGGTCCAAGATATTGTCCTTCAATAGAAGATAAAATAGTAAAATTTGCTGAGAAAAGCAGACATCAAATTTTTTTAGAGCCAGAAGGTCTTCATGATCATACTATTTACCCTAATGGCATATCAACTTCTCTACCTGAGGTAGTACAAAAAGAAATAATCAACAATATCAATGGTTTAGAGAATGTAAAAATTATAAGACCAGGGTATGCTATAGAATACGACTATATTGATCCAAGAGAGCTTTTTTTAACATTAGAAACAAAAAAAATTAAAAATTTATATTTAGCAGGCCAAATTAATGGAACCACAGGTTATGAGGAGGCAGCAGCTCAAGGACTAATAGCTGGAATAAATGCTGCCCTATCAATTAAATCTATGGAACCTTTTATTTTAGATAGGTCAGATGCTTATATAGGTGTAATGATAGATGATTTGGTTACCAAAGGAGTCGCTGAACCCTATAGGATGTTTACTTCTAGGGCTGAGTATAGACTAAGTCTTAGGTCTGATAATGCAGACTTGAGACTTACACATAAAGGAATTAAGATTGGGTTAATTTCTAGTTTAAGAAAAGACATTTTCGATGATAAATTTGCAAAATTAAGTAAAATATCTCTTCAAATGTCAAATTTAAACATATCTCCAACAAAAGCAGAAAAATTTGGCATAAAAATTGCAAAAGATGGTGTTTTTAGAACCGCTGAGGAAATATTAACGCAAAAAGATGTTAGTATGAAAAAAATTAGAGACATTTGGCCAGAAATTTCCAATCATGGAGTAGAGATTGATGAGCAATTAGAAATTAATTCTCATTACAGAGGATATCTAAAAAAGCAAAAAGCCGATATTTTGGCTTTTAAAAGAGATGAGAATTTAACTATACCAGATAACATCGATTATGACCAATTTTCAGGCCTATCTAACGAGGTAAAGGCTAAATTTAAGGAAATAAGGCCCAAAACTATGGGTCAGGCACTAAGAATTGATGGAATTACTCCTGCTGCTGTATATATTTTGTTGTCACATGTCAAAAGAAAGTCTATTAAGCATATAGCTTAATGGATAATGCAATTTTAAATTCTTACTCAAAAATTTCCAATTTAAATGTTTCACGTGAAACTTGTAATGAGTTTGAAAGTCTAATTTCAATGATACAAGAAAAAAATAAGAAAATTAATATAATTAGTAAGAAAATGTCTGAAAAAGAGGCTATTAGAGAACGACATATAATAGATTCAGCGCAAATAATTGATTTTGTTGATTTAAATTGCAATACAACCTCAGATTTAGGAACAGGTGGTGGAATGCCAGGCTTAATTATTGCCATCGTAATGAAACATATGAAAAATAGTATGAAAATTAATCTTTATGAAAAAAGCTACCATAAATGTGTTTTCTTAAAAGAAGTTTCAAAAAAATTAAATTTGAACACTGAGGTTATTCACAAAGATATTTTTGAAATTAAAAATGTTGAGACTGGAACAATAATGTCGAGAGCTTTTAAACCGTTGCCAGTAATTCTTAATTTAGTAAATGAAAATTTTAAAAAATATAAAAACATAATTTTATTTATGGGAAATTCAGGTAGAAAAATATTGAGTGAAACTCTCAAAGAGTGGGATTTGGATTATGAGGAAAAAAAAAGTTTAACTGATAATAATTCATTTATATTAAATATAAAAAAAATTAAAAATAAAATCTCATGAAAATTATTTCTATTATAAATCAAAAGGGTGGGGTCGGTAAAACGACAACAGTTATAAATTTAGCTTCAGCGTTATCACAACAAGGTAAAAAAATATTAGTTATTGATCTTGACCCACAAGGAAATGCCACTACTGGATTAGGATTATCTAATATGGAACAATCAAATCAAACAATTTACGGAATTCTTAATGGGATGATGTCAATTTCCGATGTAATAAAAAAAACAAAATTTGAAAATTTAGACTTGATAACATCAAATGTAGATTTATCTGGTTTAGAGGTTGAAACTGCAGGAGATAGTGATAGGGCTTTCATTTTAAAGACTAAATTAGCCGCATATTTGAATGATTCTAGAGCATTATATGATTATATCCTTATTGATTGTCCTCCCTCTTTGAGTTTATTGACAGTAATGGCTCTTGTGTCATCTAATTCTCTATTGGTGCCACTACAGACCGAGTTTTTTGCTTTAGAAGGGTTAACTCAATTAATGAAAACTATTGAAAGGATTAAAATTAATTTAAATCCTAATCTTGAGATACAAGGAATTTTATTAACAATGTATGATAAAAGAAATAAGTTATCTTCACAGGTTGAGCAAGAAGCAAGAGATTATTTTAAAGATAAAGTTTATCAAACAGTAATTCCGAGAAATGTCAGATTATCCGAAGCACCATCTCATGGTGTTCCAGTGCTTGTTTATGATAAAAACTGTCCAGGCAGTAAATCTTATTATAGTTTTACTAATGAATTTATTAATCAAGAAGACAAAATTGGGAGTGCCGCATAGTGAATTCAAAAATTAGAAAAGGTTTAGGACGAGGATTATCCTCTTTAATTGGTGAAACTAAAATAGAAACAGCTACAAATAAAGCTCTAATTGGTGAGTTAAGCCCAAACAAATTTCAGCCAAGAAAAAATTTTGATGAAGAAAGCCTTAATGAGTTAACTAATTCTATCAAAGAAAGAGGCGTTATTCAGCCCATTATTGTAAGAAAATCTTCAGACAATAAAACAAAATTTGAAATTGTGGCTGGAGAGAGAAGATGGTTAGCGGCACAAAGAGCTAAACTTCATGAAGTTCCTATTGTTATTACCGATATTGATGATTTGAAATCCTTAGAATTTGCTATCGTTGAAAACGTTCAAAGAAATGATCTCAATCCTTTAGAGGAGGCTCAAGGTTATAAAAGGTTAGTAGATGAATTTTCATACGATCAAGAAAAAGTTTCTAAATTTATAGGAAAAAGCAGAAGTTATATAACTAACTCACTCCGTTTGCTTACTTTACCTGAAGAAATTTTTAAAATGATTGAAAAAAAACAGTTAACCCCAGGACATGCTAAAATTTTAGTTGGATTAGAAAATGCAATTTTTATTGCAAATAAAATAATTGAAAAAAAACTATCTGTTAGACAAGCTGAAAAATTTGTAAAAATATTTAAACCAAAAAAACATAATCTTCCTAAATCAAAAGATTTAAATATTAAAGACTTAGAAATGTCTATATCATCTAAGATTGGATTAAATATTGATATTCAAAATAAGAAAAATAATAAAGGTAAAATATCTATAGAATACAAGGATTTAGATCAATTAAATAAAATTATAGAAATCTTAAAAAATAATTATTAATTATACTTTTACAGTATAAAAAATAAAGTTAGTTAAAATTTTTATTGAATTTTCAAAATTTTTTTTTATCAATAATTCATTATCATTTATAATTTCTAGTAAAGTCTCTATTTTTTTATCTGGCCATCTTGAAATTTGTTCTTTTATAATTTCTTTATCTTTCCAAAAAATTGTTGGCTTAAAAGTAGATATAGCTACGTCAATATTTTTACTATTTTTAATATGATCCTTTATTTTAATCAATCTCTTAACTTTATTTAAAAAAGTTCTAATTATTAAAATTGTATCTTCATTAGTAAAATTATTTTCATTTAATATTAGGTTAATTTTATTCTCTTTTTTTGCTAAACAAAAATCCACAAGTTCTGAAATATTATTTTTTTCATATGTGTTAATTAATTTCAAAATATCATCTGAGTTTATTTTATCTCTAGAAACGGTTAAATTTTCAATTTTTGATAACTCTTTTTTGATATTATACCTATCTGCGTTACCTCTCTGAATTATTGTATTTACAATTTCTTGAGATACTGAAATTTTATATTTTTTAAAAAAATCATTTATAAAAAATGTTAGTGTTTTTTGATCATCAGGATAAAATGCAGCACAAACGGTTTTCTTATTTTTTTCAAATAAATTTCTAATTTTTGATTTTTTTTCTAAATTTTCAGATACAAAAACTATAGTTAAATCTTTAATTTCTCGTTTCAATATTTCTTTTGCTGTATCGTATAATTTATCAGTAGTTCTGTATATAATTAATAATTTTTCATTATCAAAAAAAGAATGAGATAAAATTCTATCAAAAAAATCTTTTTCGTTTTTTAAAATTTCGCTTTCTTCGTAATTAAATACTTTGTTTAAATAATAAGGTTTGATTTTTTCGTCAATTATCTGATTAATTTGTGCAAGGTTATTTCCATAAAATAGAAAATTTTTAATTTTTTTATAATCAAATTTTTTTAACTCATAAGATTTGATAATCATTTAATTGTCCCTAAAAAACTATTTATTTCTACTATAATTTCATCTACTAAATTATTTATTAAAACATTTTCATATTGTTTTAATTCAAATTTACTATCTAAATTATTATAATTTATATT
This sequence comes from uncultured Pelagibacteraceae bacterium, assembly GCA_902627735.1. Classification (GTDB taxonomy): domain Bacteria; phylum Pseudomonadota; class Alphaproteobacteria; order Pelagibacterales; family Pelagibacteraceae; genus Pelagibacter. The sequence goes on from CACOKI010000005.1 coordinate 26,969, forward strand.
TTTCTCAAATGTATTTGACTCAATATTTTGATTATTTTCTGTGATATCTAATTTAACTTTTATTTTCATAGAGTAACTTGCATCCTCTCCGGCACTATTTTTGGATGTAACTTTTTTAGTAAAAACACTATTCAATTCAACATTAAATAGCTTTAATGGATTTTCTTTATCTTTAAATTTAGAAAAATATTTTTCTAGTCTATTATTTATTTTATCATTACCTATTGCATTTATTTCTACTATTTCAAAATTAGTATTATCAATATTATTAAGTACCTTGTAACCACATGATGTAAGAACGATTAGATTAATTAAATAAAATAAAATTAATATATTTTTCATTTTACTATCAAATTTATAATTTTGTTTGGTACAAATATTTTCTTTATTATTTTTTTTCCTTTTATAAAATTTTGTATTCTATTATTAGTATCTATTACTTCTAAAACCTCTTTCTCACTTATATTTTGTTTGATATTCAAAATTTCTCTTTTTTTACCATTTATTTGAACTACCAAATTTATATTTTCATCCATCAAAAGTTTATCATTGATTTTAGGCCACGTGTCATAATTCTTAACTTTTGTAAGAGCATTTAATTGTTCTATACATTCTGATGTAAAATGAGGAATAAAAGGACTTAATAAAATTAGAATTTTTGTATAATTTTCAATTAATATAGTTTTGCTGTAGGGTTTTTTAAGTTCTTTAGAAAAATAATTATACATTTCATAAAAATTTGCGATTATTACATTGTATCTAAAACTTTCGATATTTTGAGTAATTTTATTAATTAAGTTATTTGTAAATTTTGAAATATTATCATCCACATCTTTATTTTTATTTTTATCAGAATTAATTTTGTTTAAAAACGTATTATGTAAAGTCCAAAGTTTTTGTAAAAATTTATAGGAACCCTCCATACCAGTATCTGACCATTGAACGTCTTTTTCTGGAGGGCTATCAGACATAATAAAAAGTCTCACAGAATCAGCTCCGTAATTTTTAATTATTTTTTCTGGATCAATTGTATTTTTTTTTGATTTAGACATTGATTCTGAGGGGCCAACGTTAACTGTCTCATTATTTTCCTTTTTGAAAAAGTTTTTACCATCAGATGTAACCTCATCTGGGCTAAGCCAATTATTATTAGTATCTTTGTATGTTTCATGACAAACCATTCCCTGCGTAAAAAGGCCATCGAAAGGCTCAGTTATATTGAACTTATCATTTTGATAATTTAGAGCTTGCATAAAAAATCTTGAATATAGAAGATGAAGAATAGCATGTTCAACCCCACCAATATATTGATCTACTGGCATCCAGTAGTTAATATCTTCAACATCAAACCCATAGTCATTATTATTTGGTGAACAAAATCTCAAAAAATACCATGAAGAGTCCACAAAAGTATCCAATGTATCTGTTTCTAATTTACATAATTCACCATTTATATTTATTTCTGACCATTTTTTTTGGTGATCTAAAGGATTACCCTTCGTATTTAAATTTATTTTCTCAGGCAGCGAAATAGGCAACATTTTTTCAGGAACTTTTATAGGTTCGTTATTTTTATTATATGCGATAGGTATGGGACAACCCCAATATCTTTGTCTCGAAATTCCCCAATCTTTCAATCTAAAATTAACTTTTTTTTCACCTAATTTTTTTTCTTCAATTATTTTTATTGCTTCATTTATTGATTCCTCTGGAACTTTAAGATTATCCAAAAATTTTGAATTATAAATTATACCTGGACCAGTATAGGCAGTATCTTTGATGGTAAATTCACCTTTATGGTCTAAAGGCTTTACAACAGGAATTATTTTTAATTTATATTTTAATGCAAAATCAAGATCTCTTTGATCATGACCAGGGCATCCAAAAATAGCACCAAATCCATAATCCATTAATACAAAGTTTGCAAAAAAAACTGGAACTTTAATTTTTTCGTCAAATGGATTTTTTGCAAAAAATTTGGTATCAAAACCTAACTTTTCTGCTTGAGCTAAAGCTTCCTCTGTTGTACCTGTTTTGGCACAATCGTTTTTAAATTTATTAAATTTAGGGTCTGATTTAAAAAGTTTCGATAATGGATGATCAATTGACAAAGCAAGAAATGAGCAACCAAATAGGGTGTCTGGTCTAGTAGTAAAAATTTTTACTTTTTTGAATTCATCACAGTTTTCTATTTCAAAATTTACTTCACATCCAAAAGATTTTCCAATCCAGTTTTTTTGCATTGTTTTAACTTTGTTGGGCCACTTTTCTAATCTATCCAATCCACTTAATAATTTTTCTGAAAACTTTGTAATATTGAAAAACCATTGATTTAATTTTTTTCTCTCTACAATTGCCCCAGATCTCCAACCTTTACCATCAATAACTTGTTCATTTGCTAAAACTGTTTGATCAATTGGATCCCAGTTAACATAATTTTCTTTTCGGTAAACTAACCCTTTATCGTATAACTCTAAAAAAAATTTTTGTTGGTGTTTATAATAATCTTTTGAACAGGTTGATATTTCCCGTCCCCAATCTATAGCTAATCCTAATTTTTTAAGTTGATTTTTCATCACTGAGATATTTTCTTCAGTCCATTTTTTTGGATCTAAATTATTTGCTCTCGCGGCATTTTCTGCTGGCATGCCAAATGAGTCCCATCCCATTGGATGAAGTACATTAAAACCCTGCAATTTTTTATATCTAGCTAGAACATCTCCAATTGCGTAATTTCTAACATGACCCATGTGTATTTTGCCTGATGGATATGGAAACATTTCTAGGCAGTAAAATTTTTTTTTATTCTTATCTAAATTTGTTCTAAAAAAATTATTTTTTTCCCAATAATCTTGCCATTTTTTTTCAACAATATTAAAATTATATCTATTCATTTAAATTAAAGTTCTTTAAAAAAATATATTATTATAATTAGTAGTAATTAGAATTATCAATTTCTGATTTTTTTATTTTTGGTAGGATTTTTTTTTCTATATTCTTTACGTTTTTTTTCTGTTTCAATATTTTTATAAATTGATGCTTTTTTTAAAATTGCCAATTTAATTTCTTCTGAAACATTGCCTTGATTGATATTTGTTCTACAATTATTTATTGTTTCACAATATTTATCGTAAACAACAACTTTAATCCCATCAGCACGAATTTCATTTGATAGAAATTGAACCATTATTTTGATAGCTTCTTTTTCATTTCCAACATCGTTGTACCAATCAGTTATTACTATTCCACCTCCATAATCTGCACTTGAAAGTGGGACGAAATCTAAAATTTCAATGGTTGCTCTCCACATTTCATTTGATGATGCAAATTCAAAATTGCCAGTCCCACCACCTTTACCAAGTTTTGAAAATTTAATTGCTCTACCTTCCTCAATATTTTTTGCAACTCTATCTTTTGCATTTACAGGCACTTTTCTCGCATCCGCTGGGTCCCAAATTCCGCATTGATTAGTAAAAAGAACTAATGATGCTAAAAAGGCAAATTTAAAAAATAATTTATGTAAATTATTGAAAATCATAAGACAAACATGTATTTAAGTAGTAAGTGTCATAAATTCAATAAATAAAAGGGTTTTTTTGTGATATATATGCAACATATCATCAAAAAACACCTAAAATCATCAATTTTTTGAAAAATTCTCGTTTAATTTAGTTAAAAAACAAGTTCATAATTAATTAATTAATTAAACATAAGGAGTAATTATTATGAATAAACTAACAAAAATTGGTGCTTCAGCATTAGCTGGTTCACTAGTTGCTACAGCTGCTTCTGCTGGTTCTTTATCAGTAGGTGGTACTTGGGAAGTAACTGGTGAGTACACTACTGGTTCTGGATCATCAACAATGATGGCATTAAGTAACAATGGTAACCCTTTTGGAAGTAAAGGAAACTTATCTTTCAGTGGATCAGGTGAAACTGATTGGGGTACTGCATCGTTCTTCATGTTTACTGCAGATGGTCAAGCATCTGTATCATCTCACTCACAAACTTTAGATATGGGTGATATGGGAACAATCGGTTTTGACCAAGGTACTGGAGCATTCGGTCTTGGAACAATCGATGATAAAATGCCAACTGCATACGAAGAAGTATGGAATGGTACAACAGCTACTAATACTGACATCTTAGATGGTAACGGTGGTTCTGCAGGTGTATTTGGTTACAAAAATACATTTATGGATACATTAGTTAACATCGAGTATGCACCTTCAGTAGGTTCAGGTGATGCTGGAGATGGTGGTAACAGTTACGTTGCTTCAACAGTTGACGGTACTTCACTAAACTTTGCACTAACTAACTCATCTTTAATGGATGGTTTAACAGTTGGTTTTGGTCATGGTGAAACTACATACGACATGGCAGCAAGTAATGCTGATCAAATCGACACTGTATCAACTACAGGTTTCTTCACTTACGCAATAGGTGCAGTAACTGTAGGTTACCAACAAAGTTACACAAGTGGTTCAGTAGGAACAGTATCTTCTGTAGGAAACAGAACTACTGGTGCTAACGATGTTGAAATGTACGGTATTGCATTTAACGTAAATGATGCTTTATCTGTTTCGTACCAAGACTACGATAACACGTACAAGAAAAGAGGAAGTGAAACTGGAGATGGTATAACTCAAAATGCAAGCGGTATTCAAGCAGCTTACACTATGGGTGGTGCTACTCTAAGAATTTCCGATGTTTCTGTAGACAACTCTGGTGGTACATCAGGTGACTCAGAAGATAGAACAGAAATTAGTTTGTTAATGGCATTCTAATTTAGTTTTATACTAATATTTATTAAAACGGCCCTTTTTTAAAAGGGCCGTTTTTTTTTATATTCAATTTTATAATTTTTAAATTTTTGTTATCTTTATATTTATGGACCAAGAAAAAATTACTCGTTTTTTTAATGAAGGTAATTATTGGGAAGCCTTAAATTATTTAAAAGAAAATTCTAAACAAGAAAAGCATATTTTATCTGATTGGTATTTAGGAAACGTTTATTTTAAGTTACACCAATATAGTAAAGCGTTAGAACACATTTTAAATTTCATTTCAGTTAAAAAAAAAGACCCGCTAAATTTGAATTTTTTAGGAGAAATTTATCTTGAAATGAATCATTATAAAAAGGCAAATGAAGTTTTTAATGAAATCATAAAAATCGAACCTACCAATAAAGCTGCCTTATTAAATTTGGCAAAAATCAATTTGAATATTGGCAATTTAGAGCAAAGTGAAAATTTTTATAAAACAATTTTTGAGAATGATCAAAAAAACTTAAGTTATATTTATTCTTTATCCAGAATAAATAATGAATATTTATCTGATGAAATATTAAACAAAATAGAAAAAAAAAATTTAACTTATATCAATCAAATATATTTAAAGCTTATCTTAGCCAGGAAATTTGAATTAAACAAAGACTATAAAAAAGAAATAGAAAATTTATCGGAAGCTCATCGAATTTATTTGTTAAATAAAGAAAAAGCTCTTAACCAACAATTTAATTTTCATAGTAAATTATTACCTGAATTTATGGATAAATTGAAATCTTCTAAAGTTAATTCATTTAAAGGTTTTAAACCGATCTTTATTACTGGACTTCCAAGATCTGGTACCACATTAGTTGAAAGGATAATTGTTTCAGGAAAAAAAAATATACAAAGTTTAGGAGAAACGGATGTATTTGATAAAGTTTTTTTTTCAAACCAGATTATAAAGAATCAAAAAAATATTTTACAATCAAATTTTAATTTTTTAATCGAAAAAATTTTAAATCAATATAAGGAGCAAGGTTTAAATAACCAAAATGATTTATTTACTGATAAATCGATTACAAATTTCTTATATATAGAATTGATAAACAAAATTTTTCCTAATGCTAAATTTATTTACTGTTCTCGTAATCCGCTAGCAAATATCATTGGTATTTTTCGAAGTTTTTTACCTAGGGTCTATTGGAGTCATTCTTTGGAAAAAATTTTCTCAATCTCAGAACTTTATTTAAATAGATTAAATAATTTAAAAAAAGACAATTTGAAAAATCTTTTAATAATTAATTTAGAAGATTTAACAAACGATCCAATAAATGTTTCGAAAAATCTATATAAATTTTTAAATTTAGATTGGTCTAAAAAATGTTTAGAAAGTAATAATAAAAATTTAATCATTAAAACTGCAAGTAATTTACAAGCAAGAAATGAAATTAAAAAACATGATTTAGATTATATTAAATCTTATTCAAAAATTCTTAAAGAATTAGGTTTTAAAAATAAATTGCTAATTTAATTTTTCTAAAATTTCATAAATCTCTAAGAGTTTATTTTCATAAAATTGAGATGAATTAATTGACGATTTATAAATTGGTTTATTTGCTTGATTTATACTTAAAGTTTTAATTGGATTGGTATTTTTATGATGGTTTAAACATTTTTCGTCCCATTCGAGTCCACAAAATTTTATTAGATCTTTTATTTTTGAATCTTTATTATTTATTAAATTTTCATACTCTGAATTATAAATTTGATTTGGAAATAATTTGTTCCAAAATTTCATCAAATCATGATAAATTAAATAATACTCACCCATTTCGTTTTGATCATAAAGCCATTTCTCTCCTGTTGTATCTGGAAATAGATTTTTAAAAATTGAAAGACAATTGTCTTTTGGATTTCTATAGGAGTGTATTATTTTTGAATTTGGAAAAAAAATTTTTATAAAACCTATATACCAAAAGTTTGTTAAAGTTTTATCTAATATGAATTTTTTTTTAATATTAAACTGTTTTAGGAAATTGTCATATTCACTTCCAAAATTAGAATTAATAAATTTAGTTATTTGATTTTCGTTAATTTTTTTATCAATAATTATATTTTTATCAATATGATCATATAAATAACCAATCTCACTTACGGACCCAACTTTTGAATGTGAAGATATAATTTTTTCTAAAAGAGTGGTTCCTGACCTTGGCAAACCTAGAATAAAAATCTTATTATTATCAGAATTTTCATCATTTTTCTTAAATTGAATTTTTGAAAAATATTTTTTTATATCTTCTGCTTTTTTTTTATAAAAATTTATTTTAGAAGATAACTTTTCTTTTTTTAGGTTATTCCCTTGTTCGAAATGTTTAAATGATTCTTCGTAATTTTTTTTATCCTCAAAAGCCTTTCCTAAACCAAAATGTAATAAAATTTTATTGTCTCTATCTAACTTTGTATTTTGAAGTTTATCAATCATTGATGATAAATGTTTATCATTAATACTATCTTTATAATTGAGTAACATACTCAAATTTTGATCAGCTTTACAAAAATCGTTTCTAAGTTCGAGCGCTTTAAACAAATGATTTTTCGCTAAATCCATCTCATTTTTTACTTGTAAAATATTAGATATATTAAGATGTAGTTCAGGTAGATTTTCATCAATTTGTAGAGCTTTCTTGTAGTTTGATAATGCATCCTCAAAGAAGTACGTGTCTTTTTTTAAATTAGCTATATTTACAATAGCGTTTATGTAATTTTCATTTTCTAGAATGAGATCTTTGAAAATTTTTTCAGCTTTTGAGTATTCTCTTATTGATTTATAAGAAATTCCAAGATTATTTTTTGCAGAAATATTTTTTGAATTGTTTTCAATTGCATTTTGAAATGATGTTATAGCTTTAAGGTGATTTCCAACTCTCTGAAAACATAAACCTGCTAAATTCCATAAAAAATCATTATTTGGATTTTTTTTTAACAGAGAAGAACATTTATTTAAAATTTCATTATAGTCTCCAAATTTATATTTATTAATAAGTATTTGTATTTCTTCATTAATTTTTTGATTCATTGTTAATTTAATATTTGAAATAACTTATAGATGCAAATCCATTCGTATTTATCAGTTTTAAAAGTTTCAAATTTATTTTATTTATACCACCTAGTGCTATATTTGGTAATTTTGTAAGATTTGCTAGTAAGTTATATCTATACAATCCAAGAGGTTTATTTGAACCCTTTTTTTTAAATAAAGGTGAAAAAAAAATTAATTGAACTTTTTGCATTTCCTTAATCCTAATTTGTTTTAAGTTATGTGCGGATCCAATGATTATGAATTTTTTTTTATTTTTTTTGATTTTATAATTTTTTTTTGTATTAAATGATGGAATATATAGTCCATCCAAATTATGTTTTATAGCAATATCTGGATAATTACTTATAAGAAATTTTACATTATTATTTTTACAATATTTTTTAAATTTAATAATGTCTTGATCATTAGGTTTTTTTTCGTAATTTCTATAAATTAAAACTATATTTTTATTAAGTTTATTTATATTTTTTATATTTAAATTATCTATGAAATGATAAAATTTTGGTAAATATTTATGCATCAATCAGTAAAAAATTTAATTTCAATTAAAAAAGAGTTAGAGTCAATTAGTAATAAATTACCATCAATAATTGCAGTAAGCAAAACATTTTCAATATCAAATATTTTACCATTGATTGATTATGGTCATGTACATTTTGGTGAGAATAAAGTTCAAGAAGCTTTAGAAAAATGGAAAAATATTAAAGAACAGTTTAGCCAAATCAAGTTGCACATGATAGGAAAATTACAAACAAATAAAGTAAAATTTGCTTTGCCGCTTTTTGATTTTATTCACTCTTTAGATAACGAAAAACTTGCAAAAAAAATAGCTACTGAGCAAACTAAATATCAAAAAAAACCTAAAATTTTTATTCAAGTAAATATAGGTGATGAAAATCAAAAATCAGGAATAAATAAACATGATTTAAAAAATTTTTATAATTATTGTAATGAGTTAAATTTAGATATTATTGGATTAATGTGCATACCTCCTGCAGATGTAAAAACTGATACATTTTTTAAAGAAATGAGTTTTCTGAAAAATGATTTAGCACTTTCTGATTTGAGTATGGGAATGTCATCAGATTATCTTGATGCTACAAAAAATTTTTCGACTTATGTTAGAATAGGATCTAAAATTTTTGGAAAAAGATCTTAATTAATTAAAATCTTTGTTCTTTTATTGATTAATTTTAACATTATTAAAAAATCTTTTTTTTTAAGAGCAATACAACCATTTGTAGGTTTATAATTTTGTGTCAAATGAATAAATATACAACTTCCAAGACCTTTTTTAGGTTTATTAAAATTATATTTTATCGGTATTAATAAATCGTATTTATTATCATTACGGAATAATTTTTCATGCTTAATGTTTTTTTTTATTTTAATCATTTTGTTATATTTCTTATTTAAAACATCATCACACCAACCCATATTTTTTTTTATTTCTTTACATTTAAGTTTTGTCAAAAATTTTTTGATTTTATCTTTTCTAAAATATAACTCTCCAATATTATAAAGACCTTTAGGAGTTTTTTTATCGCCCTCAATTTTTTTATAGCTAACACCGCCTTTTCCAACGCAACAATCAAATAAAAAATCTCCTACCTTAAGAGAATGTTTATTTTTTAAGTAAATTATCATATCTTGAATATATATGATTATTCAAAATTTATTAATTTATGATTTTGATGAATTATTTGAAATATTAATAGAAATTGAAAAAGAAATTAATTACAAAGTTTTAAAAATATCGGAAAAAGATTTATCTAAAATAGTTGAAAATTATGGTGAAAATTATCTTTTGATAACAAATAAAAAAAAAACTGAAATTAAAAATCAACTTTTGGTAGAAAATAGACCAATTAAATTAAATAAATTAATAGAAAAAATTAATATTGCTTTTTTAAAATTAAACTTCAATCAGCAATCAGAGAAAAAAATAGGTAAATACTCAATCGATATAAATTCAAGAGAGTTAAAATTTAATAAATCATCTTTAAAATTAACAGAAAAAGAATGTGATTTAATAATCTATCTATTTGAAGCAAAAAAACCTATTTCAATTAAAAATTTACAATTGAGTGTATGGGGCCATCAATCAAAATTAGAAACCCATACAGTTGAAACTCATATTTATAGACTTAGAAAAAAAATATTAGAAACATTTAAAGATGAAAATTTTATTGTGAGTAAAAAAAATGGTTACAAGATTAATTAAAAAAAAAAACATTATTGCAAAAGACTTATTTAGCAGAAAATATAAACCAAGAATAATTAAACCAAAAAAAGGTAAAGGAAGCTTTAAGAGAATTAAAAAAGCTTAAATTCTTGCTCCAAATTGTTGAATAATTTTTGAGGATAAATCAGTTCCTTTTTCTAAACATTCCCTTTGTGTAAATTGATTTATGTAACCATGCAGATAACCTGCTGCAAATAAATCTCCTGCTCCAGTTAAATCGATTATTTTAAGGTTTTTTTTAGCATCAATTTCAATTACTTTATTGTCATGAATTGAGATTGCTCCTTTATCACCTCTAGTTATTACTAAATGTCTTTTTAATTCTTTACCAAATGAAATAACTTCATCAAAATTTTTTGCCTCAATTAATGAAGTTATTTCTCCTTCATTGGCAAATATTATATCTAATTTATTTTTTACTAGATTTAAAAAATGTGGTTTATGTCTATCAACACAAAATTGATCAGATAAAGACATAGCAATTTTTTTTGAATGATTGATTGCTTTATCAAAAGCTTTTTTTGGATCACCTTCATCCCATAGATACCCTTCTAAAAAAATTATTTCACTCTCTTTAATTTTTTTTATGTCCAAATCATCCGCATTAATTTTTCCTGCAGTTCCTAAGTAGGTACACATAGTTCTCTCTGAATCTGGTGTAACTAAAATCAAGCAAGTTCCAGTAGGCAAAATTTCTTTTTTTTTAGAGTAACAAAAATTTACATTTTCATTTTTTAAACCTTCTTCGTATTTTAAACCAAAATCATCATCAGAAATTTTTCCAATAAAACCAACATTATTTCCTAATTGAGATAAACCTACGATAGAGTTTGCAACTGATCCTCCAGACACAGTTTTTTCAACATTAAGACCTGATAATAATTTATCAAATTCATTTTGATCAAATATTAATTTCATTAATCCTTTTGTGAGATTGTTATGAGATAAAAAATTGTTATCAACCTTACAAATTACATCAACAATTGCATTTCCTATTCCAATAATTTTCATTAAGCTTTTTGAGTTTTAATAGGTTTTTTTCTTTTAGGATAGCAAGTAGTACAAATTTTACAAGTTATTCCATAGCAATCTCTGGCTTTGCAATATTCTCTCCCATAATAAATTATTTGAAGATGAAGTTTATTCCAACTTTTTTTTGGAAAAAGTCTCTTTAAATCTTTTTCAGTTTGTATAACATTTTTACCGCTAGTAAGACCCCATCTTTGAGCTAATCTATGGATATGAGTATCAATTGGGAAAGCAGGGAAACCAAAGCCTTGAGACATGACTACACTTGCAGTTTTATGACCAACTCCAGGTAATTGCTCTAACTCTTCAAAAGTTTTTGGCACTTTCCCACCATACTTTTCAAGCAGTATTTTTGATAAATTATAAATACTTTTTGCTTTAATTCTAAATATGCCAATTCTTTTAATTAATTTTTCAATTTTTTTTCTTCCTAATTTTACAAAATGTTCTGGTTTATAATATTTAGGATAAATACTTTTGGTTACATTATTGACATTTACGTCAGTACATTGTGCAGAAAGTAGGACAGATATTAATAAGGTAAAGACGTTCCTACTATTTAGAGGAACAACTATATTTGGATAGATTTTGTTAAGAGTTTTGTTAATTACTTTTGCCCTTTGAATTTCATTCATTATTTGAAATTCATAAGATCTCTCATTGAATAAAGACCTGGCTTTTTATTAATTAACCATTTAGCAGCTGATAATGCACCTTCAGAGTATAAAGCTCTGTCAAAAGCCTCATGATTAAGAGTTATTATTTCTTTGCCACTTGAAAATTTTACTTCATGCTCACCTATAATCTCACCTTTTCTAACAGAATTGAAATTTATTTTTTTTCCATAAGGAAATTTTTTTTTATTTAAATATTTATTTCCAATTAAATTATAAAAATTCATATTTTTACCATGTGCGATACCTTTACCTAACATTAACGCAGTTCCAGATGGATAATCTTTTTTATGTTTATGATGAATCTCATAAATTTTACTTAAATAATTTTTTCCAAGAGAGGCAGCAGTTATTTCTGTTAGATACATTAAAAGATTAATGCCTAAACTCATATTTCCAGCTTTCAAAATTGGAATTTTTTTTGAGAATTTTTTAATCAAATCCTCTTCTTTTTTAGTAAATCCAGTAGTGCCAATGACTACTCTTTTTTTCAATTTAGCTGCAATCTTTAAAACTTCAAAAGTACATTTTGGGACTGTGAAATCTATGATTAAATTTATATCTTTAAATATTTTTTCAGAATTAAAACTTGGTTTGATACCATAGATCTTTTTATTAATTGTTCTATTTTCAGTTAAAGCCACAAGTTTAAATTTTTTATCTGATTTTACAGACTTTATTATTTGTTGACCCATACGACCCATACATCCGGTTACTAATAAGTTTATTTTTTTCATATTTGTTCTTAGTTTAGTTAATTATTAGGATAAGTAAAATTTTATTTACAAATACGATCAATAATAGAAAATTTTTTTATCAACTATTCCAAAAATCTTTAGCTTTTTGAAAAAACTTTTTTATACTAGGATTTGATTTTTCATTTTCTATTTTTCTAAATTTTTCTAATAATTCTTTTTGTTCTTTATTTAAAAAAATAGGAACTTCAGTTTTAACCTGAACATATAAATCCCCATAATCTCCTCTTCTCATGAAAGGCATGCCTTTACCCTTAAGTCTAAATTGTTTTCCGTTTTGTGTTCCATTTGGAATTTTTATCTTAGCTTTTCCTCCATCAATGGTTGGTATTTCAATAGATGTACCTAAAGCCGCATCTGCTAATGATATTGGAAATTCAAAAAAAAGATTAACGTCTGATCTTTTAAAAAGTTCATGACTCTTAACATTTATAAAGAGATATAAGTCACCACTTCCACCACCTCTTGTGCCAGCCTCACCTTTTCCTGCAAGTCTTATCCTTGTTCCATCATCTACACCTTTTGGAATAGTTACTGATATTTTTTTTGATGATTGTTTATTACCTTGACCATTACAATCATTGCAAGGATTAGTAATTTCTTCACCGCTTCCTGCGCACTGTGGACATGTTTGTTGTACAGTGAAGAAACCCTGATTTGTTCGAACTCTTCCATTTCCCCCGCAATAAGTACATCTATCTGGACTTGTACCTGGCTTTGAACCATTTCCCTTACAGGTATTACATTTTTCTGTAGTAGAGAATTGTATATTTTGTTTTTTACCAGTGTACGCTTCCTCTAAAGATATAGATAAATCATATCTTAAGTCAGAGCCTCTATTATTACTTTTCCTTGAACTTCTTCTACTTCCACCACCAAAGTCTCCAAAAAAGTCTTCAAATATATCTGAAAAATCTGCACCACTAAAACCTCCAAAACCTCCAAAGCCCCCACGACCACCACCATTTTCAAATGCTGCGTGACCAAAATTATCATAATTTTCTTTTTTTGATTTATCTGAAAGAATACCATAGGCTTCACTTGCCTCTTTAAATTTATCTTCAGCAACTTTGTCTCCTGGATTTTTATCAGGATGATATTTTACAGCTAATTTTCTGTAAGCAGATTTTAATTCGTCGGGAGTTGCGTTTTTATTAACGCCAAGGACATCATAATAATCTCTTTTAGCCATTTGTTAGTATGGACAAATGATGTCAGTTAAGCGCTTTTTTCTTTATTCTCGTCTTTTACTTCTTCAAAATCCGCATCAACAACATTATCGTCTTTTTTTCCTTTATTATCATTTCCATCGTCTTTACCAGACGCAGGTTTTGTATTTTGTTGTGATTTATATATAGCTTCTCCGAGTTTCATTGAGGCTTGGACTAAAGCTTCTGTTTTTTTCTTGATATCTTCAACATTCTCACTTTTTAAAGCTTCTTTTAATGCTGAAGAAGAGTCTTCTATAGCTTTTTTTTCAGCATCTGAAACTTTAGATCCGTGTTCTTTTAAATTTTTGTCTGTTGAATGTATTAAAGTGTCTGCTTGGTTTCTTATATCTACAGCTTCTCTTTTTTTCTTATCGGCATCTTTATTTGCTTCAGCATCTTTAACCATTTTTTCTATTTCTTCATCACTTAGGCCACCTGATGCTTGAATTTGAATTTTTTGTTCTTTACCAGTTCCTTTATCTTTAGCTGATACATTTACAATCCCATTTGCATCTATATCAAAAGTCACCTCGATTTGTGGAACTCCTCTTGGAGCAGGTGCAATCCCTACTAATTCAAAGTTACCTAATATTTTATTGTCAGACGCCATTTCTCTTTCACCTTGAAGCACTCTAATAGATACAGCCGGCTGATTATCCTCCGCAGTTGAAAATACCTGACTTTTTTTGGTTGGAATAGTTGTATTTTTTTCGATTAATTTTGTTGAAACTCCACCTAAAGTTTCAATACCAAGAGATAATGGGGTGACATCTAACAGCAACACATCTTTTACATCACCTTGTAGAACTCCAGCTTGTATTGCAGCACCCATAGCCACAACTTCATCTGGGTTAACACTTTTATTTGGATCTTTGCCAAAGAAATTTTTAACTTCTTCGATAACTTTTGGCATTCTAGTCATACCTCCAACCATAACCACCTCATCAATTTCACTTGCAGTGATTCCCGCATCTTTTAAAGCAGTTTTACAAGGAGGCATAGTTCTAGCAATTAAATCTTCAACTAATGCTTCAAGTTTTGCTCTAGTCATTTTTAAATTAATATGTTTCGGACCTGTTTTATCTGCTGTAATAAAAGGTAAATTTATATCTGTTTGTTCTGCGGATGAAAGTTCAATTTTAGCTTTTTCAGCAGCCTCTTTTAATCTTTGTAAAGCAAGTTTATCTGATTTAAGATCTATACCATTATCTTTTTTAAATTCAGAAATTAAGTAGTCAACAACGGCATTATCAAAATCCTCACCACCTAAAAATGTATCACCATTAGTTGATTTAACTTCAAACACCCCATCACCTAATTCTAAAATAGAAACATCAAATGTTCCACCACCTAAATCATAAACAGCGATTTTTTTATTTTGTTTCTTATCTAAACCATAAGCTAGTGATGCTGCTGTTGGTTCATTAATAATCCTTAAAACTTCTAGTCCAGCTATTTTTCCTGCATCTTTTGTTGCTTGTCTTTGTGCATCATTAAAATATGCTGGAACAGTAATTACTGCTTTCGTTACAGATTGACCTAAATATTTTTCTGCAGTTTCTTTCATTTTTTGTAAAATAAATGCAGATATTTGAGAAGGAGAATATTTTTCACCTTTTGCTTCAATCCAAGCATCGCCTTTTTCAGAATTAACTATTTTGAAAGGTGCTGCCTCCACATCTTTCTTTACAGTTGGGTCATCAAAATTTCTTCCAATTAATCTTTTAACAGCAAATATTGTATTTTCTGGATTAGTAACAGCCTGTCTTTTTGCAGGTTGACCAATTAATTTTTCATTCTCGTCTGTGAATGCAACAACTGATGGGGTTGTTCTTGCTCCTTCAGTATTTTCTAAAACTTTAGCTTGTGTTCCCTCCATTATGGCAACACATGAATTAGTCGTTCCTAAATCTATTCCAATAATTTTACTCATAAAATTTACTTATCTGAGACTTCATATAGGGTTTAATTGCAAAACTACAAGTTGATCGCATAATTATTTATCCTCTTTATTTTCGTCATTATTTTCCTCATTTTCACTAGTTTTTTCCTCTTTTTTAATAACTTTTTTTGATACTCCAACCAAAGAAGGTCTAAGCAGTCTGTCTTTTATAGTAAAACCTTTTTGAATTTCTTGTATAATTGTTCCTGGCTCTTTTGTATCATCTTCTATCTCTATCATTGCTTGGTGAAAATTTGGGTCTAGTTTCTTATTAAGGCTATCGATAGGTTTGATATTATTTTTTTCAAATATTGAAATTAAATCTTTTTTTATAATATCTAAATGGTCTAATATTTTATTTAAGGCATCTGTTTCTTTTAGTTTATCATCGCTTTCAAGAACTTGTTTAGAGCGATCAAGGTTATCAATTAAATTGAGAGCTTCTTTAGCAAAGCTATATCCACCATATTCAAAAGCATCTTCTTTTTCTTTTTCAAATCTTCTTCTTTGATTTTCCATTTCAGCAAAAGTTCTTGCAACTTTGTCCTCGAGTTCAACAATTTTTTCTTCTGGTGTGGGTTCTTTAATTTCTTCTTTAGGAGCTTTATCTTCCTCTTGTTTATTTTCTAAATTTAAACTTTGATCAGTTTCTACACTTTCTTTAACCGTATCCTGATTTTGTTCTATAGAACTGCTTTTTTGGTTTTCTTCTTTTTCCATAGCTTTTTATATGGTAAGGATTTTGATAATTTCTAGATGTCTAAACAAAAAATTTATAAATTACTTATTGGAACTAATAATAAGGGTAAATTGCGTGAAATTAAGAGTTTATTACCAAAAAACATTAAGATTTATTCAACATCTAAATTTAACCTTAAAAGTCCAGTTGAAAATGGTAAGACATTTAAAGAGAACTCATTAATTAAATCTAAATATTTTTCAAAAAAATCAGGATTAATTTGTTTGGCTGATGACTCAGGTCTAGAAATAGATTTTTTAGACAAAAATCCTGGAATTTATTCTGCTAGATGGGGCGGAAGACATGGCGATTTTAATAAAGCAATAAAGAAAGTTTATAGAGAGTTGAAAAAAAAAGATAAACATTGGAAAAATAAAAAGATTAAAGCTAGATTTATCTGCGCTTTGTCTATTTCATATTTAAATAAAAAAATTGTCTGCGTTTCGGGAAAAGTTGAAGGTCAAATATCACATAATCCAAAAGGAAAAAATGGTTTTGGGTATGATCCAATATTTATACCAAATAATAAAAATAAAACTTTTGGTGAAATGAAACCATCATATAAATATAAAATTGATCATCGGTTTAAAGCTTTTAAAAAAATTAGAAAATTTTTTTAAGAAGTCCCTCATTAATTTGGTAAAAATTTAATTTATGATTAATTTTGTTATTTTCTATTTCAAAAATACCAATTTTTCCTTTAAATGAACTTTTTTTCTTAAATATTTTATTTATATCAATGAGTTCATTGTTTAATGAAAGATAATAAATTAATCCAATTAAATCGTAACTAAGCAACGCTAAATAATTAGGGTATTCGTTAAACTCTGAATGATATTTTTTTTTAAAATTTTCCAAATTTTCTTTATCAATTGAAGGATAATAAATAGGTTGAATTGTTTTTTCTTCTAACAAACTTTCATCAAACCATTGATTAAAAGTTATGATAAATTTTTTTTTGGGCGATACATCAGTGTAAAGAAGAGATGTAATAACACTTTTTAAACTTTCATCAAAGTCTGAGATAATTACGGAGTCAAAATTTACATTTCCAATTGTGTATCTTTTATTCAATTTTTCTAATTGTTTTTCTTTGTCTATAAGTTCAGAATTTTCTACTCTTTTTATCTCGTCAGCTAAATTTTGTTTTCTAACTTTATAATTAGTAATTTTTTCAATCTGGGCTGTTAACTTGGTTGGTTCTATATCGTAAATATGATATTTTGAAATTTTAATCTTTGATTGTTTAATTGCCTTTTTAATTTCTGGTTCATAATCGATTTTAGGAGCTAAAAAAATAGTTTTTTTAATTTCACTTAATTCTAGAAATTCTTTTATCGCATTTAATTGTGAAGTGGCATTTACACCTCCACTTAAAACATTTTTTGGTAGATTTAGCGTCTTGTTTGTTAATGATACAAATGTTAAATCTTCAATTTCATTTAAATATTCCAAGTTGCTATAAAAAACAGGCCCAATTATTATTTTGATTCCCATTTCTTTTAATTCGTATGCAGATTTAATTGCTTGCTTCGGGTTTGATTTAGTGTCCTTGGGATAAATTTCTAAATTATTTGAGTTTATATCTTTTAAAGCAATTCTTGTTGACTTTATTATTTGTTGACCAATATCCTTATCTTTTCCAGTCATAGGAATCAATAAACCTATCTTGATTTTTTCTTCAGCAAAAGAAACCGTTAATGGATTGAGATAAAAAAAACTAATTATTATCCAGACAAAAACTTTAAAATATTTATACATTGTAAATGATATTATATTATTTTATTAAAAATTATGGTTAGAAATTTGAAGATAAATAGCCAAGAATTAAAAAGGGGTCTTTATGTAGTATCGACGCCAATAGGAAATTTGGGTGATATTACATTAAGAGGTTTAGATATATTAAGAAATTCGAACTATATATTATGTGAAGATACAAGAAATTCTAAAATTTTATTAAATAAATATGAAATTAAATCTAATTTAATTGCATATCATAAATTTAATGAGAAAAAGGTTTTATCTAAAATATTAGAGCTTTTAAAATCTGGAGCAATTATATCTTTAATTTCAGATGCTGGCACCCCTGGTATTTCTGATCCTGGTGCAATTTTAATTAATGAGTGTATTAAAAATAAAATTCAAATTATACCTGTTCCAGGACCCTCATCAGTTATTTCTGCAGTTTCTGTAAGTGGTTTTTCAAATCAATTCTTTTTTTATGGATTTTTTCCTGAAAAAAATAATCTTTTAAATGATTTAAAAAAATTATCACAATTAAATTCGTCAATAGTATTTTTTATATCTCCAAAGAAAATAAATAAAATTATACCAATTTTGAAAGAAAATTTTAATGGTAGAAAAATTCTTATTTGTAAAGAAATGACAAAATATTTCGAAAATTTTGTTTATTTAGATATTGAAAAACTTGAAAAATTTGATTTTGAGTTAAAGGGCGAATTAACATTAGTAATATCTGAAAAAAAGGAAAATAAAAAAGATTCACAAAAGTTAAGTGAATCAGATAAAAGAATAATAAATAAATTAATTAATAAGTTAAGTATAAAAGAAATAACAAACTTGATTAATGAAAAAAATAATATTTCAAAAAAAGAAATTTATAATTTTTGTTTAAAAATAAAAAATGAAAAATAGATTTTTATTAATAACTTTTTTGGTTTTAATTCTTTCTGGGTGTGCAGGAGTTTCTTCAAAAGGAGTTTTTGGCACAGGTGTGAGTGTAGCATTTGATCCAAGATCTGTGGGGACTCAAATTGATGATTCAATAATGCAAAAGAGTTTATCTACAAAAATTGTCCTACTAGATAAAAGTTACTTTTTATCAGTTAAATCAAAAGTATTAGATGGAAGAATTTTTTTGACTGGCAAGGTGGATAATCCAGAGGAAAAATTGAAATTAACTAAATTAGCATGGGAAATACAAGGGGTCAGATCAGTAAGAAACGATATTAAAATTAAGGAAGAATTTAGCTTCAAACAATCTGCAAAGGATCTATTGATAACTTCTCAATTAAGAACAGCTTTAGTTATTAATAAAAAAATTAAATCTTCAAATTATCAAATTGATACTTATAAAAGAAAAATTTATCTCTACGGAATATCAATGAGCGAGGAAGAGAAGGATCTTGTTTTAGATGAGGCAAAACAAATAACAGATGTTGATGATGTTGTCGCTAGTATTCTTCTTGTTGAGGATTTGAGAATACAAAAAAATTAGTTTTTTTTATAATCAATAACATCAGCTGAGTAAGCAGCAATTGATGCTAAGTTAATAATTTCAGAAGTTGAACTCCTTAATGGTGCAATTTCAATTGGCAAACCTAAACCAATTAATAGAGGGCCTATTACTTTGGCTCTACTCATTGATTTGATCATTTTATAAGATATTGCAGCGCTATGTTGACTTGGCATTATCAAAACATTTGAATTACCTACGATTTCTGAAAATGGGTATAATTCTTTATATAGTTCTTCGAGAGCTACATCTGGCTGCATTTCTCCATCAAATTTAAAGTTAACTTTTTCTTTTTTCAAAATTTTGACAGCATCGCTTAATCTTTTTGTTCTATCAGTTGCTGGTTCACCGAAAGTTGAGTGGGATAAAAAAGCAACTTTGGGATCAAAACCAAAAAGTCTTACAACTCTCGCTGCTGATTTTGCCATTTCTGCTAATTGTTTTGAGTCTGGATATTCAATAACAGATGTATCACATATAAAAATTGTTTTACCTCTATTGACTATTAAGTTTAAACCAAACATAATTTCCCCAACTCTTGGCTCCACAACTTGTGTAATTTTTTCAAGAGATGCAGAATATCTTCTTGTATTACCTGTAACCATCGCATCAGCGTCTCCACAAGCTACCATGCATGATGACCAAATCACTCTATCATTTCTAATAAGTCTATCACAATCCCATTCCAACATACCTTTTTGTCTTTGAAGTTTTTCAAATAAATATTTTACATATTTTTCTCTTTTATGTGTATCTTTTGAATTTACGATTTGGATATCGAAGTTTTGATTATAGCCAATTTTTTTAATTTGTTTTTTTATTAGTTCTTCTTTTCCAACCAAAATTGGTATTCCTAATTTTGAGTTTTTAAAAGCTATAGCAGCTTTCAGTGTATTTTCATCCTCACCATCTGCAAATACAACTTTTTTTTGTTTTTTTTTAATATAATTATGAATACCCTGCATAATTGTTACAGTAGGATCTAATCTTTGTTTAAGTTGATCTTTATATAAGTCAAAATCTTGAATTTTTTTTCTTGCAACACCTGTATCAATTGCAGCTTTAGCTACAGCAGTAGGAATTACACTTATTAATCTTGGATCAAATGTTGATGGAATTAAATAATTTTTACCATAGTGTGGTCTTTCCCCACCCATTGCAGCAACAACCTCGTCTGGTACATCTTCTTTTGCTAAATTAGCTATTGCTTGAGCTGCTGCAATTTTCATTTCCTCATTAATTGTTTTAGACCTGACATCTAATGCTCCTCTAAAAATATAAGGAAATCCAATTAAGTTATTCACTTGATTGGGATAATCTGACCTTCCAGTTGCGATAATTGCATCATTTCTTATTTCCTCAACTTCCTCAGGCGTAATTTCTGGGTCAGGATTAGCACAAGCAAATATAATTGGATTTTTAGCCATTTTTTTTACCATCTCTTTTTTTAGAGCACCTTTTGCAGATAGACCTAAAAATACATCAGCATTTTTAATAGCATCATCTAAAGTTCGATTCTTTGTTTGAATTGCATGACTTGATTTCCACTGATTTAAGTTTTCTCTTCCATGATATATGACACCAGTTCTATCGACCATTGTTATATTTTCTTTTGGTACTCCAGTTCTTTTAAATAAATTAGTACAAGCCATTGCTGAAGCACCAGCACCATTTACAACTATTTTTACTTCGTTAATTTTTTTTTTAGTAATATCTAGAGCGTTAATTAATGCTGCAGTTGTTATAATAGCTGTACCATGCTGATCATCATGAAACACAGGTATATCTAAAATTTCTTTAAGCTTTTCCTCAATTATAAAACAATCTGGTGCCGCAATATCTTCAAGATTTATACCACCAAAACTAGGAGCAAAATTTTTTATACTGTTTATAATTTCATTAGGTTCAGAAGAATCTATTTCAAGATCGATTGAATCTATGTCTGCAAATCTTTTAAATAATACAGCTTTTCCCTCCATAACTGGTTTAGAGGCTAATGCACCTAAATTTCCCATTCCTAAGATTGCTGAACCGTTACTTATAACTGCAACTAAGTTACCTTTACTAGTATAATCAAATGCAGCTTCAGGATTTTTACTTATAGCTCTTACTGGTGCTGCAACTCCTGGAGAGTATGCTAAAGCAAGATCTCTTTTAGTTGTCATATTTTTTGAGGAAGAAATTTCAATCTTTCCAGGTTTTTTATGACTGTGAAATTCTAGTGCTTCTTTATCAGTATAATGATCAACTTTTGTTTTTTTCATTTATGCTAATTAGGTGTACAAATGGGGTAAAATTAAGACTAATATGATTTATGAATTTAATTAAGTCAACAGGGACATTTGGTTTTTATACAATAATTAGCAGAATACTTGGTTATTTAAGAGATATCTTAATCGCAATCTTTCTTGGAACAGGTTTTATAGCTGATGCTTTTTTTGTTGCATTTCGAATTCCAAATACGTTTCGTCGATTATTTGCTGAAGGAACATTCAACGCTGCTTTTGTACCAAGTTACACCTCAGAACTGGCAAAAAGCAAATTAAATTCTTCAAAGTTTGCAGGTGAAATTTTTAATTTATTATTTTTAGGGTTGTTTTTCTTGGTTTTATTAATCGAAATTTTTATGCCCTATTTTGTAAGTTTAATAGCGCCTGGCTTTGTTGAAGATGATAAAAAAATTGAACTTGCAACTTATTTGACAAGAATAACATTCCCATTTTTAATGTTTGTAAGTCTTTCTTCTTTTTTTTCAGCTATTTTAAACTCACATAATAAATTTGCAGTCGCATCAGCAGCACCAATAATTTTAAATGTAGTTTTAATTATAATTTTATTATTTGGAAAAATTTTGAATGATAAATTAATTGTTTATTTATCATATGGAGTTTCAATTGCAGGTTTTTTACAATTAATTTTTTTATACAAGTTTGTTACCAAGTTTTACTCAGTAAAATTTAATTTTAATTTTAAATTAGGCAAGTCTGTTAAGATTTTTTTTAAAAAACTTTTGCCAAGTATATTTTCTTCAGGTGTTACACAAATTAATATTTTAGTTGGAACTATTATTGCATCATTCCAAGCGAGTGCAGTATCCTATCTTTATTACGCAGATAGAATTTATCAAATCAATTTAGCTATTGCAGGTATTGCAATTGGTGTAGTTGTATTACCTCAACTTTCACGGCATGTTCAATCTAAAAATAAGAGCAAAATTTTACTAATTCAAAACAAAGCATTAGAGTTAAGTATGTTTTTGAGCTTGCCAGCAACAGCAGCATTGTTGGTTGGATCTGAACAAATAATTTCATCGTTATTTGGATACGGTGCTTTTAGTAATGAGGCAGTAATAAATTCTTCTAAAGCACTATATTATTTCGCTTTAGGATTACCAGCATTTGCATTGATTAAAATTTTTTCAAGCTTTTTTTTTGCAAACCATGATACCAAAACACCTTTTTATATTTCATTATTTTCAGTAGCTTTAAATATTTTGATTAGTTTGTATTATTTCAGATATATCGGCTTTATAATTATACCTATAGCAACAACAATTTCATCTTGGTTTAATTCTATTGTCTTATTTATTTATTTAATAAATCGAAGTCTATTTAGATTTAATATTACTTTCACATCCAAATTTTTGAAAATTATTTTTGCATCAATTAGCATGGGTTTATTCTTTAAATTTTTGACTACTTTTTTTGTGAATCAGCTTGCATATTATTATGAATATAAAATTTTGTTTTTATTTTTATGTGTTATTTTGTGTGTAGTATTTTACTTTTTGATATCTATTTTGATCAAAGCTTTTAATTCTAAAGATCTTAAACTAAAGTATTAAATATGAATAAAAAAATTTTTTCAGGTGTTCAACCTACTGGAAATTTGCATTTGGGAAATTATTTAGGTGCAATAAAAAATTTTGTGAGCTTAAACAATGATAAAGAAAATAAATGTGTCTTTTGTGTAGTCGATCTTCACGCAATTACAACTAAACAAGATCCAAAAGAACTTAAAAATAATATAAGAGAAACAGTAGCAACATTTGTTGCAAGTGGAATCGATCCAAAAAGAAGTATTATTTTTAATCAATCCCAAGTGAAAGCACATTCCGAAACAGCTTGGATATTGAGTTGCGTTGCAAGAATGGGTTGGTTGAATAGAATGACGCAATTTAAGGAAAAAGCTGGAAAAGATAAAGAGAAAGCAAGTGTGGGATTATATTCCTATCCAGTTTTAATGGCAGCAGACATATTACTTTATGATACAAGTCATGTTCCAGTTGGAGAAGATCAAAAGCAACATTTGGAGCTTTGTAGAGATATAGCCCAAAAATTTAACAATGATTTTGAAGTAATAGATTTTTTTAAAATACCTGAGCCTTTGATACAAAAAGAATTTTCAAGAATTATGAGCCTTAAAGATGGTTCAAGAAAAATGAGTAAATCTGAACCTTCAGATTTGAGTAGAATAAATTTAACTGATGATAAAGATCAAATTATAAATAAAATTAAAAAAGCCAAAACAGATACACTCCCTTTGCCTTCTAATGAGGAAGAATTGAAAGATAGACCAGAAGCAAAAAATTTATTAGGAATTTATTCAAGCTTAACAAATACTTCTTTAGATAAAAATATAAATAATTTTTCAGGTAAAAATTTTTCAGAATTCAAAGAAGATTTATCACAAGCTCTAGTTGATAAAATATTGCCTATTTCAAATGAAATTAAAAAGCTTTTAAATGAAAAAAAGTATTTAGATGAAATTCTTTTGAATGGTTACGAAAAAGCTAATGAAATTGCATCGAAAAAAATAAAGAAGATACATGAAATTGTGGGTTTTTAGAAAAAAGTTTAATTAACAAGTTTTAATTTTTTAATTATTCACTATATATAAAATATGTTTGTGCAAACTGAAATTACACCAAATCCAAATTCTTTAAAATTTTTACCAGGCAAAACTGTTTCAAATAATGGATCTTTTGAAGTCACAAATAAGGATGAAACAAATAATGAGTTAATTAGAAATTTGTTATCAATTAATGGAGTGCAAGGAATTTTTTTAGGAAAAAATTTTATATCTGTAAATAAATATGAAAATACTAAATGGGAGGAAATAAAACATATAGTAATTTCATTAATTAATGATTTTTACTCAAATGGAAATGAGATAGTGATAGATAAAGACTTGAATGAATCTAATTCAAATTTAAAAGATATAGAAAAAAAAATTGTACAAATCTTAGACCAGAAAATTAGACCAGCTGTAGCAAAGGACGGAGGTGATATTAAGTTTAAAGAATTTAAAGATGGTATTGTTAAAGTTCAATTACAAGGCAGTTGTTCTGGTTGTCCAAGTTCAACTATGACTTTAAAGCAAGGAGTACAAAATCTTTTATGTCATTATATTCCAGAGGTTAAGCAAGTAGAGGCTATTTAACTATGAATAAAAAAATTTTTAATAACAAATTAAAATTCTTTAAATTTTTTGATCAAAAAAACTTAGGAAGCATCCCTAGAACTTTATTATGTTCATTTGCAGTAATTTTATTTTTTTACTCAATGCCTTTAATAATTGATTACTCAGAAATTAAAAATTCAGAATTTCAAAATAAATCAAGAAATGTTTTAGTTTATACTTTAAATAATGGTCAAAAACCTAAAGATTTAGATAATAAAATTTTAAACGAAAATGATTTATTAGTAGATATTTTTAGTTTGAATGATTTAGAAACTGATACTGTAAGATTAAACGCATCAACAATAGAACAATTATTTGAAGATACTGGATATAGTTTAAAAGAAGTAAGGGAAAAAAAGTTAGTTAAGCCTGTAGCTTTAACATTACTTCCTAATGAAATTAGAATGATTGAAAATACTAAAAAAAGAAAAGAATTTTTTATACAAATTGTTTTACCATTAGTTCTACAAGAAAATAATAATATTAGATTAGATCGAAAAAGGCTTTTTACAATAATTAATAAAAATAATAATTCAAACTTAGAAAAAAAGTGGTTACAAAAAAAATATAAACAGTACGGAGTTCCATCAAAAGATTTATCAATTTTAAAAATTAGAATGGATGAAATACCTGTTTCATTAGCTATTGCACAAGCAGCAAAAGAAACAGGTTGGGGAACTTCTAGATTTGCGTTAGAGGGAAATGCTTTATTTGGACAATGGACTTGGTCTGGTGAAGGTCTAAAACCTAAAGACGCTGACAAGGATGAGGGTCATAAAGTTATGAAATTTAATGTATTACAAGCATCAGTAAGAGCTTATCAAAGAAATATTAACACTCATTCAACTTACAGAGGTTTTAGAGAAGCTAGAGCAAAACTAAGGGATAAAGGTGAGCCATTAGACAGTTTAATTCTTGCAGAATATTTAAAAGAATATGCTGAGACAGGTAGTCAATATGTTGAAGTTCTTCAAAAAATTATTAAACAAAATAACTTAAAAGATTTTGATGATGTAAAACTACTTCCATCAAGCATTGAATTAGAAAGTTTGATTTAATTTTCAGTTATAACAAATTGAGTCCCAAACCATCGCCATTTACCACCATCGTTTAAAGAACAATTAACTCTACCTCTTCTTGGAAGAAATTTTTTATCAAAATTAATAGTTAATATGTTGTTTAAAAATTCTAAATTAGGTTTTTTCCAAGTACCACCATCATTTGAATAGCAATTAATATTTTTAATATTTTTTTGGTTTTCAAAAAATTCAATAATTACTTGAGGAGGATTATTTTTGTCATTAATTTTTTTTTCAATCGGTTTTAAATTTTTGTATTCAAGTGGCATATAATTTATTAGCGAATTAAATCTCTTTAAATCACCATATTTTTCATTTATTGGAAATCTAGGAAGTTCAAACTTATCTTTATTTATGTCAATAATTCCAGAATGTTGACCAAATGCAATTTTAAAATTTTTAGAAATATAATTTTTCATGAATAGAGAATATTCACCAAAAGGATATGAGAATATTTCTGGGACATACCCAAGTTTCTCTATAAAAATTTTATTTGCTATTTCTATATCATCTATAAATTCCGAGTCACTCATTTCAATAAGATATTTATGAGTATGTGAATGATGTCCTATATAGCCAAATTCTGATTCTTCAATTTCTTTTATTTCATCCCAATTCATATATCCATTGTTTCCCACTGGTTCTGTGGAAACAAAAAGTATAAATGGAATTTTATTTTTTTTTAGATAAGGCCAGGCTTCATCATAAAATGATCTAAAACCGTCATCTATAGTGATTAAAATTTTTTTTTTATTTTTAATTTTGTCAAATTCTTTAACAAATGTTTTAGCGTTATAAAACTCATAATTTAGTTTTTTTATGATTTTCATATGTTCATCAAAAATTTCCATTCTTATATTAGTTGATGGATATTTATTTTCATTAAATCGATGATACATTAGTGATAAAATACCATGATCATTTGAAAAATTTTTGTTAATATTTTCATCTGAAATAGAATTTGAAAGAAAAATTATTTGAATTATGAATAAGCTAATAATTGATGCTACAAAAGATAAAATTTTTTTAATGATCATAATAAATGATAGTAAACATTATATAACACATGAAAATAGCAAAAGTAATTATGAAAAGTTAATCTTGCTTATAAATGAATTATTAAAGACAAGAAATTTGGAATTAAAAAAGATTCAAAAAATTTATATAAATAGGGGACCTGGTAGTTTTGCGGGTATTAGAAACTCATTATCAATCGTTAAA
The DNA here is from genome assembly GCA_902627735.1 of uncultured Pelagibacteraceae bacterium. GTDB lineage: Bacteria > Pseudomonadota > Alphaproteobacteria > Pelagibacterales > Pelagibacteraceae > Pelagibacter. The sequence goes on from CACOKI010000005.1 coordinate 54,455, forward strand.
GCATTATATCTAACTAATAAAACTGACTATTATTGCTTCAGTTTTGATGATTTTATTGGTGAAAATGAGATTAAATATGAAAATATACCAAAACTCTGTGAAAAATTTAAAGTTAAAAAAAATTTGATTAATCCTATTTATATGAGTTAAAATTATTTATGTCAGAAACTATAGAGCAAAAATGTTTAGCAAAGGGAGTAAAACTAACTGATCAAAGACGAATAATTGCCAGGGTTATGTCAGAAGCAAACGATCATCCCGATGTAGATGAATTATATATGAGAGTCTCAAAAATAGATCCTAAGATAAGTATTGCAACAGTCTATAGGACCGTAAAATTATTTGAAGAATCTGGAATTTTAACTAAGCATGAATTTAAAGGGGGCAAAGCGAGATATGAGGAGTTGAATGAAGGACATCATGATCATTTAATTGATGTAAAAACTGGAGAGATTATTGAATTCGTAGATGATGAAATTGAAAAACTTCAGAAAAAAGTTGCTGAAAAATATGGCTATGAATTAGTAGACCATAAGCTTGAATTGTATGGTGTTAAAAAAAATAAATGAAAATAGAAGTCATCAAATCTTTTCACTATAAATGCAAAATAAAAAAATTTTCATAAAAACTTTTGGATGTCAAATGAATGAATATGACTCTAATCGTATTCTAGATACAGTAAAAAAAATTGGTTTTGATAAAACTCAAAATATAGATGATGCAAGCTGTTATTTGCTTAATACTTGCCACATTAGAGACAGAGCTAAAGAAAAGGTTTATCATGAAATTGGTAGAGTAAAAAAAATTTTTGAATTTAAACAAAAGCCCTTAGTAATTATTGCAGGATGTGTTGCACAAGCTGAAAATGAGGAAATGTTAAAAAGAGAACCTTACATCGATTTAGTTATTGGCCCACAATCTTATCATAAATTAAATGATAAAATTAATGAATATATAAACAAACAGAAAAGGTTAGAAGAAACAGAGTTTGATGCTGTTTTGAAATATGATTATTTAAATAAAATAAAAAATTCATCATCAAAAGTATCATCTTTTTTGACTATCCAAGAAGGTTGTGACAAGTTTTGTCATTTTTGTGTAGTGCCTTATACAAGAGGTCCAGAATATTCAAGACCTTTAAAAGAAATTATAAATGAAACAAAAGAACTTGTTAAAAATGGAGCAAAAGAAATTATTTTGTTAGGGCAAAATGTTAATGCTTATAAAAATGAAAAATATAGATTGTCAGATTTAATTATTGAAATTGAAAAAATTCCTCAGGTTAAGAGAATAAGATATACCACATCACATCCTAGAGATATGACAGATGATTTAATCAATGTTTATAGTTTTTCAAAAAAATTAATGCCCTTAGTTCATTTACCTGTGCAAAGTGGATCAGATAAGATATTAAAATTAATGAATCGTAAACATTTAATAAGTGATTATATTAAAACATATAAAAAATTAAAAAAAATCAATCCTCTAATCAAATTTTCAAGTGATTTTATAATTTCTTATCCTGGTGAAGATAGTGATGATTTCGATGCTACATTTAATTTAATAAAAAAAATGAAATTCATAAATTCTTTTTCATTTATTTTTAGTCCAAGGCCAGGTACCGTTGCGTCAAAATTAGATACTATTAGTAGGGAGATATCTGTTAATAGGCTAGAAAAAATACAGAGACAACTGTTTGATAATCAAATCGAAATGAATAAATCATTAGAAAATAAAGAAATTAATGTTTTGGTGGAAAATAAAACACTTGAGGGTAATAAATATTTTGGTAGATCTGAATATATGACTTCAGTTATACTTGACGGTAGTGATACAGATATAGGCAATATAGTAAAAGTGAAAATAAATAATAGTAATCAGAATACTTTGTTTGGCAAAGTTGTTGATAAATCAGAGCAAAGAGTAGCATAATTTTGAGCAATACATTTAAAAAAAATCTTCAATCTGAATTAAAATTTGTTTACTCAGAAAATAATTCATTAAGCGTAATTTTTCATGATAACGATTTGTTAATGGGTGTGGTTGGGGAATTTAATAAAAATTTGAAAGAATTAGAGAAAATTACTGGTGCCAATCTTTATTCAAGAGGTAATTCTATTTTGATCAAATCTTCGCCCGAAAAAAATGAAATTTTGAAGAATGCCATTCAATTTCTTGTAAATCAGTTTAATAATAATGGAAGTATAGAGTCAGAGGATATCTTATCTTCTGTAGATAAATTCATGATTAACGAAAAAGTTAAAAATACAAATGTTACAGACATAATTAAAACTCCAAAAAAATCTATTATACCAAGATCTGAAAAACAAAAAGAATATGTGAGAGCACTAAGGCAAAATGAAATAATTATTTCTGCTGGACCTGCTGGCACAGGAAAAACTTTTTTGGCAGTTGCAGTAGGATTAACAATGTTATTAGAAAAAAAAATTGAGAGAATAATATTATCAAGACCAGCTGTTGAAGCTGGTGAAAGGTTAGGTTTTTTACCAGGGGATATGAAAGAAAAAGTTGATCCATATTTAAGACCTTTATATGACTCTCTTTATGATCTTTTTCATTTTGAAAAAATTCAAAGAATGATTGAAATTGGTGATATTGAAATTGCTCCATTAGCATTTATGAGAGGAAGAACTTTAAAAAATTCATTTGCTATTCTTGATGAAGCCCAAAATGCAACAGATACTCAAATAAAAATGTTTCTGACTAGAATTGGTGAAAATTCTAAAATAGTTGTTAATGGAGATCCTACTCAGATAGATCTACCTAATAAAAAGATGTCAGGTTTAGAAAGATCTAAAAAAATCTTATCTCATTTAAATGAAATCGCTGTTGTAGATTTTGATCATTCTGATGTTGTAAGACATCCACTAGTATCAAAAATTGTTAAAGCGTATAACAATAATGATCAAAGTTAATGTTTTTTCAGAGGAAAAATCTTGGTCAAAAAAGTTAAAAAAAAAAGAAATTTTTTTTAACCAAATTTGTAAACATTTTCCAAAAAAATTTAGATTTATAAATAAAAAAGTTTATCTAACGTTATTACTCTCAAATAATAAAAAAATAAAAATTTTAAACAAAAAATTTAGGAATAAAAATAAACACACAGATGTTCTTTCTTTTCCATTTGATCAAGAAAAACAAATGTCAAAAGAAGTTTATTTAGGTGATATCATAATTAGTTTTAATTATATAAATAAGCCTAAAAATTTGACCAATAAAGTTTTTAAAGAAAAAACCATAAAAATTTTCATACATGGTTTTTTACATTTATTAGGTTATGACCATATAAAAAATAAAGATTATGAAAAAATGTTTATCAAAGAACAAAAAATATTTAATTCTCTAAAAAAGATACTAAATTGAAAAAAAAATTTATAATCGAAAATTTTGTATTATTTATTCTAGGAGTTTTTTCTTCGTTTAGTTTACCACCATTTAACTTTTTCTTTATAAATTTTTTTACTTTAAGTATTTTTTTTATTTTTTTAGTTAAAAGACTTAAAAAAGAAAAAAAAAAATTTTTCTTTTTTTATGGTTGGTTTTTTGGTTTTGGTTATTTTTTGACAAATTTATATTGGATTACAATATCTTTAACTTTTGATGAAAATTTGAATTTTTTGATCCCACTTGCTTTAATTTTAATTCCATCTTTTTTAGCTCTATTTTATGGCTTAATCACATTTTTATTTTATCTTTTAAATCCAAAAAATCTTTTATGCGCATTTTTTATTTTCTCTCTTTTATTTGGTGTTATGGAATATATTAGAGGAACAATTTTGTCAGGTTTTCCTTGGAATTTGTTTGTTTATAGTTTTTCTGAAAATTTAAATTTTATAAGTATTCTATCTTTAATTGGCACATATTCATTAAACTTATTTGTTATAAGTTTATTTACAGCACCAGCTATATACATTTTAAAAAGATCAAAGATAGATATATTTGTATGTATTTTGATATTCCTTTTACCTACCTTTTTTTTAATCTACGGGACACTTCAAAAGCAAAAGTTTTTAAATAAAGATGAAATAGAAATTCCATATACAATTAGAATTATTGGATCAAATATAAGTTTAGAGAAATATTACGATAGTGCTAGCACTAAGAGTGTTATTGAGGAATTAATTTCATTAAGTTCGCCAACAAAAAATAAAAAGATATTTTTTTTATGGCCAGAGGTAATTATACCAAATACTTATAGAGATGAATTGTATCTTTATAATGAAATTTTCAAAAAAAATTTTAATGAAAACCACATAATTGGTTTGGGCATTATAAGTCGAGAGCTTATTAATAATGAATATAGTTTTTATAATTCTTTTTCAATATTTGATAAAGATTTAAACTTAATTGAAAATTACGATAAAAATAATTTAGTTCCGTTTGGTGAATTTATCCCTTTTGAAAATTTATTAAATAAAATTGGTTTAAAAGTAATTACAAACAATTTTGGATCTTTTTCAAAAGGTAAAGAAAGAAGAATTATTGACATAAAAGATAATTTCGAGAATTTTAAATTTCTACCACTTATTTGCTATGAAATTATTTATAGTGGAAATTTATCAAAAAATTTTGATTTTGATTTTATTTTTAATATTTCTGAAGATGGATGGTTTGGAAAATCTATTGGGCCCAAACAACATTTTACTCATAGCATATTTAGAGCGATAGAAAATGGTAAATATGTTATTAGATCCGCTAATAATGGCATGGCCGGAGTAATTAATCCACTAGGAGAAATTGAGCAAAAAATAAACTTTGGGGAAGATGGTTATATTGATTTTAATAAGAGAAAGAATGTAGATAAAACAATTTTTTCTACAATTGGAAATTTAATATTTGTATTTTTAATTTTGTTGTATATTTTTCTTATATTTTCATTTAATAGGATCAAAAATGAGTAATTTAAGAGATTTTCTTTTTACTAGTGAGTCTGTATCAGAGGGACATCCAGACAAAGTCTCAGATAGAATATCTGACATGGTAGTTGATACTTATATTTCTGGTGATCCTTACTCAAGAGTAGCTTGCGAAACTCTTACAACAACTAATAAAGTTGTATTAGCTGGTGAAGTTAGAGGACCTGAAATTAATAAAGAAGAACTTATTTCCAAAGTAAGAAATTGCATTAAAGATATAGGTTATGACCAAGATGGTTTTACCTGGAAAGAGGCCACAAAAATAGAAAGCCACTTACACTCTCAATCAAAAGATATTGCCATGGGTGTAGATTCTGCTGGTAATAAGGACGAGGGGGCTGGCGATCAAGGGATAATGTTTGGTTATGCTTGTAATGAAACAGACGTATTGATGCCTGCTCCAATTCATTATTCTCATAAAATACTTAGATTGATGGCGGAAGATAGAAAATCAGGAAAATTAAAAAATATTGAACCAGACTCAAAAAGCCAGGTAACATTTGAGTACATAAATGGAAAACCATTTAAAGTTAAATCTGTTGTAATTTCTTCTCAACATTCTGCAGATGTGAATCAAAAAGATGTTAAAGAATTATTAAGACCTTATATGTTAAATTCTATTCCAAAGGAGTTTATGAAGGGATTTAAAGAAGAAGAATTTTATGTAAATCCAACAGGTAATTTTGTTATAGGAGGGCCTGATGGAGATTGTGGGTTGACTGGTAGAAAAATTATAGTTGATACATATGGGGGAGCTGCACCACATGGTGGCGGAGCATTTTCAGGCAAGGACCCAACAAAAGTAGATAGATCAGCTGCTTACGCAGCAAGATATATTGCAAAAAATGTTGTAGCTTCAAAATTAAGTAATAAGTGTTTAATTCAATTAGCTTATGCAATTGGAGTATCAAAACCTTTATCAATCTATGTTGATCTTTTTGATAATGATATCGAAAAAAATAAATTTGTAGTTGAACAGATTAAAAAGAATTTTGATTTAAGCCCGAGGGGGATAAGAGAGATGTTAAATTTGAATAAGCCAATTTATGAAAAAACAGCCTCCTATGGTCATTTTGGTCGTTCGCCAGAAACTGATGGAGCATTTTCATGGGAAAAAACAGACAAAACTAATGTTTTTTCAAAATAGTTACTATTGAATATTTAAAAAACTCTAATATATTCCAAGTACATTGTTGAATTATCAAAATGGGCTGTTGCCCATTTTTTTTTGGAGCAAACAAATAAATGTTAAATAAAAGAGCTGATAAATTAGAATTACTTAGAATTGCTGAAGCGGTAGCTTTAGAAAAATCAATTGATAAAGAATTAATTATATCTTCGATGGAAACTGGAATAGCTAAGGCAGCAAAATCAAAATTTGGACAAGATAATGATATAATGGTTTTAATAAATCGTGATAATGGAGATATTGAAATTTTTAGAAAATTGATAATTTCACAAAATCCAGAGAACTCAAATACAGAAATCAAACTAGAAGATGCAATAAACTTAAGTGAAATTAACAAAGGTAAAAAGATTGGAGATGAAGTTTTACAACCCTTACCATCCTTTGATTTTGGGAGAATAGCAGCTCAAACTGCAAAACAAGTAATAAATTTTAATGTTAGAGAAGCTGAGCGTGAAAGGCAATACAATGATTTTAAAGATAAAAAGGACACAATTTTAAGTGGTATAGTAAAAAGATTAGAATTTGGAAATGTTATTATTGATCTAGGTAGAACAGAAGCCTTACTTCAAAAAAACGAATTAATCCCCCGAGAAAACATAAAAGCAGGCGATAGAATCAAAGCTTATTGTTATGACGTTAGACGAGAACAAAGAGGACAACAAATATTTTTATCAAGAGCACATCCTAAATTTATGGAGAAACTTTTTATACAAGAGGTACCAGAAATATATGATGGTTTGATTGAAATAAAATCTTCATCAAGAGATCCTGGTAGTAGGGCAAAAATTTGTGTTAAAGCAGTCGACACATCTTTAGACCCTGTTGGAGCGTGTGTAGGTATGAGAGGCTCAAGAGTTCAGGCAGTTGTAAATGAGTTACAAGGAGAAAAAATTGATATTGTAAATTGGTCTGAAGATCCTGCTGTTTTAGTTTCTAATGCTTTATCACCAGCAGAAGTTCAAAGAGTGAATGTAGACCTCGAGAGAAAAAAATTAGATGTTATTTTAAGTGAAGAAAATTTAAGTAAAGCTATAGGCAGAAGAGGTCAAAATGTTAGATTAGCAACCAAGCTTTTAAATTATGAAATAAATATTATGACTGACCAAGAAGACTCGGAGAAAAGACAATTAGAGTTTAAAGAAAAAACAGAAAACTTTGTTAAGAATTTAGAGCTTGATGAGACATTGGGTCAATTATTAGTTGCTGAAGGTTTTTCAACCATTGATGATATAAAAGATAGTTCTATAGAAAATTTGTCAAAAATTGAAGGAATTGAAGAGGATACGGCAAAGGCATTAATTGAAAGAGCAAAAGAATTTCACTTAAAAGATCAAGAGGATATATCTCAAAGAATCAAAGAATTAGGCTTAGCGGATGATTTAATTAATTTAAAAGGTTTAACTCCAGGAATGTTAGTTACTCTTGGTGAGCAAAAAATATTAAATTTACAAGATTTTGCTGATTTGGCGTCAGATGAATTGACAGGTGGTTTTGATATGATTAAAGGAGAAAAAATTAAAATCCAGGGATTTTTAGAAGATTTTGCTTTATCTAAAAATGAGGCAGATGAATTAATAATGTCAGCAAGAAAAATTATTTATAAAAATTAGTGGATGAAAAATGGAGAACAAAAAAACAAAACTTACTATCTCTGGAAATCCAAAAAGATCTTTTAAAAAATTTGAGACTAATAAATCACAAGGAAAAAAAACTGTTGTAATAGACAAACAAAGAGGTGGATACACAAACAAAGGAAGTTTTTACAAACAATCTTCATCAAAATTACCACCATCAAGTTTTAAAAAAGATAAAAATTTTAAGTCGGGTTTTAACTTAAAAACACCTACTACCCCAACAGATTTTGAGAGACGTAAGTTAGCAGAACAAAGAGCAACCAAAAGACTTAAAGAAGATACTGATGGCAAAGATAGAAAATCAAAATCTGGTACTAAAAAAAGAGAAGTTAAACTAACAGTTTCAAGAGCGTTAAGTGACGAGATTGAAACAAGAGAAAGAAGTCTTGCATCAGTTAAACGAGCAAGACAAAAAGAACTTAAAAATGCAAATAAAGAGGATAATAAAGAAAATACAAAGCCTATCAAAAGAGATGTAAATATTCCAGAGGCCATAACAGTAAGAGAGCTTGCTAATAGGATGGCCGAACAATCTAGCAATGTAATTAAACATTTATTTGGTATGGGGGTAACAGTAACAATTAATCAAACTTTAGCTGCAGATACAGCTGAGTATTTAGTTAAAGAATTTGGTCATAATCCAATTAGAGAGGAAAAAGCTGAGGAAATAATTAAAAAAATAAAAGACTCTCGAACCGAAAACTTAAAGAATAGGGCTCCAATAATAACAGTTATGGGACACGTTGATCATGGCAAAACCTCAGTGCTTGATGTTCTAAGAAGCGCCAATGTTGTATCTGGAGAATTTGGTGGAATAACTCAACATATAGGTGCTTATCAAATTGAAAATAAATCAAGTAAATTGACATTTATTGATACACCTGGACATGCAGCTTTTACTGAAATGAGAGCAAGAGGTTCAAAATTGACTGACATTGTTGTATTAGTTGTTGCAGCCGATGATGGAGTAAAACCTCAAACAATAGAGTCCATCAAGCATGCTAAAGCCGCTAATGTTCCAATCGTAGTTGCAATTAATAAATGTGATTTACCGGAGTCTGATTCAAAAAAAGTAAAAAATCAATTATTAGAACATGAATTAATTTCTGAGGATTTGTCTGGTGATACATTGATGGTAGAAATTTCAGCAAAAACAAAATTAAATTTAGATAAACTAATTGAAGCAATAATTCTTCAAGCTGAAATATTAGATTTAAAAACTGATTTTGAGTCAAAAGCTACAGGTATTGTCTTGGAATCAAAAATAGATATTGGAAAAGGTCCCGTTGCAAATGTGATTGTGACGTCAGGAACTTTAAAGAAAGGTGATTATTTTGTTTGTGGTGTGAGATGGGGTAAAGTAAGAGCTATTGTAAATGATAAAGGAAAAATCATAAACGAGGCATTGCCATCTACCCCAGTAGAAATTTTAGGGATCAATGGTGCAGCAAAATCAGGAGATGATTTTATAGTTTTAGATAGTGAAAAAGAGGCTAAATCATTAAGTGAAAGTAGAGCTCAAGAAATAAAAGAAATTAAAAATCCTTTAACTCTTGCGACTCAGGAGTCAGCATTTTCAAATAACTCATCCGAAGAATTAAATTTGATAATAAAATCAGATGTTCATGGATCATCCGAGGCAATTAAAAATGCAATAAGTCAGATCAAACATGATGAAGTTAAGCCAAAAATAATTTTGGCTGATATAGGGATGGTAACAGAAACAGATGTAAATTTGGCAAAGGCTTCGAATGCTGTTTTAGTTGCTTTTAATGTCAAACCTAGTAAAGAAGCAAAAATATTAGCTGAAAAAGAAAGCATAATTATTTCCTCGTTTAATATAATATACGAGGTATTAGATTATATTAAAAAAAGATTATCTGGTTTACTTACTCCAGATGTTCAAGAAACAATTACTGGAACTGCACAGGTCCTGGAAATATTTAAAGTTTCAGGTGCAGGGAAAGTGGCAGGTTCGAAAGTAACTGACGGTGAAATCTCTAGTGTTTCTAGTGTAAGAATTATTAGAGATGGTAGCATAATATTTACCGGAAAAATTGGATCAATTTTTAGGGAAAAAAACCAGGTAAAACAAGTTAACAGTGGTCAGGAATGTGGAATTACCTTAAAAGATTATGTAGATTTTCAAAAAAACGATACAATTGAGGCGTTTAGTGTTACATCAAAGGAAAGAACAATATAATGGCTGATAGAATAGGAAAACCGTTAACTCAAAGACAGTTAAGAGTAGGAGAAATGATTAAACAATCTTTAGGTATGATTTTTTTAAGAAATGAGGCTAAAGTGCCAAATTTAGAAACCAATACTATTACTGTAACTGAAGTGAGGATGAGTCAAGATTTAAAAATTGCTAAAGCATATGTACTTCCACTAGGTGGAAAAAATGCTGAAGAAGTAATAGAAAAATTGAGAGAGTATTCTTTTTTAATTAGAAAAATTTTATCACAAAAAATAATGATAAAATTTTTACCTAAATTACTTTTTAGAAAAGACGAGTCTTTTGAATATGCAGAAAAAATAGAAAATTTAATTAAACAAACAAATAAATAGGAAATAAAAAGATGAATAAAAAAGCTAAAGAATTGGCAATACATGGTAATGATACTGGATCTTCAGAAATACAAATAGCCTTATTAACTGATAAAATTGATAGTTTATCTAAACATATTAAACAGTTTAAGAAAGATAAGCATTCTTCATTGGGGTTATTAAAAGCGGTTAATAGAAGAAAAAAATTATTAGAATATCTAAAAAAAAATAAGATTGATTCTTACAAAAATGTACTATCGAAGTTGAAATTAAGAAAGTAGCAACCAAGATAAATAGAATTGAATTGAACGAAAAGAATGAAACGAAATGGAAATGAAATGTTTAAAGTATATAAGAAGGAAATTGAAGTAGCAGGAAAAAAGATAAGTTTAGAAACAGGTAAAATAGCAAGACAGGCAGACGGTGCAATAATTGCAACATGTGGAGAGACAGTAGTTTTAGCAACAGTGGTAGGCGCAAAAAAAGTAAATCCTGATGTGGATTATTTTCCATTATCTGTAAATTATCAGGAAAAATACTACGCAGCAGGAAAAATTCCTGGTGGATATTTTAAAAGAGAAGCAAGACCAACTGAAAGTGAAACGTTAATCTCTAGATTAATAGACAGACCAATCAGACCTCTTTTTCCGGATGAATTTAAAAATGAAGTTCAGTTATTACCTACAGTTATTTCATACGACAAAGAAAATGAAGCAGATATATTATCGATTACAGCTTCATCAGCAGCATTAGCTATATCAGGAATGCCATTTATGGGCCCAGTTGGTGCTTCAAGAGTTGGATATATAGATGGAAAATATGTTTTAAACCCATCAAAAGTTGAGCTTGAAAAATCAAAATTAGACTTAGTTGTAGCAGGTACAAAAGATGCTGTGCTTATGGTCGAATCTGAGGCAAATGGTTTAACAGAAGAAGAAATGTTAAATGCAGTTAAATTTGGTCATGAAGGTTTCGTTCCAGTTATTAAAATGATTGAGGAACTTGCAAAAGAATGTAGAAAACCTGAATGGATTGTTGAAAAGAAAGATCTATCTGAAATAAAGAAAAAACTTGAAGAAACTTTTACTAAAGATTTGAAAAAAGCCTTTGCAACAAGAAACAAACAAGATAGGTCAAATCAAATTTCAGAAATAACTGATAAGGCAAAAAAACTTTATGAGGAAAATGAAAATTATACAGATTTAGATGTAAATTCTGAGCTTAAAAAAATAGAAAAATCAATTGTAAGAACAGACATATTAAAAAACAAAAATAGAATTGATGGTAGAGGATTATCTGAAGTAAGACCTATATCTTGTGAAGTTGGTATTTTACCTAGAGTTCATGGTTCAGCTTTATTTACTAGAGGAGAAACACAAGCAATAGTAACGGCTACTTTAGGTACTTCTGATGATGAGCAAAGAATTGAGAGCTTAGATGGGTTACAAAGAGAAAGATTTATGCTTCACTATAATTTTCCACCATTTTCAGTTGGAGAAACAGGAAGAATAGGAACTGGTAGAAGAGAAATAGGACATGGTAAATTAGCTTGGAGAGCTATTCACTCCTCGTTACCATCAAAAGAGTCATTTCCATATACTTTTAGAGTTGTGTCTGAGATTACCGAGTCAAATGGATCATCATCAATGGCCACTGTTTGTGGTACATCGTTAGCATTAATGGATGCGGGAGTACCAATTAAAGAACCAGTTGCAGGTATTGCAATGGGATTAATTAAAGAGGGCGACGATTTTAGTGTCTTATCAGATATTTTAGGAGATGAGGACCACTTAGGTGATATGGATTTTAAAGTAGCTGGAACCAAGGATGGAATTACCTCTCTTCAAATGGATATAAAAATTACTGGTATTACATTTGAAATAATGGAACAGGCGTTAAGCCAAGCGAAAGATGGAAGAGTTCATATCTTGGGAGAAATGAATAAGGCTTTATCTACTTCTAGATCTGATGTTGGAAAACACACCCCAAAAATGGAAAAAATTAATGTTGATAAAAAAGATATTGCAGCTGTGATAGGTAAAGGTGGTGCAACAATTAGAGAGATTGTTGAAAAATCAGGTGCTAAAGTAGATGTAAATGATGAAGGAGTTGTAACAGTTGCTGCACCAGATGAGGAAGCAAGAAACATCGCCTTACAGATGATCAAGGACATTACCGCAAAAGCTGAACTTAACAAAATTTATTCTGGTAAAGTGATGAAGATTATGGAATTCGGAGCATTTGTTAATTTTTTAGGTAAACAAGATGGACTTGTACACATATCAGAACTTGCAGATAAAAGAGTGGCTAAAGTTACTGATGTTGTGAAGGAGGGTGATGAAGTGAAAGTTAAAGTAATTGGTTTTGATAGAGGTAAAGTAAAACTTTCTATGAAACAAGCTGCCGAATAACGATTAAAATCCACCTCGCCAATTATTTTTATCATTAAATTGGTCTTTTTCTTTTTTAGAGGTGGGTCTAAATAGATAATAAATTACAAACGCTACACAAATTAAAAATATGAATATTTCCATAACCTGGATTAATTTTAGCTAATATTTTTAGGATCTGGCATTCCAACCTTATTATATCCAGCATCTACATAGTGAATTTCACCTGTAACACCGTTAGCAAGATCGCTTAATAGATATAATGCTGAATTTCCTACATCGTGGATATCTACGTTTCTTTTAAGAAAAGAATGGTCTTCGTTCCATTTATATAAGAATTTTGCATCTCCAATAGCAGAAGCTGCTAATGTTTTAATTGGCCCAGCACTGATAGCGTTGACTCTTATACCTTTAGCTCCTAGGTCTCTAGCTAAGTATTTTACACTTGCTTCTAGAGCTGATTTACAAACGCCCATTACGTTATAATTTGGAATAGCTTTAGTTGACTCATAAGTTAAGGTCAACATACTACCACCTTTATTCATTATGTTGGATGCTTCTTTCGCAACCTCTGTAAATGAAAAACATGAAATTAACATACTTCTCAAAAAGTTTTCCCTAGAGGTTTTTAAATACTCACCTGATAATTCAGATTTATCTGAAAATGCTACAGCATGAACTACAAAATCAATTCCACCCCATTGAGATTTAATATCCTCAAATAATTTTATGACCTCCTCTTTTTTTTCAACATCACAGCTTAAGGTTACTTTTGAATTTAGTTTTTCAGCTAAAGGGATAACTCTTTTTTTTAGAGCATCACCTAAATAAGTAAATGCCAATTCAGCTCCAGCTTCTGCAAGCTTTTGCGAAATACCCCAAGCTATAGATCTTTCATTTGCAACTCCCATTATTAATCCACGTTTACCTTTCATTAAACTCATATCTAAACCTTTTCAAAAATTAGAGCAGCGTTAGTTCCACCAAAACCAAAACTATTGGACATCACAGTATTTAAATTTGCTCCAGTCTCGGTTTTAGAAACAATTGGAAACTTTTTAGCCTCTTCATCCATTTCTTTGATATTTGCCGAACCAGTTATAAAGTTATTTTTCATCATTATTAAACAATAAATAGCCTCATGAACTGATGCAGCACCTAGTGGATGACCTGATAGAGATTTTGTTGAACTTATTTTTGGAATATTTTCTCCAAAAGTATCTTTAACTGCATTCAATTCAGTAATATCGCCTACTGGAGTAGATGTACCGTGAGTATTTATGTAATCAATTTTATTTTTTGCTGTCGCCATAGCCATTTTCATGCATCTAACTGCCCCTTCACCAGATGGCGCTACCATATCATACCCATCTGAAGTAGCTCCATAACCTGTTAATTCTGCATATATTTTAGCACCTCTTGCTTTTGCGTGTTCATATTCCTCAAGGACTAAAACTCCACCACCACCTGCAATTACAAAACCATCTCTAGTTTTGTCATAAGCTCTTGATGCTGTCTCTGGAGCATCATTATATTTCGATGATAAAGCAGTCATAGCATCAAACATTGCGGTCATAGCCCAGTGAATTTCTTCACTACCACCTGCAAATACAATATCTTGTTTACCCATTTGAATTAATTCCATAGAGTTACCAATACAATGGCCACTCGTTGCACAAGCAGAGCTCATTGTATAGTTTGTTCCTTTAATTTTAAAAGGAACTGCAAGTGTTGCAGAGGCTGTACTAGCCATTGTTCTTGGAACAATAAATGGTCCCATTAATTTTGGAGTTTTGGCTCTAGTTTTATCCGCCGCTAAGATTACATTTTCAATTGATGGACCACCAGAACCCATTACAATACCAGTTTTAAAGTTACTCACTTCTTTTTCCTCTAAGCCTGAATCTTTAATTGCTTCTTTCATTGCGATATAGTTATAAGCTGAACCAGAACCCATAAATCTAATTGTTTTTCTGTCAATGTGATCTTCAAGTTTAATATTCGGCTTTCCATGAACATGACTCTTTAAATTATGTTCTTTATATTCCTCAGAAAAAGAAATACCTGATTTCGAATTTAATAAAGATTTATAAACTTCTTCTTGATTATTTCCCAAACAAGAGACAACTCCCAATCCCGTTATTACTACTCTCCTCATTATTTGAATAACCCTACTTTTAAATTGTCAGCTGAATAAATTTTTTTACCATCGGCTAAAACAACTCCATTAGCAAGGCCTACAGTTGTTCCTCCTGGTGACATAGTTTTTTTCATATCAATTTCATATTTTACTAATTTTATATTTTGTAAAACCTCACCTGTAAATTTTACAGTTCCAACTCCTAAAGCCCTTCCTTTACCTGGATTCCCTATCCAGCCCAAATAAAAGCCAACTAACTGCCACATAGCATCAAGACCAAGGCATCCTGGCATTACTGGATCTTCTCTAAAGTGACAATCGAAGAACCAAAGGTCTTTTTTAATATCCAATTCAGCTTTTATCGATCCTTTCTTAAAAGCACCATTACTCTCATTAATTTCAGTAATTCTATCAAACATAAGCATCGGTGGAAGGGGTAATTTTGCATTTCCTGGCCCAAATAAACCACCTTCACCACAGTTAATTAAATCTTTGTAAGTATAGGAGTTTTTTTTCATAAAATTGTGTACTCTTATTTACTTGATTTTAACATCATATAATATAAATTTTATAGTAGTTTAGAATAATTTTAAGTAACAATATGGTTAATTGATGAAATATATTGAGAAATTAAGAAATTCTGGTTTACGACCTACTAAACAAAGACTTCAAATATGTGAAGTTCTGTTTGATACTGAAAAAACATTTCATTTCACAATTAATGAGTTAAATCAAAAAATTAAAAATCAAATAAATAACAAAATTTCATTAGCTACAATATATAATACTGTTCATGCTTTTGAAAAAAAAGGATATCTTAAGCAAATACCCATAAACTCAAATCAAACTTATTTTGATACTAATGTTTCTCATCATCATCATTTTTATGATTTAAAAGATGAAAAATTGATTGATTTAGAAAATTCAGATGTGGGTCCAATAAATATTTTGAAAAAAATAAACGGAAAAAAAATTAAGTCAGTAGAAGTTCTAGTAAAATTAGAAGATTGATTTTTTTATTAATTATTAATTAAGCGTCTTTTTATACCAATTGACACTTGTTTAGAATCATTATAAACTACATAATTATTACTATAAGGAGACAAGTTAAATGAGTACTGAAAATTTCAAAAACAAGTCATTCAAAGCTAAAGAATTAAGCAAATGCCCATTCACTGGAACTGGTACACCAGCTAAGTTTTCAGCAGGCAGAGGTCAAACAAACAGAGACTTTTGGCCAAATAGTCTAAATCTTAAAATTTTAAGTCAACATTCTAATTTAACAAATCCAATGGATAAAAAATTCAAATATTCCAAAGAATTTAAAAAACTTAATTATAAAGCTCTTAAAAAAGATTTAAAAAAACTGATGACCAATTCTCAAGAGTGGTGGCCGGCAGATTATGGACATTACGGCCCATTGTTTATCAGACTTGCATGGCATGCTGCAGGAACTTATAGAACAGGCGATGGTAGAGGTGGAGCTGGAACTGGAAATCAACGTTTTGCACCACTAAATTCTTGGCCAGATAATGTTAATCTAGATAAAGCAAGACTTCTTCTATGGCCGATTAAACAAAAATATGGAAAAAGAATTTCTTGGGCCGATTTATTTATTTTGGTTGGAAACGTAGCTCTAGATTCAATGGGTTTCAAAACATTTGGTTTTGGTGGTGGTAGAGAAGATATTTGGGAGCCAGAGGATGATATTTATTGGGGCTCAGAAAAAGAAATGTTAGATGTTAAAAGATATAGTGGAAAAAGAGATTTAGAACAACCGCTTGGAGCTTCACATATGGGGTTAATTTATGTCAATCCTCAGGGACCTGATGCTAATCCTGATCCATTACTTGCTGCACATGATATCAGAGAAACATTCGGAAGAATGGCTATGAATGATTATGAAACAGCAGCCTTAGTTGCCGGTGGTCATACATTTGGTAAATCACATGGTGCTGCACCAGAGTCTCATAAAGGTCCTGACCCTGAAGCTTCACGAATTCAAGATCAAGCTACTGGATGGAATAGCAACTATAAATCAGGAAAAGGTGCTGATACAATAAGCAGTGGTATTGAAGGTGCATGGACTCAAAATCCAATTAAATGGGATATGGGTTATCTTGATTGTCTCTATGGACATGAGTGGGAACTTACCAAAAGTCCAGCAGGTGCTCATCAATGGACCCCAAAGAAAAATGGTCAAGAAATTAAAATGGTCCCAGATGCACACAATAAAAATGTTCTTCATCCTCCTATGATGCAAACAACTGATATTTCTTTAAAAGTTGATCCAAGCTATGGCCCTATAACTAAACATTTTCATCAGAATCCCAAAGAGTTCCATGATGCTTTTGCAAGAGCATGGTTTAAATTAACTCATAGGGACATGGGTCCAAAAGCTTGTTATTTGGGTAGTGATGTTCCAAAAGAAGAATTAATTTGGCAAGATCCAATAGATAAACCTAAATATAAACTAAAAACAAAAGATATAAATTTTTTAAAATCAAAAGTATTAAAATCTAAAATTTCTATATCTGATTTAATTTCCACTGCATGGGCCTCAGCTTCAACTTTTAGAGGATCTGATAAAAGAGGAGGTGCTAACGGAGCACGAATTATGCTAGAGCCACAAAAGAACTGGAAAGCAAATAATCCCTCAAAATTATCAAAAATTCTTTCTGCTTTAGAGAAAATCAAAAAACAATTTGATGGTAAAAAGAAAATTGTCTCAATGGCAGACTTAATTGTTTTAGCTGGAGGTGTTGGAATAGAAATGGCAGCTAAAAAGGCCGGTCACAAAGTAAATGTTCCCTTCTCTCCTGGAAGAGGTGATGCAAGACAAGATCAGACTGATATACATTCATTTGGTTTATTGGAACCTCATGACGATGGTTTTAGAAATTTTTCAAATGGTGGAACTTCAATCGTATCGTCAGAAGAAAAGTTAGTTGATAAGGCTCAACTAATGGGTTTGACAGCGCCAGAAATGACTGTTCTTATTGGTGGGTTACGTGTTTTGGATACAAATTATGATAGATCAAAACTTGGTGTTTTTACTAATAAGCCTGGTGCATTAACTAATGATTATTTTAAAAATTTATTAGACATGAACATAACTTGGAAAGAAACTGATAATTCTGAACAAACATTCGTTGGTTCTGACAGAAAGACGAAAAGAGCTAAATGGAAAGGGACAAGAGTCGATTTAATTTTCGGATCAAATTCTCAACTTAGAGCTTTAGCTGAAGTTTATGCTTGTGACGACTCTCAAGATAAGTTTGTTAAAGATTTTATTTCAGCTTGGGTCAAAGTTATGAATGCTGATAGATTTGATTTAAAATTAAACTAAAACATATTAAAGCGGAACATTATTTATGGCAACAACAAGTTTTGAGGACTTTTACCAAGTCCCAAATCTTACTTTTGATATTGCAAAATTGAGAGCAGGTTTAGAAGAAATTTTAAAATTGAAAAAATTTAATACTCCAGGTGTGACTCATTTTGGAGCAATACCATTAAATCAAATTCCAAACGATGAAAGTTCAATAAAAGGAAATAATATTAGAGGTAAATATTGGACTATTGCAGATGAAACTGGCAAAGAAGTTTCTAGAGATGTGGCAATTGATGAATCTAAATATACTCAATTAGTCCCTGAGTTTAAACAAACATACTTTGAGGAAGTTTATAAGACGCTGAGCAAAAAATTTAAACTTGGAAGAGTTAGATTACTTTTAAAAGAACCTAGATCAACATTAAGTTGGCACAAGGATCCAGAATGTAGATTACATGTACCAATTATTACTAATAAAGGTTGTTCAATGGTTATAGAAAATGTTGCAAAACATCTACCTGCTGATGGTAAAGTATGGATAACAAATAATACAAAATATCATAATTTTTTTAATGGTGGAGAACAAGCAAGAGTTCATTTAGTTGCTTGTGTTTTAGAAAGTCCTTTTGATTAACTTTTAAGTTTACCCCAAATATTTTCGCTTTTAATCCAACCTTTAAATTGATCAGTCTTTATTTTACACCAATTATTTTCACATTTAATTAAAAGCAAAACTCTACCCTTTTTTATTTTAGCTATTGGTTTTGAAAAATTAGATGGTTTTTTAAACAATATTTTATCTTCAAGAGGAATCAATGAATTTACTTTTTTTAATTGTGATAAATGAATCCACCCGCTATTATTTTTAAAGTCAATTATTCTTCTCCAATTTTCTTTTTTATCTATTTGTTTAATTGGTAGATCAATTTTTTTATACACATACTTTATTGGAGACTCAAAGCTCGGACCATATCTTACATTTACAGTATTTTTCTTTAATGAGAGAAAGATTTCTTCAGAAAAAGTATTAATTGGAAAAAAGAAACAAATTATAAATATAAAGAATAATTTTTTCATTATTTTTTAATATTTTATCTCTTTTTAAATTTAATTTTTTTAAAATTAAGATTAAGTAGATCAATAATTAATATTTGATTTTTTAAGTTTTGGCCAATTTCCATTATCATCTTTAAAGCTTCATTTGCTTGGGTAGTGCCCACAATCGTGGCAGTTGTACCAATCACTCCATCAAATTCACAATTTAAAATATCATCTGATATTTCCTTTTCTTGGTAAAAATTTTTTAAAGACGCTGTTTTTTTATCTTGAAAATCAAAAGTAAATATATGTCCATCAAATTTACTTATAGCTCCAGACACTAATTTTTTCTTTAATTTTATACAATAATCATTAATTAAAAATTTAGTTTTAAAATTATCAGAACCATCAATAATAATTTCATAATTTTTAAATATATTTATTATATTATTTTTATTTAGTCTTAATTTATAAGTTTTAATTTTAGTTAATGGATTTATTTCTTTTAGTCTTTGTGCAGCTACACTAACTTTTGACTTTTTAATGTCTTTTGAATTAAATAAACTTTGTCTATGAATATTTGAAAGATTGACTACATCATTATCTATTAAACCAATTGTTCCAATACCCGCTCTAACAAGATTTTCCGCTGCAGGACAGCCTAATCCTCCAACGCCAATAATTAAAACCTTAGAGGATAAAATTTTTTTTTGTCCTTTTGCACCAATATTTTTTAAAACTAATTGTCTAGAAAATCTTTCAATTTGAGATTTATTTAAGCCATTTTTCATTTACCTGTTGAACCAAATCCCCCCTCTCCTCTTATTGACTCAGCAAGTTCATTTGACTCTTCTAATTCCATTTTGATAATTGGAGTTAAAACCATTTGGGCAACTCTATCGTTGTTATTTATTATAAAGTTTTTTTTACTATGATTAAATAAAATAATCTTAAGTTCCCCTCTATAGTCACTATCAATTGTACCTGGTGTATTCAAAACACTAATATTGTTTTTTGCAGCTAATCCAGACCTTGGTCTAATTTGAATTTCATATTTTTCAGGAAATGCAACTGATAATCCAGTTGGAACAAGACAAGATTTACCTGGTTCTAAGTTTATTGATTTTTCTATACAAGCCATCAAATCCATACCTGATGCTCCCTTTGTTTTATATGAAGGTAATTTGGCAGAAGAATTTAATTTTTTGATTAAAACTTTAATCATTAGTTTAAATGATTAATAATTTTTTTCACTATCTCATCTGAAATTTCAGATTTTGGTTTGTATGTAAGCCTATCAATTTTATCATTTTTATAAAAAATTGAAACCTCGTTATAATCAGAATTAAATCCAATTTTTTTATTCATTACGTCATTTGCAATTATCCAATCGCAATTTTTTTCATTTAATTTTTTACTTGCATAATCATCTAAATTATTAGTTTCAGCTGCAAAACCAATAACAAGTTTAGGCCTTAAAGAATTATGATTAGATACATAATTTAGAATATCTACATTTTTTTCTAATGCTAAATTAAGTCCATCTTGCTTTTTTATTTTTTCCTTAGAAGTTGTTTTTACCTTATAATCAGCTACTGCTGCTGAAAATATTGCAACATCTGCAGGTAAATTTTCTAGTGTAGCTTGAAACATTTCTTCTGCAGTTTCAACTTTTATTAAATTAATATTATCATGTATTTTTAAATTTGTAGGTCCTGATATTAAGGTAGTATTAAAACCTTTTTTAGATAAGGATTTTGCAATTTCATAACCTTGTTTGCCGCTAGATTTATTTGAAATAAATCTTACAGGATCAATATATTCATTTGTAGGTCCTGCTGTTACAATTGCTTTTATTTTATTATTTATTTTCAAATTTTCAAAATAATTTTCTAAATGATTTACTATTTCTTCTGGCTCTGACATCTTTCCCTCACCATATTCACCACATGCCATATCTCCAATATTAGGACCGATCATTCTATAGTCGTAAGTTTTTAGTTTAACTATATTTTGTTTCGTAGATTCATGATCCCACATTTTTATATTCATTGCAGGCGCAAAAAAAATTTTTTTATTTGAAGCAAGAGTTACTGTAGAGGCTAAATCATCAGAATTTCCGTTAGCAAGTTTAGATATTGTATTAGCTGTTGCAGGTGCAATTAATATAAGATCTGCCCATCTCGAAAGACTAATATGATCCATCTCTGCTTCGTTTTCTATACTAAAAAGATCTTGATAAACTTTTGATTGAGAAAGTGATGTAATGGAAAGAGGTGTCACAAATTTAGCACCATTTTTTGTTAGAATCGTTTTTATAATCACTCCATTTTTTTTAAGAAGTCTTATTATTTCAAGACTTTTATATGCAGCTATTCCACCACAAATAATTAGTAAAATTTTTTTATTATTCAAATTATTCATCCAGTGAATTAAAATACTAATAGACCAAAAATTACAAGGACTAATAAACCAATAATAGATTGGTTTCTAAAAGCGATCATCTCAATCTTTTTAGTATTCAAAGCTGTATAAGAATTAGAATTTTGTGGAATTTGTCCGCTAGCTAAATGTGTCAGAGCTTGATTAGCCTTATCCATTATTTCGGGGAATTCTGGTAATCTTTTAATTACTTCAGATGTGTTCTTAAGTGTTTCATTTATTGTTGTCATTGGATCTTTTGTCTCTTTCAACCAGTTTTCAAGAACAGGTTTCGATGTAGTCCAAATATTTGTATTAGGGTTTAGTTTTCTTGCAACACCCTCAACAACAACCATCGTTTTTTGTAACATTAAGAGCTGGGGTTGAGTTTGCATATTAAATTTTTCAGTTACATCAAACAATTGTTTTAACAATTTACCACCAGATATATCTTTTACTGCCTGGCCAAAAATTGGTTCTCCTATAGATCTTAAAGCTTGAGCCAAATCATCAATTGGAACTCCTTTGGGAACCAAACCAGCGACTAGGTGCACTTCAGCAACTTTACGATAATCTCTTTGAATAAATCCAAATAATATTTCAGCTAAAAATCTCTTACTCATTTTATCAAGTCTCCCCATTATTCCGAAATCAATTGGTACAATATGTCCATTATCATCAATAAATATATTTCCTTGGTGCATGTCCGCATGAAAAAAACCATCTCTAACAGCATGTCTTAAAAAGTTTTGTATTATATCCTCTGCAATTTTTTCAGTATTAAAGTTTCTAGCTTTAAGTTGTTCAGTTTCTCTTATTGAAATTCCTTCTACCCAGTCTAAGGTCATGACATTTTCACTTGTAAAATTCCAATAGATTTGAGGAACTCTAAATCCGACATCATTTTTAGTATTTTCAGCATACTCATTAGCTGCAGCAGCTTCAAATCTAAGATCCATCTCAAGATTAGTGATTTCTTTTAACAAAAAAACAACTTCTACTAATTTTAATCTTTTTGTTTTTTTTACGAATGACTCAATTAAAAAAGCAAAAAGCATCATTGCATCTATTTCCTCATTGAATATTTTCTTAATGTTTGGTCGAAGAATTTTAATAGCTACATCTTTTATTGTTCCATTGTCATTGATTTGTGCTTTATGTACCTGAGCTATTGAAGCTGCAGCTACAGGATCACTTAAATTTATAATAGAGTTGTAACAATCATTACCCAAATCACTTTTAATTATTTCTTTTGCTTCAAGTAAAGAAAATGGTGGTAATTTATCTTGAAGAGACTCCAGTTTTTTTGAAAGTTCTTCTCCAATAATATCTGGTCTTGTAGCTAAAAATTGTCCAAGTTTTATGAAAGTTGTTCCCATGGACTCTATAGTTTTTGATAATTTTTCACCTTCATTTGTTTCAGTATCTTTTTGTTTTTTTGAATTAAATGAAAATGCTAAAATTTTGAATATAATTTTAATTACTAAAGGAGGTTCTTGAAATTTTGAGGCAATATTTAAAATATCTGATTTTGCAATTTTTCTTCCAAGTTTAAAAAGAGTAATTAATTTTTTTATCATTAGATTTTCCACCCACTATGTATAGAAACTATGCCACCAGATAAGTTTCTATAACTACATTCTTTAAAATTATTTTCTATCATCACATCAATTAATTCTCCTTGATTTAGAAAATTATCGATGCTTTTAACCAGATACTCATAAGGTTCTCTCTCTCCAACTATAATTTTTCCAATAGATGGAATTATTTTTGAGTAATTCTTATATAGAAAATTGAGGTTTGAATTTTGAATTTTCGAAAATTCAAGACATAAGAAACGACCACCAGGCTTTAAAACTCTATAAGCCTCACTTAATGATTTATTAATATCCTTAGTGTTTCTTAAACCAAAACTTATTGTATAAAAATTAAAGCTATTGTCATTTACAGGTAAATTTTCTGCAGAAGATACAATCCATTTTAAATTTTTGAATTTTCTTAATTTATCTTTTCCTTTATTCACCATACCTATATTAGGATCAACACATGTGATTTGAGCGTTTTTATTTGTATTATTCAAAAAAAGCTTTGCTATATCTCCTGTACCGCTGGCGACATCAATCAAATTTTGATTATAAGATGGATTCATCAAATAAATTAAATCTTTTTTCCATAATCGATGTATTCCTAATGACATTATATCATTCATTAAGTCATATTGATCAAAGACTTTATCAAAAACATTTTGTACTAGTCCTTTTTTATTTTGAAGATATTGTTTCATATAAAAAAATTATATAATCAATATAATATTAAATGCCAGAATTACCAGAAGTAGAAATAGTTAGACAATCACTTAATAAAAAGATTAAAGGAAAAATTATCCAAAAAGTAATAGTAAAAAATAGAAATTTAAGATTCAAGGTTCCAATACGTTTTGAAGATTTTTTAGAAAATCAAAAAGTTATAAAAGTTAAACGTTTTTCTAAATATCTCAATTTGTTTTTGTCAAACAATTGTATATGTATTATTCATCTAGGTATGTCTGGAACTATTCATTTAATCCAGAATAAAAAAAAGAATAAGATAACGAACGTAAGTTTTTACCATTCACCAATTTTACCTTCCAAACACAATCATATTGAAATTTTTTTTGAAAACTTAAAATTAGTCTACAATGATCCAAGAAGATTTGGTTTTTTTGAGATTATTGAAAATTTAAAACTTTTAAACAAAAGGTTCGATAAGCTTGGTCCTGAACCTTTTAGTTCGAAGTTTAACTCAAATTATATTTCTTCGTTTTTAAAAAATAAGCAAAAAAACATTAAAAGTTTTTTATTAGATCAAAACTTTGTTTCGGGAATAGGCAATATATATGCAAGTGAAATATTATATTTAAGTAAGATTAAACCTTTTAAAAAAGGGAAATATTTAACAAAAGAAGAATGCAAAAAAATTGAAATTAATTCTAAAAAAATTCTACTTGATGCAATAAAAAAAGGTGGATCAAGTATAAGAAATTTTAAGAACATAATTGGTAAAGAAGGTAATTTTCAAAAAAACTTTAAAGTTTATCAAAGAGAAGGCCTTAAATGTAAAAGATTTAATTGTAGAGGAATTATCGAGAGAAAAAATATTTCAAATAGATCCTCTTTTTTTTGTAATTTTTGCCAAAAATAATTAATTATTTGATTGACCAGTGTAAATTCTCAAGTTATATAGCTCGCCCAAATGGCAAATACTAAATCAGCAATAAAAAGAATTAGAAGAATTTCAAAGCAGACCGCAGTTAACAAAGCTAGAAGAAGCAGATATAAAAATGCTCTTAAGAGGATGAATTCACTCATAGAGAGTAAAAAAAAGACTGAAGCATTAAAGTTCTTACCGAAGTTGAACTCTGAACTAATGAAGATTGCCAAAACTAGAGTGGTTAAAAAAGAAAACGCTTCAAGGAACGTATCAAGAATTACAAAAAGGATTAGTTTGATCTAGTCTATACTGTAAGTTGTTTTAGAATACAACTTGCTGATCTACAAAATATGTAGATTCAAATATTTCTTACACAAGATTTAGATTTAGTAAATATATTTATTATTCCTATTCAATCATAAATTTTATTTTTAAAAATTAATTCTAAAAATTATTTATAATTTTTTTTAAATACGACAATAGATTGCACAATCCCAGATTTTATTTTTTTTTAAATTTTAAAAATTATTTGTTGCAAAAATTATAATAATATCTCTAACTGAACTTTCTCCAAACTTAAATGAAAAACAATATCATTAACCAAAATTTAAACAACTTAGAGTCCAAAGGTTTCAATTGGAATTTAATTCAAAATGAAATGAAAAATAAATTAGGTATAGATATATATGAAAGCTGGTTAAAAAAGATTGATTTTATAGAGGAACATCATAATTATCTTTTACTTTCAGTTCCAACGAGATTTATTCGTGATTGGATTACTTCTAGATATTTAGATCAAATTCTACAAATAATAAAAATTTATAAAAAAGATGTAATAAGAGTAGAATTTAAAATTATAGATAAGAAAAAAAATGAATATCAAGATGTTTTTGAAAAATCAAAAGAAAATGAGAATATTTCATTTATAAAAGACTCTTATTTACTCTACAATCGCATTGATCCAAATAAAAGATTTGATAATTTTGTAACCGGTAAGAGCAATAAATTAGCTCATCAAGCATCCCTGAAAGTTTCAGAGAGAGTATCATATTATAATCCTCTTTTCATATACGGTGGTGTAGGCATGGGAAAAACTCATCTTTTAAATTCAATTGGATTAGAGTTAAAAAAAGAAAAAAAAGTAATGTTTATTTCAGCTGAAAGATTCATGTACCAATTTGTAAAATCGATAAAAGCAAATGATATGGTGAAATTTAAAGAATATTTCAGAAACACTGATGTACTATTGATAGATGATATTCAATTTATGAATGGCAAGGAAGCAATGCAGGAGGAGTTTTTTCATACTTTTAATGCATTGATAGAGAAAGGTTCACAAATAATTATTTCCGCTGATAGACCTCCTAACAGATTATCTAGAATACAAGAGAGAATTAAATCAAGATTTTCTGGGGGTCTTGTTGTAGATATTCAAAAACCAGACATTGAGTTAAGAAAAAAGATAGTTGAAAAAAAATTAGAGGAATTATGTAATTTATATGCAGAACAAACTAAAATTTCTCAAGAAGTTCAAAATTTTATAAGTTATGAAATAACAACTAGTGTAAGAGAATTAGTTGGTGCGATTAATAGAATAGTTTCATTTACAAGAATTTATAACAAAACCCCAAGCTTACCAGAAGCTAAAGTTATATTGAAAGATTTGCTGAATCTGAATGAAAATAATGTGACTATCGATTTGATACAGACATTAGTATGTAAATTTTTTAAAATAAGTAAATATGAAATGTTATCATCTCGTAGGTCAAGGTACTTAGTAAGGCCAAGACAGACTGCTATATATCTGACTAAAATTTTAACATCAAAATCATTACCTGAAATCGGCCGGGAGTTTTCCAATAGAGATCATACAACCATAATTCATTCCGTTAAAACTATAGAAAAATTAAAAGAAAAAAATCCTGAAGTAACTGAAAATATAAACAAGCTAAAAAACCAAATATTATATTCAAAAGAAAATGAAATTTAATATTAATCAACAAGATTTACAGCAAGCGTTAACTTATTGCCAAGGAGTAATAGAAAAAAGAAGTACGCTTGAAATTTTATCTAATATATTACTAGATGCTAAAAACTCAAAATTAACATTAACCGCTACAGATCTAGATTTAATTTTTATTCACCACATAAATGATGTTGAAATTTTAGAAGAAGGAAAAACAACCACAAAATCATCAATTATGCATGATATTGTAAGAAAATGTTCACCTGGAAAAAAAATAAATTTAAATTTAACAGATATAAGTAAACTGCACTTAGAGTCAGAAAAATCTATTTTTAATTTGAACTGTATTAGTCCATCAGAGTTTCCTCTTACTGATGAAAATTTTAATGAGAAAGAGTTTTCCATTAAATCTAAACAATTATTAAAATTGATCAATAAATGCAAATTCTCAATTTCAAATGATGAAACAAGACATTATTTAAGTGGGGTATATCTTCATCAAACTGAAGTAGATGATAAAAATTATTTGACTGCTGTTGCAACAGATAGTCATCGTATGTCAATTTCAAAAATGAAATTAGAAAAAAAAATAGATTTTGACTCTGTTATTTTGCCAAAAAAAACTATTTTTCAACTATGTTCATTACTTGAAAATTATGATGGAGATGTAAAAATTTCTAATATTAAATCAAAAATAAAATTTGAGCTTCATAATAGTATTTTGATATCGAAACTGATTGATGGTAAATTTCCAAATTATATTCAAGTTATACCTAAAAATAATAAAAAAAAACTAGAAATTGATTTAAAATTGTTTTTAGACTCTGTCGATAGAGTTGCATCTGTTTCAATAGACAAAAAAGATGGGGTAAAGTTTATACTGAATAAAGACACATTAAATTTGTCTGTTAACAATACTAATAGTGGGGATGGAAAAGAAACTTTAATGATAAATTTTGATCATGATTTAGAAATAAGTTTTAACTCACGATATTTAATAGATGTAGCATCTCAAATTGATGGTGAAAAAATAGAATTATTTTTTAATGACTCTGGTTCACCAGTTTTAATAAAAGATCCTGGTGATTTTGATAGTATCTATGTAGTAATGCCAATGAAGGGTTAATTTAATACATTTAACTCAGAATAAATTTCGTTTTCAAGTGTTTTAAGAAATTCATCTTTATTTAGTCCTGTAGTTATTGGTTTAAGAATTGAAATTGTGATTTCTTTATTAGCATTTGTAATATTATTTTTTGGCCAAACATATCCTGAATTTACAGCTATTGGCAGGCAGTCAATTTTTAATTCTTCATAAATTCTGGAAACGCCTTTTTTAAAGTTTGGTCTTTCAGTTGGTGGTACTCTTGTACCTTGCGGGAATATTATTACAGGTCTATTAGAATTATTAATTTTATTCGAAATATGCTCAAAAAAACTTAGATTATCTTTAGTTATCTTATCTCTTCTAATTGAAATTGAGCCAATTTTTTTTAAATACCAACCAAAAATAGGAATATTTAAAAGTTCTTTTTTAAGAATAAAAATAGGAGAGTTAAAAATAGTTTGAAGGTAAAATGTTTCAAACATTGATTGATGAGAAGAAGCAATAAAAAATTTTCTATCTTTTATAATATTTTCTCTGCCCTTCAGCGTAATTTTAGTAGATAGTAT